>JAVBPQ010000076.1:0-14249 GCA_031549525.1 Clostridiaceae bacterium | reverse complement strand
AAATTTTTATTAATTATTTGTCCGTTTATTATCATGCTAGGGGCAGTAATAACTTCTAGGTTTTTAAATTTTGATGAGAAAGAAAATATAAAAAAGGTAGAGATCACTAACCTTGATTTAGTTGAATAATATTAAAAAATAATGAATCCTCTGCTCCATCTAGAGTAGAGGATTTTTTAAGTTAAAAATTTTATATGAGATATTTTTTAATACCATCTAAAGGAATTTGCATTTTTTCAATGCAGCTTGTAATAATTAGGGACATATTTTTTTCAGGTATTACTACAATATATTGACCTTTCATTCCATCTGCTCTATATGCATTAAATGAACATCTCCAAAATTGAAATCCATATCCAGCCTGCCAATCAATATCTTTATTATCATTACCAAACGTTTCAATTTGTTTTGTTGTGGCAAGATCTATCCATTCTTTAGAAACTATTCTCATACCTTTAAAGGATCCATTATTTAAAAGCATTTGAGCAAATTTTGCCATATCATAAGCGCATATAAAAAGTCCATATCCGCCCATGCTAATTCCTTTTGGGCATGATAACCATCCTGTTATCATTATATTTAAGGGTTTAAATACTCTTTCTATTAAAAATTCGTGAAGGCTTTTCTTTGTAATTTTTGAAACAATTGCTGAAAGGATATAAGTAGCTGCACTAGAGTATTCAAAATGGGTTCCTGGCTTGTACTTTACAGGGCTTAGAAAATAAAATTTAGCTAAATCAAAACTATCAAAGCTCTCTCCTTCATTTACAGAAAGCCCTGCACTCATGGTTAAAAGATGTCTTATTGTAATCTCATTTTTATATTCATGGTCTATTAAATATTTATGCTCTGGAAAGAAGTCAATAATAGGATCGTCTAATTTCAGCATCTTTTCATCATATAAAATTCCAATAGCTATAGATGTAAAGCTTTTACTAACAGAATACATCACATGAGGTGTTTCTCTTTCATTATCTCTAAAATATTTTTCAAATATCAAATATCCGTGTTTTATAACCAAAAAACTGTGTATATCTAACTTTTTTTCTGATGTTAAAAATTCTATAATTTTTTCAAGATTATAGCTGTTTAGACCTACCTTTTCAGGCTCTACTTTTTCAAAAAATTCCTTGATCATTTAATGCTTCCTTTTTAAAGTTTTTTATTCTTTTATAGCACCAACAGTTATTCCAGAGAGCAAGAATTTTTGAGCAAAAATATAGATGAGCACTAATGGTATTGCTGAAACTACAATAGATGCCATAAAAGCATTATCTGGTACTGGTGGCGCACCTGAAGTAGAATTTGTAGACATTATTAGATTTCTAATAGTTAGCGGCAGGGTAAAAAATTCTGGTTTAGTTGTAATTGTCGCAGGTATCATAATTGCATTCCATTTATTAACAAATTCTAGAAAGAATATAGTTACTGCTCCAGGGATAGAAACAGGCATATATATCTTAGAAAAAATATTAAACTCAGAAGCTCCATCTAAACGAGCAGATTCAGCAAGAGAATAAGGCACTGAAAGAAAATAATTTCTCATGAGCATTATACAAAAGCCTGATACTAATCCATTTACAATAAGTCCTGTGTAAGAGTTTAGAAGATTTAATTGTTTGTTTAACTGATATATTGGAACAAGAGTCAAATCTCCTGGAACCATCATGGTGACTAAAATAAATGATGTAATAGCTTTCTTAAAGGGTAATTCTCTTTGAATTAAAATATATCCAGCAAGAGAGGATAGAATAACTTGTATGCTGGTTGATGTAACAGTTACAAATAAAGAATTTGCAAATGGTCTTCCAAATTTAGCTATTCTAAACATATATTCATACCCTTCGAAAGTAAAACTCGACCACCAAAGTTTTAATCCTGCTTCTTGAGCACTTGCAGCTGTTGATGTGCTCATCACAAGGACATTCCACATTGGAATGACTGTAATTATAAAGATAAAAAACAAGAATAAATACATAATAATCTTTTGCCAAATGGAAAGTTCATTTTTTAAGCTTTGTTTACTTTTAAACATATAATACCTCTCAATTAATTAATATAAGTATCATCATATTTTGTGAGCTTTCTTACAATAGTTGCAATTATAAATGTAGCTATTAGAACTAAAGTAGATGCTGCTGTTGCAAAACCAACTTTAAAATTTATTATTCCATCTGAATATATAAGGTATAGAGGATTTCTGATTTTATCAAGGATGATAGAGTTTTGCATGACAAAAATTTGATCAAAGTTTCTAAGAATACCCATGGAGCTTAAAACAGTTATAACTTTCATGGTAGGAACTAGGCTTGGAATTATGATTTGAACGATTTGACGAAGTCTAGATGCTCCATCAATAGCTGCAGCTTCGTAAATGCTCTCATCTATGCTTACAATAGCAGCTAAAAATAAAACAGCATAATAACCTGCAACTTTCCACGAACCTGTTAGAATCATTATTTCCCTTGCAAATTTTGGTTCAGACATAAATATAATGGATTTAAATGAGCTGCCATATATTAATTGGAGAAATCCATTTACAATACCAGTTGGTCCTAAAAGCTTTATCCACATACCTCCTACTACTGACCAGGACAAAAGGTAAGGTAAATAAGTTGATGACTGTATAGAAGTCTTTATAAATTTTGATTTTAATTCATTTAGAGATAAAGCTATCAAAAGTCCTAAAATAAATTGTATTATAAATGTTCCTATTCCAACAATAAGGACATTTATAAAGGATTGGCTAAATAATGGACTTTGCAAAACATCTTTATAGTTTGTAAACCCAGTAAATTCAGGTGCTCCTATCATTTTTGACTTCATGAAACTGCTTATGATACCTAAATATAAAGGATAATATGAAAATACTATAAAATATATAGCAACAGGGATAAGCATAATATAAATCATTCTATACTTATACATTTGTTTAAACAATTTATTGTTCGCCAAAATAACCCTCCTCACAATGCATGATATAACAAAAAGGTTTTTAGGGAATTAAAAGCAACTTATACTAAAAATTTAGTAAAGTTGTCTTTTATTTATTCCCATATCTTATCGTTAAATTATGCCTTTATTTTTCACAAACTCCTCTAGAAACTAATTCTTCTCTCATATTTTTTAAACCATCAGCTACAGATGTATCACCTTTTACTATCATAACACCCCATTTGCCCACAATTTCTTTATAATCTTGCTCATTTTGTATAGGTGTTTCAATAGATGCATATTGTTCAAGGCTCAGTGCATCTTCTATGCCTGGATTATATCCTAAGGGGTTTTCGAAATTTTTATTTATAGGAAATGGTGCACCATGATCGTTTAAATGTGCGGCTCCTGTATCTGTTAATGTAATTTTATCTCCATCTTTTGTATAATCTACACCTTCAATACCAACAGAAAGCAGCATACCACCTTCTTGTGTAGCAAAGTATTCAAGTACTTTAAATGCTCCATCTGGGTTATTTGCATTAACAGGGATACCCCAAAGGCTGGCATTTCCTTTTCTAAGCATATAGTTGCCGTCTGGTGTTTTAACGCCTGGAAGCATTACAATTTCATAGTCATCTGATGATACTCCAGAGGCCTCTGCATTTTTATTTTGCATACCTCCCCATGCAATCCAATCTGTACATACAGAAATGAGTTGAGAAGCTGAACTTAGTTTGCTGCGAGTATCTTTGGTCTTATCAACAGCACAAGATGGGTCTAATAGCTCTTCAGCATATAGTTTTGCAAGCCATTCCCATACAGGTGCAGCCGTATCTGTGGCATAAGGTACATATGTTTTTCCATCTGAATCCTTTATAACTCCGCCTTTAATATTGGCAGATGCCATCCAAGGTTGCAGATCCCAATTTTCGTTTAAAACAATATCAAAAGGATAATATTGAGGTGTTTTAATGGTTTCCTTGAGCTTTTTAAAAACATTGTAATAACCATCTAGAGTTGGTTCAATAGTTTTATAATCGACTCCAGCTTGTTCTAAATGTTTCTTATTTAATAATACAGGAATGAAAATTTCTTTTTTATTAAAACCTGCATAATATTTGCCATCTATCTCAATATCTTTCCATTCTTTAGGATCGATGTTGTCAGTAAGAATTTTAGAATTTTTTACCTTGTCTGTTATATCAGAAAGAACTTCTTGTTCATTAAGGCTTAATAATTCCTTTTGATTTAAATAAATCAAATCATATTTTTCACCGCTTTGTAATTTTTGAATCAACGTGTTTGAGTAATCGGAAGGCTTTTCCATTATTACATTAAGACCTGTTGCTTTACTTAGACTTTCTTGGAATTTAGCCATCTCTTCATCATCTTTACCACCTGTTACACCAGTTAAAATCTTAACTTCAGAAGAGGCTGAATTGGTGTTAGTATTGGTGTTAGTATTAGTATTGCTATTGTCCGCTGATGCTTCTGCCGTTGTATCAGCTGAACTTTCATTGCTTTGTGTAGTAGTGTTTCCTTGTGTATCATTATTTGCACCACTACCCCCATTACCGCAACCTGAAAATACAGTTACCATCATTAATGCAGTAATTAACAAGCTCATTATTTTTTTGGTTTTCATAAAACTCCCCCTAAAATAAGAATAAAATAAAACATGATTTTTGTGATCGTTTACACAAAATAATTAATTATGACTTAACTCAGATACTATGATACTATTAAAATCACAATACTAAATTTTATGTACATATAATGATTTTAACATTTATTTGCTAACAATTAAAGGTATAAATGTAAAATTTCAAACTAACATTCAATTAAGTATAGCCAAAATAGGTATGAGTTTTTTGCCATATCATGATAAATTAAAAAACACTTTACTTTCATATTTAGATAGCAAAGTGTTTTTTAAATTTATATATTTTGATAAAAGGTGCTAAATATTTTAAATCAAAGCAAAGCTTTGCTCAAAATCATCTATTATATCTTCTATATTTTCAAGACCTACAGAAACTCGTACTAATCCTTCAGGTATATTTGCCTCTTTTAATTCCTCAGGTGTATATGTAGAATGTGTCATAGAAGCAGGATGTTCTACGAGAGTCTCAGCATCACCTAAACTAACTGCAAGAGTACATAGCTTTAAATTGTCTAATAGTTTTGCTCCACAAGCTTTGCCTCCTTGCACTTCAAAGGAGATCATACCTCCAAATTTACTCATCTGTTTCTTAGCAATTTCATATCCAGGATGTTCTTTTAAACCTGGAAAGTATATCTTTATGACCTTAGGCTGATTTTTTAAGTATTCCACTAAATTTAAAGCGTTTTCACAATGACGGTCCATCCTTATCTCCATGGTCTTAAGTCCTCTTAAAATTAGATAAGCTTCAAAAGGACCAAGCACGGCTCCTGTCATATCCTTTAACCCAAATAATCGAACTTGCTCCATAAAATCAACCTTTCCACAAGCAAATCCTGCAATCACATCTCCATGACCATTTAAATATTTTGTAGCAGAATGTACTACAACATCACATCCAAGATCTAAAGGGCGTTGGAGATATGGTGTGGCAAATGTGTTATCACAGATTACTTTGATATCTTTATTAAAATCATGAGCTAAAGAAGAAACAGCCTCTAAGTCGATTATCTTCATATTAGGATTGGCAGGAGTTTCGATATAAACAGCTACAGTATTAGGTCTTAATGTTTTTTTAAGCTCTTCTTCATTCGTAGTATCTATAAAACTTACATCAACTCCCATGCGGCTTATACCATGTTCTAAAAAAGCGAATGTACAACCATATAGAGTTCTATCAGCTATTATATGATCTTTGTTTTTACAAATAGTCCACATGACTGATGAAATTGCACCCATTCCAGATGAAAATGCAATTGCAGCTTCTCCATTTTCAAGTATGGCAATTTTATCCTGTAATACATTTGTTGTAGGATTTCCTAATCGCGAATATATGTAACCCTTTTCATTTCCGCTGAATCTATTCCCTCCTTGTTCACAATTTTCAAATAAGAAAGTAGAACTTTGATAAATAGGCATAGTTAAAGAACCATATTGAGAATCACGAATATTTCCAGCATGTATAGCTTTTGTAGCAAATCCCATTGGCTTATTTTTTTCCATTTATAAAACCCCTCTTTAAATAATTACAGTATCATTTTTACTACAATAATAAAGGTATGTCTGATTTGTACCTATAGCATAGAGTATTTAAACTCGCAACTTTACAATTGCTATTATACTATTTTTATTTTTGCTTTACAAGCAAAAAGCCTCTCATCTCTGAGAGTCTGTTATTTTAGATAGCTTTTCTTTTCTTAAGCATTTTATTGATTAAAATAGCAAGGGTTCCACCTATTAATGCTGTTATAAACTGCATTATTCCCATGGATACTTTAAGAGCTTGTATCATCTTCTCAGGTAAATTAAGTCCAAACAGTTCTATGAGATATTGGGCTGATATGAATAAAAATATAAATTTTATTATTGCACTTACTATTATTCCTATATACTCCTTATATGTATTTGTTAACTTCATAAGTATTGAAAAAGCAACTACTAATGATAAATTGCCAATACATATAAATGGTACAAAGGGTCCTTGAAGAGAAGGTATTACTCCTATTAAAAATGCTGTTATTGGTGTTAATAAGGATACAAGGCAAGCATAATAAACTCCGCAGTATAGGACAGATGAGATTAAAATTGCATTTATGATAGAGCCTACCAATATCTGATTAAAAAATGGTATAGCTTTACCAATGTATTGGGTAGTAACAGCAAGAGCTATAAAGAGTCCGCTTAGTATTAAGGGAAAGGTTTTGTTTTGTTTCATAAAATAACCTCCGATTTGATAAATTAAATAATTATTAGTTACTACTTTATATTACACTAAATCAATTATATTTTACAGTTTAATTAATTTCTAATTATTGTATATAGAAAATGATCGTTAACTTTAGTATAATTATTAGTAATAAAATTAGGGAGTGTTATGCAGTGGTTAATTTAACAGGTAAAGAGATCTTGTTCCAACACTTAAATAGAAGAGTATATAAATATTTTCTAAAATTTTTGTACTTATATGAAGGAGTAGATGGCGCTACATTTTATAGAACAATAAACATGGACAAAGTATACGTAAAGAATATAGTTTTCCAATTAAAAAAAGACGGAATATTAAGGCATGAAGAAAATTTATTTTTTACGGATTTTGGAATAAAATATGTGAGGGAAAAATTTGGATTTGGTGTAGTGGATAAATCACTTTTGTATAAAGTCCTTAAAGATGGTGTAGATATAGATGTAGATTTTAATGAAGAGATTACAAAACTTAGGGAAATAGCTTTTAAAATAACTCACAGCATAGATATAGATAGAATATATGATGCAAATTCAGCAATAGAAAGGGCTCTTACTGCTGTATCAAAAGGTGTTGGACTTGGAGATAAGATTTTATTTTTAGGTGATGATATTATGACCTGTTTTGCACTATCTATGATTTTAAAAAAGATATTTCCTCTTTACCATCCATATCTTTGTAATATAGAATTTGTAAGCGATAATAATGATTTGATTAATTACATAGGAAAAATAAACTTAATAGATAGGTATCTAGTTTTTTGCAGCAGGTATAAAATTGAAAATGCACTTCCATGTTATTTTGAGAATAGGTTTAATTGCATATTTATATCCCTCACATACTCAAAGCAATCCTTTGAATTATACTTATCCCGCGCGATTTCTTCTATACAAAATTATGATGATGGAAATATATTTTTCTCAATAACTCAAAATCAATTTGATAAATTAGATTATTTAAAATCCATCATAAATATGAATTTGCAGATAGAGGATATATTTTCTAACATAAATTATGGTACTATGAAAAATGAATATAATCCAATCATAATCGAATATTTTTCCAATAAAATGTTATATTTAAAAACCACAGAAACTACTTCAAGCAAATACTTACCTAATCTTAATGTAAATAATTATTAAGGTTAAAAATAAGTTTTTAGTATAAATAAAGGCTTATTGTTAAAAATCTATAATAAGGTGTTAAGTGCAAAATAAGCGATGTAAAGAGCAGGTGATTAAATGCATATAAAGGATGAGATTTTGTATTTGATGAGCAGCATTGATTATAAACCTATGTCATATGAAGAGTTGTTTCATGCTTTAGATGTTGAGGAGAGTCTATTAACTACAGTAAAAAAGACATTAAGACTTATGGAAAAAGACAAAATCATAACTAGAAATAAAGAAGATAAATATACGATTTTTAAAAAAAAGAAATCTATAGTGACAGGAAAATTAAACATGACAAGCAAAGGTTATGGTTTTTTAATTCCAGATGATAAATCTGAAGATGTGTTCATTCCTCCAGGTAATTTTAGAGGAGCTATTAATGGAGATAGGGTTGAAGTAAATCTAGTAAGTAGCAGCAAGGATAAAAGAAGGCGAGAGGGAGAAGTTGTAAAGATACTAGAGAGAGGAAATGATATATTTGTAGGTACTTATCAAGATAACAAGAGATTTGGCTTTGTTGTTCCAGATGATAAAAAGATGCCATATGATATATTCATTTCTGGTGATGATAAGAAAAATGCTAAAAAAGGAAACGTAGTACTTGTTAAATTGACAAAATGGCCAAAAGAAGACAAGAATCCTGAGGGTAAAATTCTTGAGGTAATAGGAAACAGAGGGGAAAAAGGAGTAGATATTAAATTAATAATTAAAAAATACAATTTACCAGAAGAATTCCCTCCAAAAACTTTAAAATTTGCAAATAATATTGAAACTTCAGTATCAGAAGATAGCCTAAAGGGGAGACTGGATTTAAGAGATGAGAGGATAATAACCATAGATGGCATAGATGCAAAGGATTTAGATGATGCCATAATGGTAGAGAGGCTCCCTAATGGAAATTTTAGATTAGGGGTTCATATTGCAGATGTATCAAATTATGTTAAAGAAAACAGTTCTTTAGACAAGGAGGCTTTTAAAAGAGGTACTTCAGTTTATTTAATAGATTATGTTATACCAATGCTTCCACAAAGCTTAAGCAATGGTATTTGTTCCTTAAATCCAGGAGTTGATAGACTTACTCTAAGCTGTATAATGGAGATAGACTCTAAAGGAAAAACTTTAAATTATGATATTAAAGAGAGTGTAATAAGGTCAAAAGCTAGGATGACATATGAGGATGTTTCTAAAATATTAAAAGGTGATGAAGAGCTGTCTAAAAAATATAATGATCTAATAGAAGATTTTAAAATTATGGAAGAGTTATGCTTAATACTCTATAAAAAGAGAATAAAAAGAGGTGCAATAGATTTTGATTTAAAGGAATGCAAGATTGAACTTGACGAAGATGGCAAACCCATAAAGATTGAGCCTTACGACAGGGATATTTCAAACAGGATAATAGAAGAATTTATGCTTTGTGCTAATGAAACCATTGCAGAACATTTTTATTGGGCAAAGATCCCTTTTGTATACAGAATTCATGAAGATCCTGATGAAGAAAAACTTGAAAGGTTTAGTAATTTTATTAACAATTTAGGATATAATATAAATCAAAGGGGTGACAGCATTCATCCTAAATCCTTGCAGAAGATCCTAAGCCTTGTTAAAAATAAGAACGAAGAGAAGGTTGTAAATACGCTTTTATTAAGATCATTAAAGCAAGCAAGATATGCTTCAGAGTGCATTGGTCATTTTGGGCTTTCTGCAAAATATTATTGCCACTTCACATCTCCTATAAGAAGGTACCCAGATCTTATGATACACAGAATAATAAAAGAGTTTATAAATTCTCGCATAAATGAAAAAAAACAAGAGATGTTTGAAATGGCAGTTGAAAATGCATCAATTCAATCTTCAATAACAGAGAGAAAAGCTGAAGAAGCTGAACGAGAATTAGATAACATAAAAAAAGCCGAATATATGAGCGAGAGAATAGGCGAAGTATATGATGGCATAATATCATCTGTAACTGGTTTTGGTTTCTTTGTAGAGCTTTATAACACTATTGAAGGCCTTATACCAATAGATAGTATAGGACCAGATTTTTACTATTATGATGAAGAAAACTTAGCTCTTAGAGGAACATACGGAGATGAAGTTTTTAAATTAGGAGATAAGATAAAAGTAGAAGTAAGCAGAGTGAATATTCCTACTCATGAAATATATTTTGATATTTTTCGTAAAAGAAAAGATGGATTTAATATAGTCGATACAAATGAAGTGTTAATATAAAAATAGGAGCTTTAAGCTCCTATTTTTATAAGGCATATCTTTGAAAATTTATTTTTATGAAATTTGCAAGTTTATTTATAACTGCATCTTGTATTATTGGATAGATATTTGAATTTAGATATATAGCTGAAGTAAATGCTTGTACAATTACATTTAATTTACACTTTGGTTCATCTATATGTATAAATAACTCATCTTCTGATATAAATTTCATAGCAATGATATCTTTAACATAAGCTCTTATTATGGAACTTGATATAACACCATCAGAGTTTATAGGTATTATGGCAATTGCCTGCTTTTTTTCATTAAATCCAATTATATATGATATCATCTTGTCATAAAAATAACCGTTGTGAAGAAAATATCCGTATATTAATTCATAACCATGGGGATCATCAATATTTTTTAAAAATATCTCATATATTAATTTATGAGTTTTTTCACTATTTTTCTCGGATGGTCTGAGCATTATTCCATATCCTTTCAAAAAATATTCAATATGACTATTATATTAGAAAAAATGCTACATTTCAATTAAAAATTTAAATGTTATGATATTTTGATAACGTGATAAGATTTTAAGTTTTTTTATCATTGAATATTATATTCAAAACTATTATAATAATTTTTAGCGATGTATGTATATAATTAAAAAATATTTTTTGATTATTTAAACTAAAAGAATAAAAGAATAAATAGTTTTTATAATTATTGTAAAAGATATACTTAGGCATAAGATTATTTTTTATAAAATTTACAGAAACTTTGACTTTATGGTAATTTTATTTATAATATTATGATAAAGTTAAAAATAATATTGTAGGAGTGTGTAAAATGGTCCAAAGAACTGAAGACAACATTGATCGTGAAAATGCTGCTAAAGTTGAAATTATTGCAGTTGATAGTGGAAAGTATTCTCTAAAGAGCTTTAGAGTTATAAATGTAAATAACGAAACACTCACAGAAGCATTTTCCATAAGAAACAAAATAAGAAAGATAAATAAGGATAGCGTAATTATTGGAAACAGCACTTTGAGAGTAAATTATGAGGGAGAAACATATGCCTTTGGTGAAAATGGCGATGATCCTGACAGAGATACGGTTAAATCATCATTTTTACATAAATTGTCAGTTTACATTGCAATACATCATTTCATAAAAGGTTCTAAAGAGAACAACATAGAGGTAGAATTAGCTGTAGTTTGCCCAATAATTCAATATGTAAACAATACGTTAAGAAAAGAATTTTATGATTTAATTTATAATGAAGGAAATAATATAACAATAAACGTAGATAATATTGAAAAGACATTTAGAATTAGGAGCCTTAGAATAATACCTGAAGGTTATGGTCTTCTATTTAACGATGAAGAGGGAGAATACAATGATACCATTGGGTTTATAGATATTGGGGGTCAAAATATAAATTTTGTATACTATAATGGAAAAACAGTTCTTGATGATAAATGCAATACAACCGATAAAGGGATATTCAGCTTGCTTGATGAAATAAACACGAATATAAAGACTAACTCTGAAACGAGCTTTATAGTTAAGGATATTCAAAATGAAAACATTGAAAAAGCTATATTAGCAGGTGGTTATGGTAAAAAAGAAAATGTCAAGAGGCTTACAAGTCCCATTATAGATGAATGTTGTATAAATTATATTAAAAATCTCATAAATTTCGTAAAGATATTGAATTGGGAGCTTGCAGCAACTACTCTGATTTTTTGTGGAGGAGGAGCTATACTTCTTAAAAAATATATTCAAAACACAATTCCTGAAATATCAGATTATATAGATTTTAAAATAGTTGAGGACATATATGCAAATGCTAGTGGAGCAGTTTCATATCTTTATAGTACTGTAAATAAATATTAGGGACTGATACAAATTATGAATAATATATCAAAGGATGAAAAAAGTCGTGAATTAGCAAGAATAATAAAAACCATTGTTGTTCAAATAGATGAGAATGGTAATGGACTCGAAACAAGTGTTGATAATCCGGAGATAAGTTTGATTATTAGTACTATTTTAAATTTTTGTAAAAAAAACCTTGCATATGAAAAGGCTTATAGAGATTTACATAGCGCTTATTATAGCTTGAAAAAAGAACATGAAGAACTTAAGAAAAAGTGTGATAAAAAAACCGATGATATAAAAACAAATGGTGAAAATTCTAATGCTTACAAAAATTTATGTGATGCTCATTTTAAATTGAAAGCACAATATGATGCACTTAATGAAAGATTAAACAAGATTTTAGAAGAAAAGAAATCAGACAATAAAAACGAGGTAAAATCTTCTAAAGGTATAATTAACAGCAATCAGAGCAAAACTAACTTAATGAATCAGGACAATTCTTTAAAAAGTGAAACTGCTAATTTACAAAGTTCTAATAGCTCTAATCGCAGGCATAGATTTTTAAGCCAAGATGCTAGTAATAATGCACGAACTAAGAGTGGAGCCTTAAATTATAAGGCACAGATTGAAACAAAAACTAATGAAAGAAATATAAGTAAAAATGCAATGGATAAGGAAATAAAATTAGAAAATACTAAAGAGAAAGTTTTCGATATTAAAGATAGTACTAATGAAAAGAAAATTAAAGAAACCAATAAGGAAGAATCTAATAAAAAAACATATGATGAAATTGTAAAAAATGATTCAAATGAGTTTAATACCTTTGAAAATACTTTAAATGGTGAAGATGCACCTTTAAGAAAGATTAAAAAATCAAATTTTATTAAAAAGTTTTCTGATTTAAATAAATGAAAGCATTATTTTCACTAAGGTGTAGTACACTGGTGTGAAAATAATGCTTTTATAGTTTAAATTAGAGGATATCTTTTATACATGAAGAATATTTTTATAAATATAAAAAATATGATGTTTTTTGTTTGGATTGGAAGTGATTATTTTGAATAAGGAAGATATTATTGAAGTTATAGATAAATTAAAGACCATGTATCCTGATGCTAAATGTGAATTAAACCATGAGAATCCATTTCAGCTTCTTATATCTACTGTTTTATCGGCTCAAACTACAGATAAGAAGGTGAATGAGGTTACAGAGAAATTATATAAGGATTATCCTGATATTAATAGTTTTTTAGATATAAAACAGGAGGAACTTGAAGAGAGGATTAAAAAGATTGGTTTATATAAGAATAAATCTAAAAATATAGTTGGTCTTGTAAAAAAGCTTCATTCTGATTTTAATGATGAAGTTCCAAGGACCATGGAAGAATTGACATCTTTACCTGGTGTAGGTACTAAGACTGCAAATGTAGTGATGTCAAATGCATTTGGTATTCCTGCTTTTGCTGTAGATACCCATGTCTTTAGGGTTTCAAATCGCATAGGGCTTGTTAAAGCTTCTAATGTAGAAAAGACCGAAAAGCAGCTTAGAGAAAGTGTACCAAGGGATGAATGGATACTTTCTCACCATCTTTTGATATTTCATGGAAGAAGATGCTGTATTGCAAGAAACCCAAAATGTGAAGAGTGCAAAATAAATCTCATGTGCGATTATTATAAAGATATGAATAACACAAAATAGGTTAAAATGGGTGAAAATTTAGTTGTCACCCATTTTTTAGATTAGACTAATTATAATTAGATTAATGATAAAAGTAAAATATACTCAGTTTAAATCTTGTACAGTTTTGATATATCAATAGCTTTTTTAAAAATATACTCACGGATCTTAAAAGGCTCTAAGCATTCGCATTTATCTCCAAATAAGAGAAGAGAATTGTAGCTTTGCTCATTATCAAAAATCATGACGTTTGCTGTGCATATACCATCACAGCAGGCGGTTATGGTTATAGAGTCAAAATATTCCTCCAAGTGTTTTTTTATAGTCTCAGAAAAGCGCAATGAGATTTCTATCATCTGGTCAGGTGCACTTGATGTATCAAAAACAGAGGATTCAAAGTTTCGCATGGTAAATACATTGCTTGTGAGTTTTATGTTATCTATGCGGTAAAAC
>JAVBPQ010000156.1:0-4208 GCA_031549525.1 Clostridiaceae bacterium | reverse complement strand
GAGATTTACAATTTCCACAATCTATGCAATTATCTATCTTATTCATATCCTCAATCCATTCATCAGTTGTATAGGATGCAGGGTTTGCACGCCTTAGTAACAAGGATATTCTTGCAGCCATAGGTATTGGTATTTCAGCAGGACATGGCAAACAATATCCACATCCACGGCAAAATGATCCTGCAAGCTCTTTTTTGTCCTTTTCTATGAGAGAGAGTATCTCTTCTGTGAGCTTTGGTGGATTTTTTTCATAAGATATAAATTCTTCAAGCTCCCACATATATTGCATACCAAAGATAGGAACTATATTAGGAAAGCTTCTTAAAAATGCAAAAGATAACTTTGCATTTGTGATTAAACCTCCTGAAAGGGCTTTCATCGCTAAAAGACCCATATCATTATCTAAGCACATCTTTGAGAGTTTTAATTCATCTTCTGTTGAAATAGGGCTTAGAGGATATTGTAGGACATCATAATTTTTAGATTCTACAGCTTCTATTGCGATATTTTTGTCATGATTTGTTATTCCTATAAATCGGATTTTTCCTTGTTTTTTAAGCTCCATCATCGTCTCAAAAGGTTCATCAGACGGCTTTGGGACAAAAGATGGATTGTGAAATTGGTATACATCTATATAATCTGTCTGTAGATCTTTAAGGCTTTCATCTATGTCTTTTAAAATTTCACTGCGGGTCAATGAAGGTGTCTTAGTAGTTATTATTATATCTTTGCGAACATCCTTTAATGCAAGCCCAATCCTCTCTTCACTGTCAGTGTAGCCTCTTGCAGTGTCAAAAAGGTTGATCCCTTCATCATAAGCATGTCTTAAGAGAGCAGTAGATTCATCAAAGGATAACCTTTGAATTGGAATTGCACCAAAAGATGTACGAGATACCATAAGGTTAGTTTTACCAAATCTGATTTTTTCCATATTTAACATCCTTTACAATAAATTAATACTATTCTTTTCTTCAGTATTAGGACCTACTTCTATTTCTGCATATAATTTTAATATATTTTAGTATTAAAGTAAACGTCAAAAAATGCTCAGAATATGATGACAAATTTAATTTTATAAGTCCTTATTAATAATATTTTTTGTTATTGGCTTTATGAAGTTGTTGTTTTTTTGGTAAATATTTATTATAATTAATTTAAAACATAAATGATGGTAATTTACACAAGTCAACAAAAAAATAAATATATGCTATAATTAAAGTGAACAGAATTTATATTTTTCATCGAGGTGTAGGCAAAGTGTATATGAGAAGGAGAAAGAAAAGAGAAAAAGTTTTTATTTTTAGCCTAATAATTGTTATGTATATATCACTTTCTTTAATCTTAACTAAAATGAGAATTGATAATGCTAATCAAGTACAATTAAAATCAGATGTACAAGCTATTAATAATAATACTACAAACGAGACATTAAAAGAAAGACATGCTGTAGAAAAGACTCATGAATATAAATCTACTGATGATTTAACGCAAATAGTAGATAGTTTAAATAAAGGCAAAGTAAAGACTGAAATACTTATGGATGTTCCATATCTTAATCAATCTGAGGATTTTCCAACAGGATGTGAGATTACAAGTGCAACTATGCTATTGCAATTTTATGGATATGATTATTCTATTGATAAGGTAATTGATGAATTTTTGCAAACTTCAGAGATAAAGGTTGATGACAATGGTCAAATAACTGCGGATTCTCCTTATTTATCTTTTGTTGGCGATCCTAGATCAGAAGAAAGCTATGGATGTTTTGCTCCGGTTATCAAAAAGACGCTTGAAAAAGCTACAAGTAATAAACATAAGATTTTAGATTTAACTGGTATGAATATAGATGAAATATGCTCTACATTTATAAATAACAATATACCTGTGCTTGTTTGGGAAACTATAGATATGGTACCATCCTATCCTAGTGAAACATGGAAGCTTAAGGATGGTAGTGGATACTTTACATGGACTGCAGAGGAGCATTGTATGGTTCTTGTAGGATATGATGAAGATTATTATTATTTTAATGATCCTTATGGCAATAATGGCGTTGTAAAATATACTAAAGAAGAAGCAAAAGAGCGTTTTGAAGAGCTAAAGAAGCAGGCAGTTGCTATGATTCCTTCAGATTATCAGGTGTCAAAGTGCTTAGTAGAGCAGCACTAAACTAAAGCAGGCTTCAACGAATTTCCATCGTTAAAGGGAAGGAATATCGGATATCTATCCCGTATTTTTGAGTGCAGATTTTTAATCTGAATTTAGGTGGTACCATGGACGCATAGCAGTTCGCCCTAAGCTATTTTAGCTTTTGGCGAACTTTTTGTTTTGTATTTATGAATGTAAATTTTGGTTTTATTGAATTTGGAGAAAAATTAAAGGAAACAATATTTAATGTAAGAAAATATAAATCAGAAAAAAACCTTTCGTTAAAAGATGAGATAGAGAATGTTACAATTGAATGTACGGATAAGCAGGGGGTGTTTTTCGAAAAAACTATTGAGGATATTAGGGCTTGTTGTAATGCAAAGAAAACAATGATTAACTAAGGTTTACAAAAATATTTCCAAATTGGAGGACAAAAATGACAGATGAAAAAGTATTAAAAAATAGATGGACAATACTCTTTGTTGTAGTTATAGCACCTTTTATGGCTTGTTTAGATAGCAGCATTGTAAATGTTGCACTTCCTACAATTGCAAAAGATCTTTTAGTAGATATGCAATCAATCACTTGGGTGGTGACTGTATATCTAATTGTAATCTCCTCGGTTGTCTTAATTTTTGGAAGGATTGGAGATATAACAAGCAAGTCTACTATATTTAATATTGGATTTATAACATTTTCAGTAGGATCGCTGTTTTGTGGAATATTCCATAATTTTTTATTTTTAATTTTATCTAGGATATTGCAAGCTATCGGAGGGGCAGCTATAATGTCCACTAATCAAGGGATAATTGCCGAAATTTTTCCTCAAAATGAAAGAGGGAGGGCCCTTGGAATAAATGGAACTTTTGTTGCACTTGGCACATTAGCTGGACCTCCTTTAGGAGGTATGATTTTATCCTATGCAAATTGGAAATATATTTTTTTGATAAATGTTCCAATCGGAATTATAGCCTCGATCCTCACATTTAAATTGTTGCCTAAAATAAAGAAAAATAAAAGAGAAAAATTAGATATTAAGGGGTCTATTATTTTCCCCATAGCAATATCATTATTGTTTATATCTTTAAATTCTGAAGAGACCTTTTTAAATAAAAATTATATATTTTTAGGCATTCTTATTTCCATCATATTGATTATAATTTTCATATTGATAGAAGGAAAAACAAAGGAAGCTCTTTTAGATGTGAGCATATTTAAAGATAGGCTTTATTCTTTAAGCGTATTTTGTTCTTTTATTTCCTTTGTATCTTTAAGCTGTATAAGTATTATTCAACCTTTTTATCTGCAGGAAACCTTAAAATTATCCTCAGGAAAAACTGGAGCCTTTATGATGATATATCCATTAGTGTTAGCTTTAGTAGCACCATTTAGCGGATATTTATCGGATAAAATCGGTTCGGAATTTTTGAGTTTTTTAGGTCTTAGCATTACAGTTGTTGGATTAGTGTTGATGTCTATGTTAAAAGAGAATTCAAATTTGATGATCATTTCTATATTTATAGTACTTTTAGCAGTTGGAAATGGACTCTTTCAATCTCCAAATAATTCTCTTGTCATGTCAGCAGTTCCTAAAAATAAGTTAGGTATTGCAGGTAGTATAAATGCTCTCTTTAGGAATATTGCACAGACTTTTGGGATAATAATTTCTACATCTATTTTGTATAAATCTATGAGCAAAAAAATTGGTTATAATGTCACAAGTTACGTAGAGGGAAGAGGAGATGTTTTTGTTTTTGGAATGCATATTGTTTATTTGACCTTTGCTGCAATTTGTTTAGTAGGGGCAGTTTTAACAGCAGTGAGATTATTTAATAATAGAAGAAAATTTAATAAACTTTCCCATCATTTAAAATAGCTAAACTTGAAATAAGAAGTTAAAATGGAAAATGAGGTAAATATGGCAGGTATAATTGAGGATATTTTAAAGGATAGAGATATAGATTATGAGCTTATTTCTGGATATAATTCTGATATTATATCATTATATAAATTTAATTCTTTTGATATTGAAGTTTGCTCTTCTCTTATGAAAAATATAT
>JAVBPQ010000111.1:0-37538 GCA_031549525.1 Clostridiaceae bacterium | reverse complement strand
TTAAAGATGGATGAAGCTTTAAAATCTGGGAAAAGCTATAGAGGACAAATGAATGTGGCAAATACTCTCGCTGAAAACTTGAAGGTTTCAAAGACAACTATTCACAACAACACCTGCTTTAAGAATCTATATCCTGAAGCTTTAGAGATGGTGGAAAATAGGATTATAAAACTTGGTATTGGAAGAATGTTATCTAAACTAGATCATGAAAAGCAGAAGATGATAGTTGAAACCTTAGGGGAGGATATAAATGATGTGGAAAAAGTAAAAGCTCTAATAGAGGATAGGTTATATAGAAGGCTTGATAAGGATAATAAGCTTGTAAAAGAAACCCCTGAGACAAAGATTGAGAGGGTTAAGAGCATGGTTCAAAGCAGTCTAAATCTCACAATAACTGTTCCAATGAGATATGTAAATGATTTTTTGACACTTCTTGTAAAGTATAAAAGAGACACAGCCCTAAGCAATCCCACAGCCGTTTGCAGAGCATTCTTTAAGTTAAGCTATAATGAGCGCCATATGATGCAGTATGTAAATCGAGGACTTGCTGACCAAAATGTTTTAGATAAATTAAAAGCAAAGAAGTTTGATGATGTGATAGCAAAAATAGTGAGATAATTAAGAAAATTTAATATTGGATTTTTAAACAAAGCAAAATCCAAAAACATAGATCCCTTTTTTGAGAATAAAAAGGGTTTAGGAGAACATACCCATTTTTCTGCAAAAAAGATAGAAAAAATAAAAATAATATCAAAATATATATGAATATGCTAATATTAACTTAACTCGATTAAGCAGTTTTAAGTACTCCTTCATTTAAATTTACACTTACAACGATTAGTATTTTTTATAAATGATTAGTATTTTTAAAATGGTTAATCTTTTTAAAATGGTTAGCCTTTTTAAATATTATGACAAAAAGTAGAGTATTAATGCTAAAATAAAAATATGTTATGCTATATCATCAAGGAGATGTTTTTATGGAAAAATATGTTAAAAAATTCTCCCATATATATAAATCAGATATTGCGCTAGTTGGTGGAAAAGGTGCAAATTTAGGAGAATTATCAAGACTTAATGACGTTATAGTACCAAAAGGCTTCTCTTTAACAACAGAAGCTTTCAAAGAAGTTGTCTTAGATAATAAAGAAATTTCTAAAATGATTTCTTCTTTAAATCTTAACATTAATGATACTAAAGAAATCAACATAAAAAGCGATGAGCTTCGCACAACTATCGAAGCACTCACCCTCCCAAAAGAAATACAAGATGAAATAAAACTTTACCTTTTAGATATGCATCCTAACGCTACCTATGCAATTCGATCTAGTGCAACTGCAGAAGATTTGCCTAGTGCATCTTTTGCAGGTCAGCAAGACAGTTATTTGAATGTTCCTGATTTAAATAGTGTATTTAAATCTGTGCTTAAATGCTGGGCTTCTTTATACAATGAACGGGCAGTATCCTACCGTATAAAAAATCATTTTCCACAAGATAAAGTTAGTATATCTG
Source organism: Clostridiaceae bacterium (assembly GCA_031549525.1). Taxonomy (GTDB): domain Bacteria; phylum Bacillota; class Clostridia; order Clostridiales; family Clostridiaceae; genus WQUF01. The sequence continues at coordinate 36,026 of JAVBPQ010000111.1, read as the reverse complement.
TGGTAATACAAGAAATGGTTGATTCTGAAATAGCTGGAGTTTTATTTACAGCTGACCCTATGACATCAGATCGTTTTACTATGGTAATTGAAGCTATCACTGGTTTAGGAGAAGAATTGGTAGCAGGAAGAAAAAAACCTGCTAGCTGGACAATACAACAAGAAGAAATAAAACAAAAAGTTAAAGGAGAAGCAATTCTGACAAATGAACAGCTCATTGAACTTTCCAAAATAGGTAAACGAATTCAATCAGCTTTTAATTGTGAACAAGATATAGAATGGTGCTTTTCAAAGGGTCAATTTTTTATTGTGCAAGCAAGACCAATTACAACTCTCTATCCTACTCCACATAGCAGCAATGGATTGAAACGTTGCTTTGTATCTTTAGGTCATCTTCAAATGATGACTGATACTGTCCTTCCTCTTGGCATATCAATGCTTCAAAAGTCCAATTTCTTTTCTATCAAAGAGCTTGGAGGGCATATGTATATGGATGTAACTCATGACCTTGCAAATTTTCATGGACGTAGAGCTCTATTATCAGAGACAAAGATCAAAGATACTTTGATACATGATGCTCTTTTAGAGATCATGAAAAGAAAGGAATATATAAAAAGCATTCCCAAAGGACCTAGCAGCTTGACCAAGGTAGAGGGAATATTTAAGCTTATAGCTGGAGCCTATAAAACCTATAGGCGAAATAACGAAGCAGATATTGATGCTTATATTTTGCGCCAAAAAACTGAAATAGAAGGCTTGCGCTCTAAAATAGAATCCTTATCTGGTATAGAGGCATTACAATTCATAATTGATGATCAGCCACGGTTTAGAAAGGTTTTATATGATCCTGGCGGAGCTGGCACTGCTGCTGTGGCAATTCTTCTTGCATCCTCTATTGATAAAACTATTGAGAAACTAACTTGCGAAAAAACCATAACCAATCGTCTTACCAAATCTGTCCGCCATAATGTTACATCTGAAATGGGTCTTAAACTATGCGAAATATCTGATGTAGTACGTCATTATCCCCATGTTATAGATTATTTTAAAAAAGCTCATGAAGATATTTCACTAAATAAGCTTCGAGAATTAAATGGCGGTGAAACTATTGCAAATAAATTAGAAGAATTTCTTTTAGAATATGGCATGAGATGCCCTGGAGAGATTGACATCACAAGAAAAAGGTTTTGGGAAAGACCTGATATGCTTGTCTCATCTATACTAAATAATATACAAAATTTACCTGAAGGCTACGCTATTTTGTCCTTTAATCAAGGAAAAGAGGAAGCAGAGCAACTTACAAATGAACTAGTTGAGAAAATGAAAGAAAAACATGGTTTGAAAAAAGCAAACAAATTGCGCAAAAATATAGAAACATATCGTAAATTTGTAGGTGTTAGGGAATATACAAAATACTTCTGGATGGGGCATTATGATGTATATCGCAAGGCAGTATTAAAAGAGATAACTAAACTTCTTGAGAATAATATTTTAAAAAATAGCGATGATGCTAACTATCTGTATCTTGAAGAGCTTATTGATATCATAAAATCGGAACATATAGATCAAGATCTTATTGATAGAAGGAAAAAAGACTATGCCTTTTATAAAACTCTTATGCCGCCTAGAATCATATTCTCTGATGGTGAAGTGCCATCAATTGCTTATAAAAATAACATTCCTGAAAATGCTCTCGCTGGACTTGCAGTATCTAGCGGTATTGTTGAAGGGCGTGCAAGAGTGATTCAAAGCTTAGATGAAGCACAGATTGAAAAAGGAGATATTCTAGTTACTAGGTTTACAGACCCTAGCTGGACTCCTTTATTTACTTCCTTAGGGGGTCTTGTTACAGAAGTCGGGGGAATGATGTCCCATGGAGCTGTAATCACGCGTGAATATGGCTTGCCTGCAGTAGTTGGAGTAGTAAATGCCACTAATTTAATCCATGATGGACAACATATAAGGGTGAATGGCACAGATGGATATATTGAATTATTTTTGTAGATGAAATCGACTAATAAATAAAATACAATTAATGTATATTTGAATGAATCCTAACAGGAGCTTAATCGATGCTCTATAAAAGGTAGCTTTAATATTTAAGCTACCTTTTATCACAATTATGATAAATTAAAGTTTTTCTTTAAAACTTATGACATAGTTTAACAGCTTAAACTAAATTATATAGATTTTCATAGAGGTAGCTTAAAGTTGTTATGTACCCATAGAATCAACTCTAAGCTTTCAAGAAACTATTATTATTGAAGTCCTAGATTTATATAGATTATAAATATAATATTTAATTAATTATACCATTTAATTTATGATTAATTTTCCATCTGTTGAGCTAAGAGTGAAGAAGTAAATTCTGCTATTCTAAACTCTAAATCTCCCATTTTATTATTTTCTTTTGAGGTTATAATAACAGCTCCTGTGGTATCTCCTTCAGATACTATAGGAGCAATGATCTGTTCTGAATATTTGTTATTATGATCTTCTCCCTCATATATCTCTATGATACTATTTGGCTCGTTTAAATTGATCTTTGTAGGTCTTCTTTGTTCTATGATTTTCTCTAAGTCCTTACTTATTTTTTTATCTAAGTATTCTTTTTTAGATCCTCCACTGACAGAAACTATAGTATCTTTATCACAAATTAAAACCATTTTATTTATTGATTTATTGATAGCTTCTGTATAACCTCTTGAAAATTCAATTAAATCTCCTATAGGAGAATATTTTTTTAATATTATCTCTCCATCTTTATCTGTAAATATTTCAAGGGGATCGCTTTCTCTTATTCTCATAGTTTTTCTTATTTCCTTTGGGATAACAACTCTACCAAGTTCGTCTATTCTTCTAACTATACCTGTAGCTTTCATCCTTAGCCCTCCTGTATAAAAATATTAATAATATAACGTCAATATTATTATAATAAAAAAATACATTTTTATACATAAATATAAAATTTTACATATTTTCAAATAGCTATAAATGCCATTTTTTACAACTATTTAAGTATTAAATAATTTTTTAGTATATTTTATTGTATTTACAATCATATAAAGTTAAATATTTTTTATAAAAATTTAAGCCTTAACTTTAATATAAATTAAAGTCAAAGCTTAAAACTTACCTAAAATTTCTTAAATTATTCGTGTATTTATCAGTGACAAGGTTAAAATCTTTTTTAAATTTTTCAAGGAGTGTTTTTTTCTCCTCATCTTTTTTTGAATCAAGAAGTTTATCTGATATAGCTTGCTTTACTTTATCAAATGAATCACCATCAAAGGATATGCTGTTAAGTTTAATTATATGATATCCAAAACTAGATTTTACAGGACCTGAAATCTGACCTACTTGTAATACTTTTGCTCCATTTACATAGCCTTCATCTAAAGAGCCAAAGGTCTGTTCACTGATTTCTCCGCCTTTATCTTTGTTAGATGTATCATCTGAATACTCTTTAGCAAGCGCTGCAAAATCCCCACCTGCATCTAATTTAGCTTTAACCTCTTCTGCCCTCTTAAGAGCCTCTTCCTCAGTCCTCTTGCTGTCCTCTTGTGTAGATATCAATATATGGGCTGTATCTAATTTGTTATAATCTTTTTCGTATGTAGCTTTATTATTATCATAATCAGCTTTAACTTCATCATCAGTTGGAGGAGTTACATTCTTTAAAAATTGTTCCCATATAAGTTCTACTTTTTCTTGCTTTATAGTATTTTCATTTTGAACCTCTTCAGTTATGCCTACACTCTTTAAATATTCATCATACTGTGTTTGGTTAAAATTTCCATCAGCATCTTGAAAGTTCTTCTTAAACTCCTCTGTGGCACTTTTAACTGCTTCATCTAATTTTGCCTGATCTATCTGAATATTTTCCTTTTCAGCTTGCGCTATTACTAAATCTTTCTCAACTAAATCGTCTAACGCATAAGCTTTATATTGGGTATATGTTTCTATATCAACCTCAGGATCTAACTGTTGACCCATATATTGCATAGATGCCTTCATTTCAGCAAATTCATAGCTGTTATCTAACTGCCCTCTTGTTATTGTATTATTTCCAAATGTAGCCACAACTTGTTTTGCTATAGCGTCTGGGGTCTTCACTATTAAATTACATGATGAAAATAATAAAGTGGACAAAATCATCATCTTATATACTAATTTTCTACGTTTTATCATAAATAACCTCCTAATCAACCATTCATAAATCTTATTCTATCATAAATGCAATTATAATAAAACAATGCATTATTGTAAACTTAAAAGAATTTTTTCAAGATCACAGAGCAACTTTTTTTCATCACTAAATTTATAGGCAAATGTAGGCTTTGTTTCCATAGCTTTATAATAAATCTTCTTATTGCTATTTTTTATTATATTTTGTATCTTTACAGTATCCATTTTTAAATTATCTTTATATATGAATAAAACCTCATTAGATTTTTGTTTTAACTCCTCTACACCTATATTTCTTGCTAAACTCTTTATATAAGCTATTCTTATAAGATTATTTACTGAATGCGGTATTTCACCAAATCTATCTTCCAATTCTTCTTCTATCATATTTTTATCCTGCAAATTTTCAATAGCAGCTATTTTTTTGTAAATTTGTATCTTTTCCATCTCTTCATTTATATATTTATCTGGTATATATGCATCTACCTTTACTTCTATGGTTGTCTCAACCACTTCTTCTTTAATCTCACCTTTTAATAATTTAATAGAATCCTCTAACATTTTACAATAAAGATCGTACCCTACTGAAGCCATATGTCCATGTTGAGCCGAGCCCATCATATTGCCAGCTCCTCTTATCTCTAAATCTTTTAATGCAATTTTAAAACCAGAGCCAAGCTCTGTAAAATCTTTAATGGCTTTCAATCTCTTTTCAGCAACCTCAGTAAGGACTTTTTCTTTTCTATAAGTTAGATAACAATAAGCAATTCTATTTGTCCTTCCAACCCTTCCTCTAAGCTGATAAAGCTGCGATAATCCTAATTTGTCAGCATCATTCATTATCATGGTATTTACATTTTGTATATCCATACCTGTTTCTATTATTGTGGTTGTTAAAAGCACATCATAATCATTTTTTGTAAAACTAAGTATAACGTTCTCAAGTTCTCTTTCATGCATCTGCCCATGGGCAACTGCTATCCTAACTTCTGGTATAAGCTTTGAGAGATAATGCTTTGTCTCTAAAATATTTTCTACTCTATTGTGAACAAAATAAACTTGACCACCCCTGCTTATTTCTTTTAAGATAGCATCTCTAATTAACTGTTCATTATATTCTACAACATATGTTTGAATAGGGTATCTCTCCTCAGGTGGAGTCTCAATTACGCTTATATCTCTCACACCTATAAGAGACATGTGGAGGGTTCTAGGAATAGGAGTTGCACTTAATGTAATTACATCTACATTTTTCTTTAAACTTTTTAATCTTTCTTTATGTGTAACCCCAAATCTTTGCTCCTCATCCACTATTAAAAGCCCCAAGTTTTTAAACTCTATATCTTTTTGTATGAGTCTGTGAGTTCCTACTAATATATCAAGATTGCCACTTTTAAGATTTAAAAGTGTCTGCTTTTGCTGAACTTTTGTTCTAAATCTAGATAGCATATCCACAGTCACAGGGAAATCAGAAAATCGCTTTAAAATGTTGTTGTAATGCTGCTGTGCTAAAATAGTAGTTGGAACGAGTATAGCTACCTGTTTTCCATCCATCACAGCTTTAAATGCTGCTCTTAAAACTACTTCTGTCTTACCATACCCAACATCTCCGCAAAGAAGCCTATCCATCACCTTATCATTTTCCATATCTTTTTTGATCTCATCTATTGCCATAAGCTGATCTTGAGTCTCCTCATAAGCAAATTCATCTTCAAATTGATTTTGCCATACAGTATCTTTTGAAAATTTAAACCCTTTTATGGTACTTCTCTCAGCATAGAGCTTTATAAGATCTGCAGCTATTTCTTCCACTTGATTTTTAACTTTTTTCTTTGCTTTTATCCACTCTTGGCTTCCAAGTTTATTTATTTTAGGGTTTGACCCTTCTGAACCTATATATCTTTGTACCATATCAAGCTGCTCAACTGGTACATATAATTTATCCTCTTTCTCGTATTGAATTAAGATAAAATCCTTTATAACTTTGTCCACCGTAAGCTGTATAATACCCTTATAGATTCCAATACCGTGATTTACATGCACTATATAATCTCCAGGCTTAAGCTCTGTAAAGCTTTTTATTTTACTTACACCTTTTTTAGATGTTTTAGCCTTTACAAGCTTTCTCTTTGCTTCTCCAAATACTTCCTTGTCAGATATTAAACATATATTTAAATTTGGAAATTCATAACCTCTAAGCTGGCTACCAAATGTGATGACAATTTCTTTTCTACTTAAATCTTCTAAAGTATCGCTATATCTGCTCTCAAGACCATAATCTCTTAAGGTATCAACAAGCCTTTCACCTCTTGTCCTTGTGCCTGACAATATTACAATAGAAAGACCTCTCTCTCTTTTATCCTTTATATCTTCTATTAAGTATTCAAGTTGACCATGATATTCATGGAGAGTAATTTCATTAAAACTTACGCTATACTTTGGAGAGATAAATTTATACCTCTTTGTAAGTACATCCAATAATAAAATCTTCTTTAGGCTCAATGTACCCAATAATTCTTCTTTATTTATCAAAAGATTTCCTTGATTAGGAAGCACTTCTCCTCGTTGAATAAGCATTTTAAATGTATCTTCAAATTCAAAAAATATGCTATCAAGCTTTCCTTTGCATCTTTCAGGATCGTCTAAAAAGACAAATGATTCCCCTATATAGTCTAAAAGATTACATGATTCTTTATAAAAATAATTAAAATAAGAATCAATATTTTCAAAGTAATAATTTTCTTTTAAATTTTCAAGGTTATGGGATACATTTGAAACGACCTTATCCTTTATTTCCTTATCCAAATTTGATAATATAAAGCTCTTAAAATCAGCGTCTATATTTTCATATCCTGATTTCATTATCTCATCTGTAATAACTAGTTCCTTTGCAGGAAATATCTTTGCAAGCTTAATTTTATCAATACTCCTTTGAGTATCCGTGTTAAATGTCCTTATAGAATCTACTTCATCACCAAACAATTCGATTCTATAAGGAAGAGGCTCTATAGGACAAAATATGTCTATAATACCTCCTCTTACAGAAAAATATCCTTTATTCTCAATAGTTTCACATCTTTTATAACCACATTCAATCAGCTTTTTGCATAAAGATTTTATATCAACTTTATCACCAGTTTTAATAGTAAATTTATATTTTTCATAAAGCCCACGAGGTATAAGTCTTGTAGCTAAAGTTTCTATACAAGTGACTATTATTTTCTTACTGCTTGTAAGCATCCAATTAAATACTTTGAGCCTTTCCCATCTAACATCCCCTGAAATGATGTCGATATTATAAAACACCACCTCTTTTATAGGAAGATAATATACATATGGAGTAAAAAAGCTTAAATCTTCATATAAATTTCTTGCTTCCATATCGCTTTGAGTTAAAATTAAAATATTATTATCATGATTTTTAAATATGGAATATATAAAATATGCTTTTGAAGATTCAGATGCTCCAAAAACTCCTATTGGAAACCTATGATTCTGTATGCCTCTATCTATTTCATTATATTCAGCACTTTCTTCCATAGGCTTCATCAATCCATCAAGCCTCATTCTACCACCAGTCCTAATTTAATTTATATGCCATTGAATCTATTCATAGCTGAATCAATTCCTTCTTTTATAAAACAATCAATAGCTTTTTGTGATAATTCAATGACCTTTTTTATTTCTTCAATTTCATCTTTATTAAACTTTCCTAAGACATGAGATATTATATCAAAGGTTGGACTTCCAATCCCTATCTTTAATCTTGAAAATTCAAATGTTGCAAGATTTAATATTATATTTTTAAGCCCATTGTGCCCCCCTGCGCTGCCTTTCTTTTTTAATCTGATGGTTCCAAGAGGTAAGTTTACATCATCACAGATGATAAGCATTTTACTGATATCTATATTAAAAAAATCTATAAATTTTACAATAGATTCACCGCTTAAGTTCATGTAGGTTAGAGGTTTAAGTAAGATTACCTTTTCACCATTTATATTACCTTCTCCATATGCTCCATTAAATTTTTTGCTTCTAATCTCAATGTTATTCAAATTTGCAAAATTATCTATTGCTATAAAACCCACATTATGCCTTGTCTTTTCATATTCTTTACCTGTATTACCAAGTCCTGCTATTAAATACATAAAAACTCCTTAAAAACATAATAAACTACCCTCTATTCAATAATAAAAAGGGCTTAAAATATATTCTATTAATTTGACTTTTGCAATGTAAATGTAAATGCAACTGCATTATTTCCAACATTTTCTGCCCACACATCTTCTCCTAACCTAAGAAGTATAGCTCTTACAATGGATAATCCAAGTCCTGTGCTCTCTTTTGAAGTCCTTGACTTATCTATTTTATAAAATCTATCCCACAACATATTCAAAGATTCATCAGGTATATGACCTTCATTATAAACGGATATCAACACTTTAGTACCCTTAGTCTTAGCTATAATAGCAAGTTTTCCTCCATCTTTAGAATATTTTACTGCATTATCTATTAAATTTGTAAGAACCTGAATTATTTTATCTTTGTTAGTTATCACAATCAATTTACTCTCTTCAAATTGAAGATCTAAAAGAAGATCATTCTCATAGATCTTTGGGATGAATTTTTCAACAGATTGTTTTATAAGCTCTATTATATCCATTTTTTCAACTTCAAGACTAGATTGATTATCTATAGCAGATAGGTCAAGTAAATCATTTATAAGTCTTATCAATCTTTTTATCTCGTTATTTGCAATGTTTAAATAGTATTTTATTCTATTTTCTGGTATAACTCCATCAATGATGCCAACAATAAAACCATTTATAGATGTGATAGGAGATCTTAATTCATGAGAAACATTTGATATAAACTCTCTTCTATTTCTTTCAACATTTTCTATAGCATCAGCCATTTTATTTAAAGAGTTAGCTAAATCACCAAATTCATCGTTATTTTCAATTTCAACTCTTTTATCAACCTCGCCTTGAGCTATCTTATATAAAACATCATTGAATTTATTTAACGGTTTAATGATGACATTTCTAGATAGAAAAAATAATATTACAGAAATAGATATAATGCTTATTAAACCTAACACTATGGTTATGATATAAATCCTCATAATTCCGTTATTAATAGTAGAAAGGGAGTTATTAATATTCACAATGAGCTTAATTTTACTATTTTCAACAACAGGTACAATTATAGAGTATACATCTCCTTTTGTACCATCAAAATAATACCCTTGAAATTCCACTATTCCATATATCTTTAATTCCTCTATGTACTTATTATCTAAATAGAAAGTAGGTTCAACATTTCTTGGATATGATGAGTATTTCATCATATCCATATTTGTAGAACCTTTATCATCAAATAAAATTATATCTAAATTCAACTCTTTTACTATATTTTCAACATTTAATCTATTATCATCTGTATATATCTTATATATAAACTTTGAATATATATTGGCATCACTTTTTATTTTATCATAAATATACGATCTGTATTTTAATGAAAGGAAAATACCAATTATTACATGTATTAGAATAATCATGGATATGTTTATTGCTAATAATTTTGTAAAAACTGATTTTTTCATCATTTCACCTCAAATTTATACCCTACTCCCCAAACAGTTTCAATCTTCCATTCTTTATTTTCTTCATTTTGAAACTTTTCTCTAAGCCTTTTAACATGGACATCCACAGTCCTTGAATCTCCTGGGTAATCATATCCCCAAACCTCAGAGAGCAGATCATCTCTTGTAAAAACTTTATTTTTATTATAAGCAAGAAAATATAATAATTCAAATTCTTTTGGAGGCAATTTATATGTCTCTTCATTATATGTTACTACATATGAATTTATATCAATAACTAAGCTGTTAAATTTTAACGGTTCTTTATCAGAACTTTCTGAAGGATACCTTCTCAAAACGGCTTTAATTCTGGCTAAAAGTTCCTTGGGTTCAAATGGTTTTACTAAGTAGTCATCCGCACCTATTTCTAAAGCTAATACTTTATCAAAAGTATTTCCTTTTGCAGTAAGCATTATTACTGGAACTTGACTCAATTTTCTTATCCACTTAAGCAATTCAACTCCATCGATAATAGGTAACATAATATCCAATAATACTAAATCTGGATTGTATAAATGAAACTCATCTTGGGCAGCTTTACCATCCCAACATATTTGTGTTTTATATCCACTGCTTTCCAAATAGACCTTTATAAGCTCTGCAATATTTTCATCATCATCCACGATTAAAACTTTTAATTCCTTAGTTGACATATATACACCACCAATACTATTTTTATCTATTAGTTTTATAATCATCTCTTAAGTAAAAAATCAGCATATTATCTACTATTCTTCTTTGTAACCCAATCTTCAATATTCACTTGCCTTGCCCTTGCTATACCAAGAGCATTTTCTGGAACTTCACAATTAATCGTGGAACCTGCTGCAGTGTATGTATTATCATGGATTGTAACTGGAGCTATTAAGGTGGAATTACTACCAATGAATACGTTATTACCAACTACAGTCTTATATTTATTTTTTCCATCATAGTTTGCAAAAATACTTCCACATCCAATATTGCAACGTTGTCCAACTTTAGCATCTCCAACATAGCTAAGATGTGGTACTTTTGTATTACTTCCAATTTCAGAATTTTTTATTTCTACAAAACAACCCACCTTAACACCTTCACCTATAATACTTCCAGGTCTTATAAAAGCATAAGGTCCTATTGTGGTATTTTTTAATATTTTACTATCTATTATTGTGGAAAATTGTATTTTAACATTATCCTCTATATGTGAGTTTACAATATTTGAATTTGGATAAATTGTACAATTATCATCTATAATAGAATTTCCTTCTATTGAACACGATGAATATATTGTGGTATTTTTCCCAATTTTTACATTAAAATCTATAAATGTATTCATTGGATCTATGATCATAACACCATTGTCAATATGCCTTTTGTTTATTAAAAACTTAAGTGAATTTAAAGTTTTTATATAATTCATATTTGAATTTAAATCAAATAGATCATCAATAAAATATGAATCTCCTTTTAAAAACTCCATGATAACACCATTAAAATTGTTAATCTTACTTATATTTTCTAAATAAATTTTATCTTCTATCTTGAATATTTCTTCCCTTAAAGAGCAATTTATAAACAAAATATTGTTATTAATATAATTTTCATTAAAAAAATTTAATTCTTTTTTATCGTAATTTTTACAATTTAATCCTATTAAACCATCTTTTGCTATTAAATCTTTAAAAATATTTTTATTTAAAATATAATTTAAAGTAGGATATGCATAATCAATCATTATTATACTATCATATTCATTCATATCATCCTTGAATTTTTTAAAGAACATTGCATCATTAATCTCATATTCATTTATATTAATTTCAAAATCTATTTTAAGATCTTTAAAAATATATTCACAACCTTTAGGGAAACACACAGAATCTATCCCATTATCTGATATAAAATCTAAAAAATAATAAATTATTTCTCTATCCCATGCCTTTTTAAATATATATTCACTATCAACGTTCATCACAAAAACTTTAGTTTTCACAAGACTCACCTCTTAAAAAATAAATTTATACAATCAATTATACTAGTCCTTATAATTTATATATATCTATTTTCATAAATATTATGTATTGTATAACATTTTATTTTATTAAGGCTTTTAAAGCTCTTTAAATACATACTTAAGTGAACGCATAAAATTTATTGTAAATTAATTCTAGTATATATTTATGAATAAATCAAATAATTTCAGTTTATAGATAAAATAAAAAGGAGTAAAATTACTCCTTCTAAGGTTCTTTATCCTCTTCAGTTTCCATTAATTCTTTTTGCTTTATGTAAGCTTTTAAAATTGCTGATTGTAATTCTTCCCTTGTTTCTGTATTAATAGGATGAGCTATATCTTTAAATTCTCCATCTGGAGTTTTTCTACTTGGCATTGCAATAAACAATCCATTTTGTCCTTCTATTATCTTAATATCATGAACTACAAATTTACCATCAAATGCAACTGAAACTACAGCTTTCATCTTTCCATTATTTGAAATCCTTCTAATTTTAATATCAGATATTTGCATACAATCATCTCCCTATATTATAAATAAACTACAGTCAAAATTATTATTTACATAAAATAATAAATTAAATTAACATGATATAGCTAGCATTTGACATTCTCTAAAAAACTCATGTGTATTATCATGTACTTTATTCCAATGTTGATTATTTCATAATTTTAAACAAATAAAGTTCATCTATATCTTTATCGTTAACTTTCTCGTCAAAACAAGTAGATACGCATCTTTTCTTTGTATAAGTAGTGTAAAAAAATACCTCCTCTTTCCCCAAATTAAAATCAAAACAATATTTCAGTAAGCTATATAAATATCCAATTTAAATGTTACTTTCTCATTCTACTCCATAAATTAAATCTTATGTAAATTTCTTTCATAAAACACTTTTTTCCCTTCACAATAAATATATTATGCTTTTCTTAGTATTTTTCTTAAGTTAAAATATTAAAAACACGATTTTAATATCTATAAATATAGCTTTAAAATATACAAAATAATTTTTATATATAAAAATTGTGTTTAGAATTGTTTTTAGATTATAAAACAATCTAAAAAATATTTATTTTAATAAATAATTTTTCTATATTTGGATAACCACAAGATGCCAATTTAGATTAGACTGTTAGAAATATAGAAATAAAATCTACAAATACGTCTTAAAGATTACAGCTGTCTAAACATATTATACACTATTTATATATAAATAAAATAAAATCTTATATAAATTATTTTTTTTGTATATAATAAAACTAGATAGTTTATTTATTATTTAGAGGTGTATATATGAAAAAATATAATAGCATATATTTTATAGGCATAGGCGGAATTAGTATGAGTGCGCTTGCAGAACTTATGATTGAAAAAGGGATAAAAGTATTTGGTTCAGATAGAAAACAAAATCATCTCATAGACAAATTAATTAAAAATGGGGCAACTATCTATATAGGTCATAAAGCTTCAAACGTTGAAAATGTAGATATAGTAGTTTATACTGCTGCAATTTCAAATGATAACGAAGAGTTAATACGAGCAAGAGAATTAAAAATACCTATAATGGAAAGATCTGAATTTTTAGGACTTATAATGAAAGACTATAAATACAATATTTGCATAGCTGGTGCTCATGGAAAAACTACCACCACCTCTATGATATCATCTATATTTTTAAGATCTAACTTAGATCCTACTATTTTAATTGGAGGAGAATTTGATTTAATAAATGGAAATTTAAAAATTGGAAAAAGCGAATATTTTATAGCAGAATCCTGTGAATATAAAGACTCCTTTTTAAAATTCCATCCTTATGCAGCAATTGTTTCAAATATAGAAGCTGAACATCTTGACTATTTTAAAGATATAGATCAAATATTAAAAAGCTTTAAAGAGTTTATATCATTAGTACCTAAAGAAGGCGTAGCAATCATAAATTACGAAGATTTAAACTCTAAAAAAATAATTGAAGATATTTCTTGTAATATTATAACCTTTGGACTAAAAACAGGGGATATACATGCTGATAATATACAATTTGATGAATTAGGCCATCCAAGCTTTGATGTCATTTACAATAAAAGCTTGTATTGCAAAGTTTCTTTACAAGTAGGAGGAATTCACAATATTTTAAATGCTCTTTCTGCTATTGCAGCATCTATATTTTTTAATATTGAAAAATCCTATTTTATAGAAGCGCTTAATGATTTTAAATTGCCAAACAGAAGATTTCAACACATAGGAACAAGAGATGGAATAAAGGTAATAGATGATTATTCCCATCATCCTACAGAAATATCATCGCTTATAGCATCTATGAGAAATATGAATTTAAATGAAATATATATGGTATTTCAGCCACACACTTATACAAGGACCAAAGCCTTATTTAATGATTTTTGTAAATGCTTCAACGGACTTAAAAATCTTCACCTTATCATAACAGATATATATGCTGCAAGGGAGAAGGATCCTTTAGATATAAATTCTAAAATGCTTGTAGATTCTATAAAGAATGAAGGATTAGATGTCATATATATCAAAGATTTCAAAGATATAGTTGAATTTGTACTTAAAAAAGCCAAAAAAGATGATATGTTAATTACAGTTGGTGCAGGTGATGTAAATGAAATTGGAAATTTATTTTTAAGTTATTCTATTGACAAATAGACAAACTTACTTTATCCTTAAGAATATGTATATTTAAGGAGGTGTAGATAATGATATTTAAATTTAGTTTTAATTATAACTATTTAATACTAATAAAAATAAATAATAGAAATTCTGCATCTCTTTGTTTAAATATTTAAAATATAATTTTTTAATTTAAAAAAATTTTAAACCATAGGGGTCTATTCACCTATGGTTTTTTAAGTGGGGTGAAATATTTGAACCATATTTTGAAAATCCTAAAAAAATACTGGCCTATAATCATGGCATCAGGAATTATGACTCTTTTATTGATTTTTGCAGACATGTTTAATCCTATTATAAGTGGTATATTTGCTGATGAGGTTGTGGTAAATAAAAACTTAAGCATTGTGTGGAAACTTATGCTATTTTTCCTTTTAATCACATCAGTAAGAGCAATATTTGCATTTATACGTGATTATCTGCTTGATTATTTATCATCAGAGACTAGCAAAAAATTAAAACATGACCTATATAGCCACATTCAGACCCTATCTTTTAGTTACTTTGATGATATGAACACTGGTGAGTTAATGTCAAGAATAAGCGAAGATATAATGCTAATATGGGAGACCATCGCTTATGGACTTAGAGTAGCTATAGAATGTTTAATTTATTTGATCGCTGCTATCATCATATTGTTTTCTATAAATTGGAAATTGACCATTATGTGTTTATCCATAATGCCTTTTCTTGCGTTTATAGTATACAAGCTTCAGAAGCTTACAGTTAAAAACTATGAAAAATTAAGCGATCAAGCTACTGTTTTAAATACAGCAGCTCAGGAAAATTTAGCAGGAGTAAGGCTCGTGAAGGCATTTGCAAGGGAAAAATACGAGATACTTAAATTCTTAAATCTAAATAAGGAAAGATATGAACTTGCTTTAAACCAAGGAAGAATAAATTCAAAATACCTTCCTCTTCTAGAGGTTTTATCAAATATATCTATAATAGTTATGATAGTAGGAGGAGGTTATTTTGTCATAAAAGATGAGATGTCCATTGGTACTTTGGTTAAGTTCAGCGGATATGTATGGATGATAATATGGCCAATTAGAAATTCAGGATGGCTTAGCAATATGATATCTCAATGTATGGCATCTATTGATAAAATAAATGAAATATTTAAAGTTAAACCTGAAATAAAAGATCCTACATCTCCTTATGAATTTACCGATTTTAAAGGCAACATAGAATTTAAAGATGTATCTTATAGTAGTAATGATATAGATATATTAAAAGATATAGATATAAAACTAGATTCAGGAAAAACTTTAGCTATAATGGGGTCTACAGGAAGCGGTAAGACTTCTGTAATAAATCTAATAAGCAGATTTTACGATTTATCTTCTGGTGAAATACTATTAGATGGTATCAATGTTAAAAATATTAGAATAAATGATTATAGAAAGCATATTTCCTATGTTCCTCAGGAGACATTCCTATTTTCAGATACCATAGCAGAAAATATAAGGTATGGTAAAGAAAATGCTACATTAGATGAAATAAAAGAAGCTTGCACATTATCTTGTGCTATGGAATTTATAGATGAATTAGAAGAAGGCTTTGACACAATAATAGGCGAAAGAGGACTTGGTCTATCTGGAGGTCAAAAGCAAAGGCTTGCAATAGCAAGAGCATTAATATCAGATAGTAAAGTATTGATTTTAGATGATGCTACATCAGCTCTTGATATGGAGACAGAATATGAACTTTTAAAGAATTTAAATGATTCTAAAAAAAGGACAACTATAATAATAGCTCACAGGATTTCAGCTGTTAAAAATGCTGATGAAATCATCTATATAGATAATGGTACTATAGTAGAAAGAGGAACCCATGATGAATTGTTGGATAAAAAGGGATTATACTATTCAATTTTTAAAGAGCAATTTAAAGACTTTGATGATCTTTTAGAGGAGGTGGTTTAATGGCTACAAATACTATAAAAAAAGATGAAGAAATCCTAAAAAGAAAGAAATCTGAATTAATAATAAAGATGTTAAGCTATATGAAACCTTATAAGAAAGATGTTTCTTTAATAGTATTTTTTCTAACTATCACAATATTTATTTCTGTTTTTAACACATATATGATTAGAATATCCTTAGATGACTTTGTCGCAAATAAGAATGTAAAAGCGCTTATCATAACAGGTGTAGTCATGATAATTATAAATTTAGCTCAGTGGGGAATTGCTAGGTGGAGAATCGTAAAGATGACCATGGTTTCTAATAAGATAGTCATAGATATGAGAAATGAGCTTTATTCCCACATTCAAACCTTGAGCTTTTCTTTCTTTGACTCAAGACCTATTGGTAAAATTTTAGCAAGAATTATTGGAGATATAAGATCTTTAGAATCATTTTTCACAAATATAATGACAAACTTTATACCAGAAGTTGCAAGGCTTATATTTGTATTTATTGCAATGTTCTTAATGAACATGAGGCTATCTCTTGCAGCTATTGCAACACTGCCCTTCTTAATTTTAGGTGTATATTTTTTAGAAGTTAAAGGAAGGGTAAGATGGCAAAAGTTTAGAACTAAAAGGAGCAACTTTAATGCTCTAACCCACGAAAGCTTTTCTGGAATAAAGATAATACAAGCTTTTACTTATGAAAAAAGAAACTTCAAGACATTTGTAGAAATTGTAGGAGAAATGATGCAATCCTTCCTACATGCAGTATTTATAAGCGATATGTTTTGGCCTATGGTCGAATTTGCATGGGGAGTTAGCTCCATAGTATTATACTGGTCTATTGCTAATTTATTAAAGGTCGAAAATGTAGAAGTAGGTGTATTCTTTGCATTTTCAATCTATATTGGAGAATTCTGGAGACCTATAATAAATATATCAAATCTCTATAATAATATAATCACAAACTTTTCCTGCGCTGAGAGGATATTCGATATAATGGATATCGCTCCTATGATTAAAAATAGCCAACATGCGAAGTTAATGCCTCCTATAAAGGGAGAAGTTGAGTTTAAAAATGTAAGCTTTGGCTATTCTGATAAACCTGTTTTAAATAATATATCTTTTAAAATAAGACCAAATACCACAGTTGCCCTTGTTGGATCAACAGGAGCAGGTAAAACCACCATAGTAAACTTAATAAGCAGGTTTTATGATACAGATAAAGGCTCAGTATTAATAGATGGACATGATATAAAAAAAGTAGATATAGAATCTTTAAGAAGTCAAATGGGAATAATGTTTCAAGATACATTCTTATTCTCTGGAACTATAAAGGATAATATAAGATATGGAAAATTAGATGCTAAAGATGAAGAGATAATAGAGACTGCTAAAGCTGTAAATGTACATGATTTTATAATGGGCCTTCCAAAAGGATATGAAACTGATGTAAAGGAAAGAGGCACAAGATTATCTGTAGGTCAAAGGCAGCTTATATCCTTTGCAAGAGCACTTCTTGCAAACCCTAAGATTTTGATATTAGATGAAGCTACTTCAAATATAGATACCAATACTGAAAAACTTGTACAAGAGGGCATTAAAACCCTTCTACATGGAAGGACTTCCTTTGTAATAGCCCACAGGCTTTCAACCATAAGAGATGCAGATATAATCATGGTTATAGAGGATGGTATGATAAGCGAGCTAGGTACGCATGAAAATTTATTAAAAAACAGAGGATTATACTATAATTTATATATATCTCAATATAAATTTATGGAAAAGGGTGCGTAAAAAAATAAAGGCATGAATTTGAAGTTATCTCATAAATATTATATACTATATATTGATTACGGTATAGAAATTTTAGAGGTTCTAATATGAGCAAGTATAAAGATAGATTTTTAAAAGCGGATGAAAAGGTACTTCGATTCATAAATTCTAAATTAAGAACACCAATATTAAATGCAATTATGATTTTATTTACAATGATAGCTTCTGTAAGTGGTATTGCAGTTTTAGTGCTATCATTGTATTTAAGTAAGATTCCAAAATTAAGGCATCTTTCTTATAAAATATCTATCTCAATAATCATAACTGCCTGGGTTGTAAAAGTCATTAAGCATATTTTTACTAGGATAAGACCTTATGTTAAGTTTTCTAATTTAAATACTAAAAAAATCGGAATAGATAAGTACTCTTTTCCATCAGGTCATACTGCAGCAGCCTTTACTATGGCAGTAACTGTAAGTTTTTTATTTCCTCAATTTAAATATTACGCCCTTCTTGTTTCTTTATTAGTAGGAGTGTCAAGAATATACTTAGGTGTTCATTATCCAAGCGATGTCATAGCAGGTGGGATAATAGGAAGCATAGTTGCAACATTTGTAAATCTTATTAAAATCTAAAAAAACCTATTTGTATCATTAAAAGAAAGATACAAATAGGTTTTATTTTTATTTCATGAATAAGAAAATTATTACAACTCCTAAATCTATGCATATTATTCCAAATATTATGTAAAAAATTTTAGCTGAAGTTATGTCAGTTTTCTTTGAATTTAAAGCAATCTCTGAGGTTATTTTAGATGATTCGGGAACAAGAAGCCACTTCCAGTTTAATACAGCCCCTATCACATGAAAGATTCCTATTAAGCATAATATATCTCCCAGTATTTGTGGATATTTAATAAAAAAATTAACTATACTTTCTAAAAAAAACATAATTATTTCCATTTTTTGCCTCCAATATAATTTAATTTAAAATTAATATTTAATTCATATTTATTATATCATCATTTATTTAAAAAATCTACTTTTTATTATCTTATTTCTTATTATTTTTAATTTTATTGTAATTAATTAAATTTTTTATAAAATAATTAAATTCATATGGAAAGAAGTTTGCATTTTTTAAAAATTAAGAGTTAAAGATTTTTTCCGTTTTTACACATTATCATCTCTGCCATTATTCCTAAAGCTATTTCTTTTGGAAGTGAATTTGTTGTTTTAAACCCAGCAGGCATTTTTACAAGCTTCAATAGATCTTCAGAAATACCCTCTTCTATGAGGCTAATAAAGATTGACTCTTTCTTCTTTTCATCTCCTAGTATACCAATATAAGAAAAGCTTCGCTTTAAAATTCCTTTAAGAGCAGATTTATCCATTGCATGAGTAGGTGCACTGGATAAAAAAAATCCATTCTCGGGTATTTCAACAGACAATACAGCTTGTTCATAATCCACAGTTTGATAAAAATTATCAGCAAATTTTCCAGCCTCTCCAAGCTCTTCTAAAGGTCTCATATCTATAAGTGTAGTATTAAAACCAACAAATTTAGCAAGCTGCAATACAGCACTTCCAATAGATCCACCTCCACAGACTACAAGATGTGCCAAAGGGTTGAATATTTCAATAAAAATTGTAGTCTCAAAACCATTTTCTAGACTTTCATTATCACTTGGAATATTTTTATACTCCTTAAGCACGCTTACGCCAGATTTAATTGCCTCTATAGCATCACATATTATTTGAAGCTCAAGATTGCCCCCTCCTATTGTGCCAAAAGCATTACCATCTTCAGTGAGCAACATCTTTTTGCCCATGCGATATGGAGAATTTCCATTTTGAGATGCTACTGTTATGAGAGCATAAGGTTTACCTGATTTTGAAAGTTCCATCTGTTGTTGCAATATGTTCATTCTTATAACCTCCTGATAGTTAACTACTCGTCACTTATAGAGAGTATGCCCACTTATGTTTAAATGTGTGTGAATATTTTTTGCATCTATTGGAAAAATATGCACAGATAAATATAAAATCAGATTGACTATTTAAATAGTAAAATTTATCATATTTTTCTAGTATTTATTATCTGAGATATTTTTGAGCATTAAGTATATGGTAAAAGTAAGGTTTTTACATGTACAATGAATAGAATATGTATCACTACGAGAGATGATTTTAGAGACCTCACAAAGTCCTTGTCCCATATGCTTAGATTTTTGTGTATACCCTTTTTGAAAGATATAGTTCACATTCACTTCCTCATTCGTAGAGTTAGACAGGATAACGAGTAGACCATCAGGTTCTTTTTCCGTATAAAGTTGCACAAATTTGCGTTCACTGCATATGGCTGATTCAATAGCATTGTCTAACAAAATTCCGAGCATACGAATAACTTCCAGCGATTGATAAGCCATTAAATCATTGCTTACAGATGTCGAAACATCAAACATTACATTAGCATCTTCTGCTATTTGCAATCTGGGTATAAGTAAGCTAAGTAAAATTGGATTTTTTTCTTCTATCTGCTTCAATTGCATCATCCGATCACTGGCGCTGAGAATCTCTTTGAATACTTGTGCGTGATACTCGATCAGTGCCTCATATTCTCCAAGAGCAATGTAGCTGTCGTATACAGAAATCATATTGTTAAAATCATGTCGTAAATCTCTGAAATCGTCTATCGCATTGTTTAAAGAGGATATATAAATCTCGTTTAGCTTTAAACTATCCTTCATAAGATATTGTTGATCAATCAAGTAAGAAATCAAATAAACACTGACAAGCAGAATCATACAAACAAGACAGATTAGATATATATGTTCGTAATCGTGGCTCATCCAATAAATCAATCCATAACTACCAGTAAAAATCAGGCAAATAAAGACAAAGCTACATATAATACTGCTTCTACCTTTATAAGGAACTACAGAGGAGTTTTCTAAATAAACATTAAGCCTATGAAAGATTCGAAAGAGCACAAAGTATCCCAGTAGATATAGAGGAATTTGCAAAATCTGAGCAAGACAATCAGATACCAAATAGTGAGGGTTTTTATTAAATTCTATCGTCCCATTCAGAGCCCTAAGTAGCGAAAAACGCATTGTTATAAACGTCATAAGCAACACATGAATCATAATATATAAATATTCAGCAGTTTTCACACTGCGTGCTTTTGATAAGGGAATCAACTTATTAAGCAGAAAATAATATACAAAAAACAACAATGGATTCTGTAGTGTAAAAAGAAATTTTAGGTCATCATAATAGGGCAAAATAGGTGCAAGCCAATTTCCTAAAATATAAGCAGGCATAATGTGCAAAATAACAATCACTGACGTAAAAATTATCAAGTTACCAATTCGGACCTTCTTATCATGCATTTGAAAGAACAACAATATAAGGAGACCTCGCTCAAAAAATGCAACAAAGAAAGTTATAATCATGTTTACTGGAAGGCTTTTCATAAAGCTAAACATTTGATTTAAATGTTCCAAAAAAACACCCCACACTTTTCTATAACTAAATATATCCTCGCATACCACAAAAATCCATAAAAGATGTTAGTCTTTGGCTTTCTCGCTTCTTATGTGCATGATATAAGAAATTTAGAATATTTTAAATTATTATACCTGACAATTAAAAA
Organism: Clostridiaceae bacterium; assembly: GCA_031549525.1. Taxonomy (GTDB): domain Bacteria; phylum Bacillota; class Clostridia; order Clostridiales; family Clostridiaceae; genus WQUF01. Next base: position 14,153 of record JAVBPQ010000111.1, on the reverse strand, counting down.
ATACACAATATTTTCCAAACTTGTTCTTTGAAGCATCAGGGCATGGATACCTGAGTTAGAAACATTTATTTTTTTAAAAATAATATTATTGATTTTATCTTTAATTTATCTTATCATTAGACAATAGATTTAAGGTGGTGTATCTTTTGATAAAGCAAAAACGAATTACCTGCTCAGTGCGGTTTAATTAGCAACGCCGCAACCTGAGATTTGTAATGTTGCTAAAGACCGCACTCTCAATTTTTTATTAAAAATATGAGAGGATGTAGAATTATGGATTTAAAAGAATTAAAAAAGTCATGGGTTTATGCTGAAAGAACATCATTTAAGGGATGGGATTTTTCTTATATAAAAGATAGTACAATTGAAGAGCTATTGCCCTGGAGTTATGATAAGATAGTGAGAGAGCATTTAAAATGTCATCATAAACTTTTAGATATGGGAACAGGTGGAGGAGAATATTTGTTATCATTAAATCATCCATATCAAAATACCTTTGTTACAGAAAGTTATCTACCAAATATAGAATATTGCAAAACCCGCCTTTCACCTCTTGGAATTACAGTAAATCAAGTATTTGATGATAGCAATCTTCCTTATGAAGATGGTTTCTTTGATGTAATAATAAACAGACATGAATCATTTGTGATAGATGAAGTATATCGCCTTTTGAAACCTGATGGGTATTTTATAACCCAACAAGTAGGAGGAAAAAATAATATAGAATTATCAAAGTTTTTAATAGAAGATTTCTCTCCCCAATATGAAAATCATTCATTGAAAACTAATATTGATTTGCTCTTAAACAGTGGATTCAAAATTTTAAAATCAGATGAATTTTTTCCAAGGCTTAGATTTTTAAATATAGAAGCTTTAGTTTATCTTTGTAAGATAATAGAGTGGGAATTTCCTAACTTTTCGGTAGAAAAATGTTTTGATAAACTCTATGCTCTTTATGAAAAGATACTAAAAAATGGTTATATAGAAACCACTCAACATAGATTTTTTATGATATGTAAGAAACCTTAAGGAGTTTTTGAGACCTTTCTAAATTTTAGAAGGGTCTTTAATATGCTACAATAGGTATAGTCTAATTTTTATGGATTAATTTTGGAGGTAAGGTTTGTGAACGATTTTACAAAAGGAAATGTGACAAAGCAAATAATCCTATTTTCTATTCCCATGCTCTTAGGCAATGTTTTTCAACAGCTTTACAGCATGGTAGATGCTATGATAGTAGGGCGTTTTGTTGGAGGGAATGCTTTAGCTGCTGTTGGTAGTACAGGCCCTGCTCTTAATTTTTTGCTTGCAATAATATTTGGATTATCTACAGGTGCCTCTGTAGCAATTTCTCAATATTATGGAGCTACGCAATATGAAAAATTAAAGAGAACTGTTTCTACAAGTCTCTTATTTTTAGTAGTGCTTGTAATACTTGTGTCTGTATTTGGATATATCTTTGCTCCTGCATTTTTACGCATATTAAACACCCCAATTGATATAATGAAAGATGCTACAGCATATCTTAGAATAATGATGATGGGACTTATTTTAATGTTATATTATAATCTATTTACAGCATATTTAAGAGCTCTTGGAGATGCTAAAAATCCCTTATATTTTTTAATTGCAGCATCTCTTTTAAATGTGGTTTTAGATATCATACTTGTAAGAAACTTCAATTTAGGAGTTGAAGGGGCAGCTTATGCAACTATTATTTCACAAGCTTTAGCTGCAATTTTATGCTTTATATATATCAAAAAAAATGTACCTATGTTAGACATGAACTTTAAAAACCTGGTGTTTGATTCAAAGCTATTTATAGTAATACTTAAATACAGCATCCCAGCTGCTATACAATTATCCGTAGTTTCCCTTGCCTCTTTGACAATTCAAAGGCTTGTAAACTCTTTTGGTCCAAATACTATAGCAGGTTTTACAGCCGCTACAAAGATAGATTCCTTTGCCACAATGCCTGTTTCTAGCATTAGCATGGCAATTTCTACTTTTGTAGCTCAAAATATGGGAGCAAATCAAATGGTAAGAGCTAAAAAAGGGTTTCGCTCTGCTATGGTTTTAAGCTTAGGATATGCTCTTTTAGTTTCAATTGCTGCTGTTATTTTTGGTCGCTTGCTTATTGGTATATTCGTAGGGGAAGGCATGAATGAGATCTTAAATGTTGGTGTTGAATATCTATCTGTAATGGCTATATTTTACTTTTTATTTGCCATTTTCTTCTCCTTTAATGGATTTTTTAGAGGATCAGGAGATGCTGTAATTGTCATGATTCTGACAATTACAAGCCTTACAATACGTTCAGTATGTGCTCACGTATTGGTATATCAATTTGGATTTGGTCCTATTTCTATAGCGTGGTCAATCCCCATAGGATGGGCATTTTGCTCAATACTCTGTTTTATATATTATAGATTAAATCTCTGGAGAGGTAAGATAGCAGTAAATAATTAATATATTAAAATAGTATGTAGAAAATTTATACAGGTGGTGATGTATGGAAATAAGAAAAATGGTATTTGAAGATTATAAAAAAGTCTATGATCTATGGTTAAATACACCTGGTATGGGATTAAATACCTCTGATGATTCATTTGATGGAATATCAAAGTATTTAAAGCGAAATCCTAATACATGTTTTGTTGCTGAAAGGGACTCTCAAATAATTGGTGCTATCATGAGTGGGCATGATGGTCGCAGGGGTTATATTTATCATATTGCAGTAAAGATTTCAGAGAGAGAAAATGGTATTGGCACCTCATTAGTGGAACATGCCATGAAGGCCCTAAAAGATGAAGGTATCAATAAAGTAGCATTAGTAGTATTTTCAAGAAATGAAACTGGTAATTCTTTTTGGGAGAAGCGAGGTTTTTCAATCAGGCAAGACCTAATTTATAGAAATAAAAGCATAAACGAATTAGAAAGGATTGATACATAGCATAATTTTCTTTTGTAGTGTTTATTTTGGATTCTATATGCTATAATAAATATAAAGTAAATTTAGTTTAAGTAGGTGTTTTTTTGTCTTTTAATCTTTATAGTGAACTTGATATGGATTCTAAGCACTTGCACTTTTGAAAAAATTCATAGGTGCAGTGCTGTTTGTCATGTACCTATGAGGATTAGATTCAAAATTTTAAGTTTTGCAGAGTTTGAATTTTTTGTCCCATTGGTACAATACCATGGGACTTTTATATTTTTTGAAAGGATGTGTTATTATGCAGCATAGAGATTATGCTGGGGTTGATATCCTTTAATTTTTAATTTTAAAATTAAAGGAGAGATTAATATGTTAAAAATAAATGGAACAATAAATAAAAATCACATTGAATGTGAAGAGTTAGTAAACCACATAGGGGAAATAGTATCTATGCATGGGATAATATATAAGACGAGAATAATGAGAGATTTTTCTTTTGTTCTTTTAAGGACTAAAAGGGATGTTGTACAGTGCGTTTATTCAAAAGATTTCTCCGAATTTAATATAGATGAATTAAAAGAAAATATGAGCGTTATAATTAAAGGTGAGGTTACTAAAGAAGAGAGAAGCAAAACAGGTTATGAGATAAGAATTCTTAACTTTAAAAACCTATCAAGAGGAAGCTCTATACTTCCTGTTGTAATAAACAATAAAGAGGTGGATGTCTCTTTAGATAATCTATTAAATTTTAGACCTATAACTTTAAGAAACAAAAAAGAGAGAGCCATATTTAAAGTTCAAGAAGGAATATGCAGAGGATTTAGAGATTTTTTAAATAAGAATAATTTTACTGAAATCCATTCTCCTAAGATAGTATTTAGCGGAGCTGAAGGCGGCGCTAATATATTTAAATTAGATTACTTTGGGAAAGAGGCATACCTTGCACAAAGCCCTCAATTTTACAAACAGATGATGATAGGGGTTTTTGAGCGTGTTTATGAAATAGCCCCTGTTTATAGAGCAGAAAAGCACGATACCAATAGGCATATAAATGAATATACAAGTGTAGACTTGGAGATGGGCTTTATTGAAAGCTTCTACGATATAATGGAATTAGAGACTAAAATGTTAAGAGATACCATGGAGTTTTTATCAAGTGAATACAAAAATGAGATAGAAATTTTAAATGTAAAATTGCCTAAAATAGATGAGATACCTGCCATAAAGTTTATGGAAGCTAAAACTTTAATTTCAAAGACATATGGTAGAGAAATAAAAGATTATCATGATTTTGAGCCAGAGGAAGAAAAGTTAATCTCTGAAATAATAAATAAAGAGACAAGAAGCGAATTTGTATTTATCACCCACTATAAATCAGAGAAGCGACCTTTTTACGCTAAGGATTCTATAGAAGATAAAGAATTTACAAATAGCTTTGACCTTATATTTAGAGGTATGGAAATTACAACAGGTGGGCAGCGCATTCATGATTATGATGAACAAGTGGAGAAGATGAAAGAAAGAGAGATGAATATAGAATCCTTTGAAAGCTATCTCATGGCTCATAAATATGGACTTCCTCCACATGGTGGTCTTGGTCTTGGTCTTGAGCGTTTAACTGCAATGCTCCTTAAGTTTAACAATGTAAGATATGCTACCTTATTTCCAAGAGATACAAATAGGCTTAAACCTTAAAATATATAAAAGACCAGTTTAATTTTGCTGGTCTTTAAATATTATAATTTTACAGCTAAATCAAATATTGCAGATACCATTTCATCATCATATTGTGATAACCTTGATTTAAAATATAAATTTCTCATAAAGCTTTTAACATTTACCTTGGAAACATATCCATCATATTCACTAAATTCATCAAGGCATTTAGTTAGATATATAAGCCACATTTCAAACCTCTCTCTTGATATTAGCTCTCTTTTAAAGATGGTATCCACAGCACAAATCATTCTCTCATCTTCTTCGTGGCAAAATATATAGTATCCATTTAAAAGTTTTCTCTTTATTGAATCTAAGATATCGATGCTCATCTCTTCATTGCACTCTTTTAAAAGAGTTATTTCATATAAACCATCTGCACCATGAGCTATGCTGTGAGCCCAACCATATCCCTCAACATATCCCCTTAAATCTTTTTCTTCGTTATAATATGTGATAAGCGAGTTTTTAACATAAAAAAGCGTCTTCTCATCTAAAAAATTATCCTCTCTATGCCTATTTAGAATTAAACACACTATAAGAGAAGAAAAGGAACGCACAAAAACAGATTCATCCTCTTTATTCCCTATATTATAAAATAAATGTTCCTTATCAAGCACGATATGCAAGATATTTAAAAGTTCATCATATTCAAAATATTTAATCTTTACTATCCAGTTATAAAAAGTGGTATAAATCAATTTATCCCTCAATACAGGATCTTTGTCCCCTATATAATAAAGCATCAAATCTAAATACTCATTTATGTTATCGTAATCTTTAATTTTATAATTATTTTCCTTTATTTTTTGAAGATATAATATCAGTGAATCTCTTTTATCATGCAAACTACATTACCATTCCTTCCTTTTTTTCCTCTAAGATTAATTAATTTTATTCAATTTTTTATAAAAATTTTCAAACAGTGGTAGTAGAATTATTGATGTAAGACCTGTGGAAAAGCCATTATTATATAGGGACATAAAACCATACAAAATACTCACATTAGGAAGTAATATACTATTAAAAGCTCCTGATATGATCCCTGCAGCAATTCCAAAATGAGCAACAAATGGAGACAACCCACAACCAAAAATTGCAGCAGTGAGCATATTGTTTGAAGAGACATTTTTTAGTGCACTAGCAATTATTCCACTTGGTAAAAAAATACTGCTTATACCTCCTGTTATAAATGACATTGCAAATGTTCCAAATATTATTGGTATTATACCTATAAAAGTCATACCAAATGCTGCAAATCCTGTAACAGTGAAGATGGCAGCATATATAACACCATTTAAATGTCCTCCTACAATTAAAACATAACATGAGGTAATCGTTCCCAAAACTGCCATATTTATAAATGTTAAACCAATGCCATAGTTATCTACAAAATCTAGCGATTTACATCTCTTATTTAATAAAGCCTTATATCCTTTTAATCCTCTATTTAATATAAATCCTGATACAAATAAAATCAGAAATATGCTAAATAAAACAATAGCAAGTTTAAAGTTTTCATTTACCAAATACTCTCCTTGGGTATAATTATTTTTACTAAGTCCAATTGCTTTTAGAAAGGAATTGATAGTTAAAGCCACAAGCCCACCTACAAATCCAGCATTATAAAGGGTAAGATTTTGATGAAGTTTATGTCCATGTTCTGCAAATATAGCAACTAAATACCCAGAAATTACCCCAAACAAGATCGCAACTATTATGGCTATAAAAGAGCCTGGCTTTAAAACTGGTGTATCAAAAGCAAGGGAACTTACAATTGGAGATAGGGCAGTTGAAAACCATGCTAAATTGATAACATCTGAAATTTTTCGTTTTTTTAGCTTAGCAAAGAGCACTACTCCAAAAAATAGAGGCCATACATTGTAAATATTTTTTCCAAAGAAAGAAAAACCCAGTACCATCATTACAGAAGCTATATGTGAACCATTTATCTTAACTTTTGAAATATAATAACTTATTAAAACAAAAATGATTAAAATACCACTTTTAAAAAAAGTTGATCCCACATCAACAATTTGAAAATAATCTTTATTAATAATAAAATAATGTTCTACAATAGAGAAGGATTCATTTAAAAGTATGTGTAAAGATGGAGTCATTACGGCTCCAGATATTAAAAGGGCAAATGAAATTAATAAAAAGATTGTAAAAAAACTTTTGTTGTCGTTAATATTATTCATTATCCATATAAAACCCTCTCCAATTTTTAAAATTAAGATATTTAAATTTATTATATCATATAGTAAACAAATCCTTAAGCTCTTCTTCACTTAGAGAAGATAGCATTTTTCCTTCGATTAAGCTTGAATCAAGCACATTTTCTATCATCTCTCTCTTTTTTTCCTGAAGCTTTAATATCTTCTCTTCAATTGTATTTTTAGCTATGATCTTCATAACTTGCACTACATTCTCTTGACCAATCCTGTGAGCTCTGTCTGTTGCTTGGTTTTCTACAGAAGGATTCCACCATGGATCATAATGTATAACTACATCAGCTCCTATAAGATTTAAACCCACTCCCCCAGCTTTTAAAGATATTAGAAATACCATATCGCTTCCACTATTAAAATCTTCTACAAGTTTTAATCTCTCCTCAGGCTTTGTACTACCATCTAAATACTTATGAGATACCTTGTTTTTTAACAGTATTTTAGATATATTCTTAAGCACAGAAGTAAATTGAGAAAATATTAAAATTTTATGCTTCGATTCTATATTATCTTCAATCAATTCAATAAGAGCATCCATCTTGTTATTATCACCCTTATAATCTTCTATAAAAGTGCTAGGATCACAACAAAGCTGCCTTAATCTTGTTAAACCTGCCAGTATCTTTATTTGACTTTTTTTTATTCCAACCTTTTCTATTGTATCATCAATATCTTCTTTAATCTTCTTCACATAAGATATATAAAGTTTCTTCTGATCCTTTGACAGATCTACTATAAAATTCGTCTCTATTTTAGGAGGAAGCTCTAAGAGAACATCTTTTTTAAGCCGTCTTAAAACAAAAGGGGTTATCTTAGATATCAAATCCTTGAGCAAACCTTCAGCTTTATTTGTTATGATAGGAATCTCATATTTATTTTTAAAATTTGCGTATTTTCCTAAATAAGAAGGAAGTATAAAATCAAAGATACTCCAAAGCTCCCCAAGAGAATTCTCAAGCGGAGTTCCTGTAAGTGCAAATTTGCTCTTAGAATTTAAATTTTTAACACTAAAAGCATTTTGAGAATGATGATTTTTAATATTCTGTGCTTCATCTATTATTATACTGTTAAAATCAAATTTCTGATAGATTTCATAATCATTTCTCATGAGTGGATATGAAGTTATTATCACATCATAATCCTTTATATTATCTAACAGTTGTTTTCGTTTAGCTTTTGTTCCATCTACGATTAAGGAAGTGAGTTCTTTTGAAAATTTTTCAATTTCACTCTTCCAATTATATATCAAAGATGATGGACAAATGATTAAAAAAGGATTTTCAACCTTCTTGCAAGACTCCATAAATGCAATTGACTGTATTGTCTTTCCAAGACCCATCTCATCAGCTAAAACTCCGCCTAAAGATACAAAGTGCATAGCACACATCCACTTATATCCGATTTCTTGATAATTCCTTAGAATTTCTTTCATTTGAAGGCTTATATCAAATTCTTTAGATTTTAAAGTTTTTACATCCTCTAAAAATTTATTAAAAGTATCTCCTCTTTGCACAAAATTGATATTGCTATCTTCTATCCTATTTTCTAAATAAAAAGCTTTAGCCTTAGATAAAGCTACTTTACCTTTATTTAAATCTTTAAACTCTACATCAAGGGAATCCATTAAGTTTGAAAACTCTTTGATTTCATCATTTTGAATATTTAATATGCTTCCATCTTTTAATCTGTGATATTTTTTATTTTCCTTTAATGAACTTAAAATATCATAAATTTCATCATTGCTTATATCTTCTAAAGCAAAGTCTATATCTATTAAATTTCTATCATTTAGCTTAACGTAAGATGATATCTTAACATTTCTATATAACCTTATCTTTTTAAAATCTTCAGAGTAAAATACCTCACCTTTTTTTAATAGAGAAGGAAGACCATAATCCAAAAATGTATATATCTTCGAAATATTGCTTAAGACATACCTTTCTGATTTTTCACAAGGAATAAATCCTAAAGAACAAAGCTCTGTCTCTATAGATTTTTCAGAGCTTACATCTCTTAATAGAAATATATTGAGATTTTTCTTGCTCAAAGGGTTTATTTCATAATCTCCATAGCTATATTGAATTTTAACTTCAATATCTCCACTTTCATTTTTATCAAGATAAGCTTTAATGATTAAAGCTTCCTTTACGATCTCATCATCCATATTATTTGTAACTATATTAAAATTAGAATTCATCTCTGGAAGAACTTTGTTCAAAAATTTTGCTTTATCCTCATTGCTGACTCTAAAATATGGCTTTTTCTCTTCCATAAAGGAAGCAAAAGCCTTGAAAATTTTGCTCTTTTTGCTGGATATTATATACACATGCCCTTCACAAAAGAAAACTCTATCACTATTATCTAAAGATAGCACCCCTTCTTTTAATGAAATAGAGTATCCGTTTTGTTCTTTATCTACTATAAAATTGATTGGTAGATCACAAAATTTAATCTGTGGATTGAGAATTTGTCCCCTTAATTCAAGACCAATTCTTTTATCTTTAAAAAGCTCCAAAAATCTTATCAAATTTTCCTTCTTTAGATCTAGAGCATTATTGCTATGAATGTCCGACCATCTATTGATATAATATCCTGAGATGCTATTATTTATTGAAAAATACATCCCTATGAGATAATCTAATATTTTTTCATCATCCTCATCAAAGTAATGTATATTTTTATCATAAGTAAAATTTTTTCCAAACTTAAAAGGCTCATCTTTTACTAAAGCATCTATAAAATTTGGAATATTAGAGATCTTATATTTTCTCTCTCCCCTTATACCTATAGAAAAGTTAACCTTCATGCTATTTCCTCTAAAAGAAGAAAAGTTATGTTCAAACATAACTTCCAATTCTAATGGGATCAATCTTGATTTTTCAACATCCTCTGGAATCAGTTTTATCAATTTATCTATATCTATTGAAGGTGCTTCCTTTACAAATATATTTAAAGATTTCAAAGCCTCTTTATCTTTATCTGAATTTTCTATAAAGCTATCTATTGTAAACTTTATGATTGCACCTAAATGAGAACATGCTCTCTTATTAAATCTGACCTCATTAAACTTAGAGCAATTGCATGAAAAATTACCAAGCTTAATATGCTCATTGTCCATCATATATATAAAGCTTGGAGTATATGTATTTTGAAATATAAACCCTTCTTTATCAAATACCTCTCCATTTACCTTAAATATACTTTCTCCGTTTTCAGCTTCTCCAAAAAATGGATCTATCTCTATTTTTTTCACAGAGCCATTTGAACAAAATTTTTTTGCTTTAGCTATGGTACTTGAATCTGCTAATCTTTTCATTATATCCTCTGATAAATTTTTCATATTACACCTTTTTATTTAAATCTAATTTTTTAAAAAATGCTTAAAGAATCCTTATTTTTATCCTCTTCGACTTCCCCATCTTTGTCATATTTTATACCTTCAATTAAAACAAGCCTTCCCTTATCATTTCTTGAAAATATGCCTTCCCACTTTGAGCCATCTTTAAAATAATGTACTCCTTTTCCTTCTATATGATTATCCTTAAACTCTCCTACATATCTATTACCATTATTATAATATAATGTTCCTTCACCATCCATAGCTCCATTTAAGAAACTTCCTTCATATATAGTATCATCAAGCAAAAACTTTTTCCCTAAGCCATGCTCATACATGTTTTCCATCTCTCCTTCGTAGATGATTCCATTTGTATATTCTATCCTACCATATAGTATAAAACCATCTTCAAACTCTCCCTCTACAGTATTCCCATTTGCAAATTTATATTCACCATGTCCATGAAACAATCCATTTAAGAATTCCCCAGAATAAGAATTTCCATTTTCAAAAACACATTTGCCTTTTTTATAACTCGTATCTTCATTAAACTCACCTTCATAAATTAAAGTACCATTTGAATTATAATAAAATCCCCTTATGATATTACCATTCATAAAATCACCAACCATTTTATACTTATAAGTGAACTTAATTTCACCTACCCCATGTAACTTTCCCTTATATAATTCACCACTATAGAGTATTCCAGAGGAAAAGTAAACTATAGCCTTCCCATTAAACCCATTATCATCGTAACTATCATCATTAAAAACAAAAAATAAATTACTAAATTCTGCATCATCATCCAAAGGAATTCCTATTCCATCCACTTTTTTATCGTGAGTATTAACTGCATATCTTTTATCTTTTACAGAAAGATATCCAGTACCCATAAAGGAGCTATTTAAAAAATCTCCTTCATATATTGCCCCATCCTCAAACTTCATCTCACCTACACCATGAAAATTCCCCTCTAAAAATTCCCCAACATAGCTCCCCCCATTTAAGAAGAAATAGTTTCCTCTGTCAGAAAATCTCCAATTTTCAAAATTGCCCTCATAAAAATTTCCATTTTCATAATAAAGGCTTCCATATCCATTAGCTGCACCATATCTAAACTCGCATTCATATCTGTTGCCATTGTTTAAAAAATAAACTCCATTGCCATGAAAAACCCCTTCTGAAAATTCACCATCATATTTTGAACCATCATAACATGTCAATATTCCTTTTCCATCATAAAAACCTTTTTTAAATTGCCCTTCATACTCATCTTGATTTATATCGTAAAACCTTCCATATCCATGTCTATAATTTTCTTGTAAATGTCCTTCGTATCTGTCACCGCTTGAATAGAAAACCGTAGCTTCTCCATTCATTTTTAAATCCTTAAAGGTACCATAATATACACTTCCATCAAATAGATATAATTTTCCTTTTATATCCTTTGTTGTATCAATGATATTTTTTTCATCATATATAACACCATCATTATATAGCATCGCAATATTTTCTTCATCATTTTCAAAAAATACAACACCATCAGCATTATCATTAACCTCTATAGAATATTTAGAAGAGTTTATTTCAAAAATTATGCTTCCTTTCACCCTTCCATCTTTAAATTCTCCTGTTTGCATCACACCATCAAAATATGTGATTTTTCCTTTTCCATTTAACAAATCATCTTTAAATTCTCCTTCAAAGATAGTTCCATTTGGAATTAAAACACTACCTTCTCCATTTAAATGCCAATTCACAAATTTTCCATGGTAAATTTTTTTATTGTTTTTGGTATATTCTCCATCATCAGGCTTTCCATCGTTAAACAATCCCCTAAAAAATTCATCAGCAGATATATATATTCCCTTTCCTTTAAACTTACCATCTAAAAATTCACCCTCATAATATTCACCAGATGCATAAAAAAACTTGCCAACTCCATGTGGAATATCTTGTTTAAACTCTCCTATATAATAAGATCCACTGCTAAATAATATACTCCTAGGCTGGTCATCATTCTCTTCATATACTATTTGTGAGCTTTTTTCTTTACCTATTTTAATTTTACAAATTTCCACACCATCTTTAAATAAAAGCCCCTCACCTGTAAAATATCCTTCATCAAATTCGCCCTTATACATATAACCATTAGGGTAAAATAAATTCCCTATACCATTTGGTCTATACTTTTTAAAATCTCCAATATATAATGCGCCATTTAATGAATAAAGCCTTCCTTTATGATATTCCCAATCTTTAAATTCCCCTTCGTATCTCTCATAAACACCGCCATCTAAATACACATATATACCTTCTAAGAGAGAACCATTTATATCAAAATTGCCTTCATAGTACCCTGAATCTTTTACAAAATATCTTCCAAAACCATACCTCTTTCCTTGTATAAAACCTCCAAAATACTTATCATCATTTGAATAGGTCATCTCACCTTGCCCATCATACAATCCATTTTTAAAGTTTCCTATGTATTTTTTAGAATTGCTGTAACTTAGTACTCCTTCTCCATGAAATAATCCATTTTCAATAGGACCTTCATAAACAGTTGCATATCTATTAAATATAAAACAATTTTCTAAAAATCCTGTTTGTCTTTCACCATCTAAATATAGCTCATCTTTTTCAGTAATATATAAAAAATTCTTAATATTTTCATATCTTTTGTCTTCATATACCATTCCAATTTTTAAAACTCTATTTTTTCCAAAATAAAAAGTGTGAATATCTCCATTTTTCAAGGTTAATATGCCTTTATTTATAAATAAACCATTTCTAAACTCACCTTCATATTTAAGCCCATCTTTAAAATGAAACTCTCCTTTACCATGTGGTTCATCCTTTTTATATTGGCCGATAAATATATTGCCTGTCTTATAAGTGAGCGTTACATTTCCATGAAATTTACCATTTTTAAATTCGCCTTTATATTTTGTACCATCATTTAGTTCTAAAAATCCTCTACCATGGAACATATCATTTTTAAATTCACCTTCATATCTTGAACCATTTGCATAATAATAAATACCCTCACCATGCCTTCTTCCTTGCTTTGTTTGGCCTGAGTATTTATCTTCATTTCCATAGGTTATTTCTTTATAAACTTTTCTGTTTATTATAAGAAATAAAACTATCAAAATTAAAATATATAAAATTTTTACTACAGTAGAGCTAAGTGACAATGAAGGTTTAATAGTTAACACAAAAAAATGATCTAACAATTTTATCTCCTCAAATTTAATTATTTATACTATTATTTTTCTTTATCTATATTCTATTTTTGCACAAATTTCATTTAAAATCAAAATAAATAATATAAAAAATATTCAGATACTTTTCACATAATTATCTTAAAACCAACAGACTTATAAATTAAAATTTTTATGTAGACAAAAATAAATTTAGATTAAGGGAGATTTTAAAATGAATAAAAAAGTAAAAACTTTTATGATAGCATCTCTTACAGCTAGTGCACTTGCAATAGGAAGCTTTTCAGCTTATGCAGCTTCAAATACTACAACGTTGCAAAATGAAACTTCAAATATATCTTCTGAAAAACAAGGATTTTTATATAAACATGCTATGGACTTTTCAAACCTTGTTACAGATGGAACAATATCACAAGAAACAGCTGATAAAATAAAAGCTTATATGGAAAATAATCTAGAAGATAGAAAACAAGATATGGATAAAGTAAAAGCTATGACAGAGGAAGAGAGAAAAGCTTATTTTGAAGAAAATAAATCCGAAAGAAAGGATCTATTTTCTAATATGGTTACTGAAGGAGTGATTACTCAAGAAGAAGCAGATGCTATTAAAGCTCAAATGTCCGAACGCCCTGAAGGTCTAACAGGAGGTCACAAAATGGGTAAATTTAACACAGCTGATTTAGTTACAAAAGGTGTAATTGATC
>JAVBPQ010000197.1:0-23257 GCA_031549525.1 Clostridiaceae bacterium | reverse complement strand
TGGCTCATATGAACTTTGTGAAGTGAAAAATTGTGTTAAAAAGATAAAACTCAGCTTAAAAGCTCAAGATGAATTTATAATAAGATCAATTGGTACAATATTTACTACGAAGGATTCAGATGATTTAAAAGAAAGCTCATTTAAGCTCTTATCTGGATTTCATAAAGAAAGCTATGAAATTAAAAAGCATAAAAGCAAAGATAGGTGGCAATCCCTATGGGATATTTGTGAAATAGAGATTAAAGGTGATGATATAGCAAATAAAGCTATGAACTATTCTATATATCATTTAAACTCTATAGCTCCAAGACATTCCAAAGATCTTTCCATAGCTGCAAGAGGACTTTCTGGGCAGGTTTATAAGGGTGCAATTTTCTGGGATACCGAAATGTTTATGCTAGATTTTTACTTATATACACAGCCTGAGGTTGCACGCTCTTTAGTCTCATATAGGATTAAAACCTTAAAAGGCGCCATCGAAAAGGCTAAGGAATATGGTTATGAAGGAGCTTTTTATGCTTGGGAAAGTCAAGATTATGGCTTTGATGCTTGCTCTGATTTTAATGTAGTAGATGTATTTACTAAAAGACCAATTAGGACATACTTTAGAGATAAACAAGTCCATATATCAGCAGCTGTGGTTTATGGCATTATGAAATATTTTGATTACACATTAGATTATGATATTTTAATAGATAGTGGAGCAAATACCATAATAAATTGTGCTAAGTTTTACCTATCTCTCCTTTTAAAGCCATTTAATAAGGAGCACTATGAAATAAGGGATGTTGTAGGTCCTGATGAATATCATGAAAGGATAAATAATAATGCCTATACCAACAAAATGGCAGAATATACCTTTAAATCTGCCCTAAGAGTTATTGAACTATTGAAAACTAAATATCCAGGTGTATATGATGAGTTAAATAAAGTAGAAAATCTTGAAAAACTAACCTTTGATTTAAACACTGAAGTGCTATATATCCCCTGCCCTGATGAAAATCATATAATAGAACAATTTGATGGTTATTTTAAATTAGAAGATGCTTCTTTAGGTGATCTAAGAAAAAGGCTAAAAGATAATAGAGAATATTGGGGAGGATCAAACGGAGTTGCATCTCAAACTAAGGTTATAAAGCAAGCAGATGTGGTTTTAATGCTGGAGATTTTTCATAAAGAATATGATAAAAAGATCTTAAAAGAAAACTTTGAGTATTATGAAAAATACACAGAACACGGTTCATCCCTTAGCGCATGCATGTACGGTTTATTGGCATGTAGATTTGATGAACCAGATAGAGCTTATCCATTTTTCTTAAGATCTGCTAAAACTGATATAGATGGAGAAGGAAAACAATGGGCAGGACTTATATATATTGGTGGAACTCATCCAGCTTCATCAGGTGGTGCTTTTAAAATATTGACTCAAGGCTTTTTAGGTCTTCACTTTAAAGATAGTAAGCCTCACTTTAAACCGTGCCTTCCAAGCCATTGGGAGATGGTATCATTTAAATTTATATATTTAAATAAGATATATAAAGCCACCATAACAAAACAAGAGGTCCATCTTAAAGAAATTTACCTTTATTAAATTAGGAGGAAAACTAGTTATGGAACATATTACTGGATGTATTTTATGTGGAAAACCTATAATATACATAGAAGAATCTACTGAGAAAAAATGTGAAAATTGTGGCAAGATTTATAAAACAAATGCATATTGTGAGGGAGGACATTATATATGTGATAATTGTCACAGCTCGCCTTCTTATGCTGTTATAAAAGAATATTGCTTAAATTCTAAAAGCATTAGCCCTATAGATATGGCTATTGACCTTATGAAAAGACCTGAAATTCACATGCATGGTCCAGAGCACCACTTCCTTATACCAGCAGTTATGCTGACCTCATTAAAAAACTCTGGATCTAATTTAAATTTAAAAAAATCTTTAGAGATAGCAAATAATAGAGCACGAAATGTCCTAGGAGGATTTTGTGGGTTTTATGGAGCTTGTGGTGCAGCCTTTGGTACAGGGATTTTTGTAAGCATTGTAAAAGAAGCTACGCCTTATTCAATAGGACAAGACTGGGCAGAAGCTCAATTTATGACATCAGAAAGTTTAAATAAAATTGCAACTTTAGGCGGTCCTCGCTGTTGTAAAAGATCTATCTTTACAGCAATTGAAGCTGCAACTCGATATTCAAATAAAAATATGGGAACTAATATCCCCTTACAAGCTAAACCAACATGCAATTTTTCTCTAAAAAATAAAGAATGTAAACATGAGGAATGTATCTATTTTCCTGCAAAAGTATAAAATAAAAAGTGTACCAAAATCAACATATATTTTGATACACTTTTTATATTGTCCTCACACTATCTCGTATGCAGAGCTTTACAGGAAGTATCTCCTTATTTCTCAATTCTAATTTAGAATTTAAAGCCCTCATCATAAAATCTGCTGCTATCTCACCTTTTTTAGTAGGATCTTGATGGATTGTAGTTAAAAGCGGCCTTGTAATCTGGCAAATGCTTATATCGTCAAAACCAATTATGGATATATCCTTTGGGACCATCTTCCCATTTTGCTGAAGTCCTGCCATTATCCCTGCAGCCATTATATCTGCAGTTGCAAAGACAGCTGTAATATCATCTCTCTTAGATAACATAGCTCCAAGTGCAGTGGTCTCTTCAAGAGTAAACTCCCTTTCAAAAACAAGATCATAAGAGAATTTAATTTGAGCTTCATAAAGGGCTTTTTTATATCCATTTAAGCGCTCCATTACAACGCCCTTTCCATGTATTGGAGGACATGCAAAGGCAATATTTCGATGATTATTTTCGATTAAATATTTAGTTGCTAGATATCCTCCCTCAAAGTCCTCAAGACCCACACATAGCATATTATGTGCATCTGACAGATAACTATCTATTAAGACTATTGGCATCTTAAGGCTTGTAAGGGTCTTAAAGAAATCGTCATTCTCGAATACCCCAGTTAAAAATAATCCATCTACATTCCAATTGTGCAAAAAGCTTAAGAGGCTCTCTGAATCTTCGATTGTTCTAAGCATAAGATAGTATCCATTTTCACGAAGGGATTTTTCTATAGCACCTATGAAGGTATTGTGAAAAGGATCTTCAAGGAAACTGCCTGTCTGCTTTGGAACTAAGTTATTGATTATGGCAACAACTTTAGAAGATTGACAAACCAAAGACCTTGCAGACATATTGGGAGTATATTTCACTTTCTCTATAATCTTATTTATTCTATCTATGGTCTCCTTTGATGCTCTTGCTGTTCTTCCGTGTATAACATTTGAAACAGTTGTATAACTTACACCTGCTTCACGAGCTATATCTTTAATAGTAACCATCTTATATCCCCATTTTAAATAGTTTTTATAGAATATGGCTTTTAAATGTATTTTAACAGTAATTTCTTTATTAATCAAATGTATTTTTAAATTTTTAAGGGCACTAATTTTCCCATGCTGTCCCTATTTATTTTTATTGTAGCATAATTTTTTTGAAATTATGGTTAAATTGCGATATAATATTATAAAAATAAATATTTAACCTGACGGAAAAGAATCTTCTGATTCGAAAGGAGTGTGTATTAGCTTTGCAATATTATGCCTTCTTTTAGAGGGCATTTTTTATTTTAAAATGTGAGGTAAGATATGAAAGTAGCAGTAATAAGTGTTATTTTAGAAGATACCGAAAATGCCCAAGGGCAATTTAATGAAATTGTAAGTCAGCATAAGCATTTAATTCGTGGGAGGATGGGACTGCCTATGAACGAAGTTGGCATAGCCGTTATTTCAATAACTGTTATTGGAGAATTAGATGACATAAACTCTTTTACTGGAAAGCTTGGAAGGATTAAAAACATAACTGCTAAAACTATTTTTGCAAAGAAAGATATATAAAAGGATGATGTATATGCAATTACTTTTGAAAAAATTGATAGATAATTCCTTTTTAGATAAGAATGAGTTGATTCACTTAATATCTAATATGGATGATGAGACTTTAAAAACCTTAAACGAAAGTGCTAAAGATGTTAGGGATAGAGAATATGGAAAAAAAGTTTTTATTCGTGGGCTTATTGAATTTACTAATTATTGCAGACAAAATTGTCTCTACTGTGGCATACGCTCAAAAAATGTAAAGGCAGAAAGATACAGACTAACTCCTGAAGAAATAATTGAAACATCAGATGTAGCTTACGATCTTGGGATTCGCACTTTTGTTTTGCAAGGGGGAGAAGATAATTGGTTTTCTGTAGATATTCTTTCAAATTTAATCTATGAGATTAAAAATAATCATCCAGATTGTGCTATTACATTGTCTTTTGGTGAACAGTCAAAGGATACCTATAAAGCTTATTTTAAAGCTGGAGCTGATAGGTATTTGTTAAGGCATGAGACCTATAACTCAAATCTATATGCAAAACTTCATCCTGGATATAATTTAAAAAATCGCATTGAATGTCTATTTAATTTAAGGGATATTGGTTTTCAAGTTGGTTCAGGTTTTATGGTTTCAGTTCCAGGTCAAACTGATGAAATTTTAGCAGAGGATTTGTTATTTCTAAAGGATTTTTCTCCTCATATGGTCGGTATAGGACCTTTTATTTCCCACATGGATACTCCGCTTTCAGGTTATGAGAATGGAGAAGTCAAAAAGACGCTTATGTTAATTTCTATTATCAGGCTTTTATTGCCCACTAGTTTAATACCAGCAACTACATCTTTATCTACATTAGACATTAGAGGAAGAGAAAAAGGTCTTGATGCTGGTGCCAATGTTGTAATGCCAAATACTTCTCCCACTGAATCTAGAGCAAAGTACGCTCTATACAATGGAAAGAAGAACACAAATGATGATGCAAGGTTAAGCCTTAAGACCATAACCGATGCAATCATTAACTCAGGATATGAGATTGACCTATCAAGAGGAGACCATAAAGGATGGAGTGATATACATGTTTATTAATGAGAAATATATAAGTGATTTATTAAAAAGTGCAGAGAATACAACACGAGAGGAAATTGATGAGATCTTAGCAAGGTCAAGGAATATGAAGGGGCTTAGTCATGAGGATATAGCTAAACTTTTAATGGTTTCAGATGAAGATCAAATAAGCGAAATATATAAAATTGCAGGAGATATTAAAAAATCTATATACGGAAACCGCATCGTGATGTTTGCACCTCTATATGTAAGCAATCATTGTGTTAATAATTGTACCTATTGTGGATATAGAAGAGATAACACTATTGTGAGAAGAAAATTAACCCAAAATGAGGTTTCTGAAGAAGCTAAGATGTTAATGAATATGGGTCATAAGAGAATAGCCCTTGAAGTGGGAGAAGACCCTGTTAATTGTTCTATAGATTATGTTTTAGAGTGCATAAATACAATTTATAATACTTATTACAATGGACAGAATATTCGACGAATCAATGTAAATGTGGCTGCAACCACTGTAGAAAATTATAAAAAACTAAAGGACATAGGTATTGGGACATATATTTTATTTCAAGAAACATACCATAAATCTACCTATGAACAAGTTCATCCAAAGAGTGTTAAAGGAAATTATGAATATCACACTTTGTCCTTTGATAGGGCTATGGAAGCAGGTGTGGAAGATGTAGGAGGAGGAGTACTTTTCGGACTTTATGAACCAAAGTTTGAAGTGCTTTCACTTATGATTCACAATGAACATTTAGAAGAAAAATTTGGAGTAGGATTTCATACAATTTCAGTTCCTCGCTTAAAAAAGGCTGAAGGAATGGAGCTTTCTCAATTTCCCCATATATTAGATGATGAAGAATTTAAGCGCCTAGTTGCTATTATCAGAATTGCTGTACCTTTTACAGGGATAATCCTTTCCACAAGAGAGAGTAAAGAAATGCGCCATGAGCTTTTAAGATATGGAGTAAGTCAAATCTCTGCAGGTTCATGCACGGGAGTTGGAGGATATAAAGAGGGAGAAAATCATACTGAGCAATTTGAAGTCTCAGATCACAGAACTGTTGATGAGATTTTATTATATTTAATAGAAAATGATTATATTCCTAGCTATTGCACTGCTTGTTATAGAATGGGGCGTACTGGAGATAGATTTATGCAACTTGCTAAGAGCGGAAATATTCAAAACGTTTGCCACCCTAATGCTCTTTTGACCCTTATGGAATATGTTATAGATTTTGGAAATGATGAATTAACAAAAAAGGCTTCAATGCTTATTCAACGAGAGATGGATAATATATCAAATCCTGCCATAAAGAAGTTTGCTAAAGAAGGTTTTGAAAGTATAAAAAATGGTAAAAGAGATATATATTTATAAAGCAGGTGAAATATATGAACACTACTCCAAATTCAAATAGAAAGCATATTGCTATTTTTGGAAATACAAATGCTGGCAAATCTTCTCTCATGAATGTATTATGCAATCAAGATGTCTCCTTAGTATCTGAAATTAAAGGCACCACCACAGATCCTGTGAGAAAGGCTATGGAACTAATTCCTTTTGGTCCAGTGCTTTTTATAGATACAGCAGGCTTAAATGATTCTACTGCATTAGGAGATATTAGAATTAAAAAATCAAAGAAGATATTATCATCTTCTGATCTTGCCATATATGTTATGGATGGTAAAAATGAGGATTATGACAGCTATGTTAACATGAAGGAATTGTTTAAGACAAATAATATAACTAGCATAGATGTTATTAACAAATGGGATTTATTAAGCAATGATGAAAAAGATCACTTTAAACATAAATATAAAGATGCGCTATATGTATCGGCAATAGATACAGAGAGCATTTCTATTTTAAAGGATAAGATAATTAAAATTTTATCTTTAACTGAAGAGGATATTTCATTAACCTATGATCTTTGCAAAAAAGGTTCTACTATTTTACTCGTAACTCCTATTGATGCTGAGGCTCCAAAAGGAAGATTGATCTTACCACAAGTGCAGATAATACGAGATGCTTTAGATAATGGTTTTAAATGCATAGTGATAAAGGAGACTGAATTAAAGGATGCTATAGATGAATTTAAGAACGTTCATTTTGTAATCACAGATTCAAAGGTATTTAAATTTGTAGAGAATATCATCCCAAAGAATTTTAAACTCACAAGTTTTTCTATATTAATGGCAAGACAAAAAGGCGGTTTGAGGCAAAATATAGAGGGTATGCTCTCTTTAGAAGGAAAAAGACTAAAGAAAGTCTTAATAGCAGAAGCTTGTACTCATAGTATAGGGCATGATGATATAGGAAATTCTATGATACCAAATATACTTAAGAAAAAATATGGAGAAGATATAACCATAGATTTTTGTAAAGGTTCAGATTTTCCTGAGGATTTAAAGGAATATGATCTTGTGATACATTGTGGCGGATGTATGATAAATAGAAGATCTATGTTATCAAGGGTTAGGATATGTGAAATAGATGAAGTGCCCATAGTAAACTATGGAATATTTTTAGCTCATTCAATGGGAATTCTTCATAGATGTATAAGAGATATTAATTATTAACTCAACTATTATTCATATTTACTCTATATGAGAACTTTCGCATACAAATTTTACCATGGCATAGAAACACTACGGTCCTAAGCAACTTTCATAATTTTAAAAATAGTTTCAAGCTGTAATTATTTAGGATGCAAATCTTCTCATATAGAGTTAATAGTCTCATTTTTAAAAAAGATGACTATTAATATAATATTTATACTATTTTTTACTATATATTTTCTAAAAATATACAATATGGTAAGACTAACAATAATCTATCTTCCCAGTGTTTGAATATGTTTCATACTGCCATACTTTTCAACTATTAAATTAAACTCCTTTTCATCATAAAAATTACATTGCTTTTTCCCAAAGGCTTTTGCCACCTCTATTAGATATCTAGAAGCAACTTCTACACTAGCAAAATTACTAGCCCCAGTTGCACAACCTGGTACAATGGTTTCTGTTGTTATAGCAACTCCAACTACAGGAGCTGATGTAGCAGTAGAAGGTTGGAGAATGCTATTTAAATGATATAATTCATTTCCATAAGGAGTGATGTCTTGGATTGAAAGAGGAAAAACATAGGGTAACTTTCCAGTTACTATTTCCATTATTGTCAATAGATCTTCACTCACCCTCAAAATATATCCTTCCTTTACTGTATTTGATATAGCAAAACCATTGTGATTAATGACTCTATTGCCTTTTGTAGTATCTACAGACAAAATAGCATCTAATTCATCATTAACTTCTTCTTCATTGACCTGAACCATATCTACTGGTGAGCCCATAAATGGAACAGGTTCATGAGGTATAATAGGTGCATCAGGGCATATATGTGTTGCAATTATAACATCCCCTTCTAGAAAATCACCTTTTTTCTGCATATCTATAAGCTTTGCTGCTGCACTAAGCACTGCTAAAGCACCATCTCCATCTGATACAAATCCTGTAATAGAAGGTCTTGCACCTAATCCTCCAAGCCTTCCTAAAAGACCAATAGTAGGAGAATCACCACCTTTAGCTTTTCCATTTGTTCCAAAGATTTTTATCCTAATAAAATCCGTCTTACCTCTTGGTCCTATCATTTCTTTCACACAAATTGATGCAGTCCCTAGAGTTTCAAGATACTCTTTTATCATTTGTCCTCTTATGCAAGGTCTATCAAGTAAATCAAACACTTCAATGATTTGTTTTATAAGCATTTTTTTCTCCTTTATGTGTATTATTTCTTGTAGTAGCCTTCTTTATTTTATCAAATTTAGATAAAAGGCACCACTTTTTTAAACTATACTTAACTCACAAAATTAAAAATCAATAAATCAGAACATATAAAACTAAAGCTGATTTTTGTATCTCACCTTCTTCGTTTTATGGCATATTATAGCATAACAATTTGATTAAAAAATTTTAAAATGCTATAACAATGATCTAATTAAAATGCTATAATATATTATAGTAAAACCTTTAATATATTCTAAATCATACAAATTATATACCTATCTCAAATTTTACTCTTCCTAAATAATATAAAGGAGATGGAATTTATGTTTAGGACAATATCTCATCTTAGTATAATCTTGTTTATCTGCATGTTTTTTTTATCATGTGCTCAAGCTACAGTAAATGTGGATGACTCTATTACAAATCATAAAGAAAATGAAATCACCAAATCTATTCTAGTAACAAGTTCTGCTGATATAAGCATCAAATCAGATAAGTATATTTCATTTATAAAATCTCAGCTTAAACTAGATGATGACAACATTTTTTTATTCACAGATGAGATAGATCTTGATAAAGATGGCAATGTTGAAGTGTTATGCCGAGTTAAAAATCACGATATTTATACGTTGCGAAATAAAAATGGCGTACTTTCATTTGTTGGAGAAAAAGTCAATATTGCAGCGTACTCAAAGAGCAGAGCTAAAATAGTTAATATGAGAGATTCAAAAGATCTATATATATACATAACTGTCACCAATGACATAAATATGGATGGATTTTCTCTATTAAAGCTGGAGGATAATCAGCTTAAAATTGTAAAATCTAGCTGGGCTGAGAGTGGAGCTGGAGATGATTATTTAACCTCTTCAAAGGAAGATGGCATCTATGATGGATTTATGCAAGAGCGCTACGGCATGGAAACCATGCATATTCCAACCTTTAATAAATTTATATGGAATAGTGAAACTAAAGAATTTAAATTCTCTGAAACTATTACAGATGTAGGAGAATATCCTTCAGATATATCTGAATTTATAGACCATTATATTTCATTAAGATGTATGGATAATGGGGTTTCTAGTGAGATCACAAAGAGGCTTAAAGAGATGAATCCTAGTGGAGTTGATTGCTTAAGTGAGGAGTTAATATCTACAATTAAAAATGACTTCCTTTATACAGGAGAAAATATAATAACTTATGATATCGATCATACAAGACAGATAGCATGGGCTAATATTTTATATAAAATGGATAATATATTTTTTAATCTTGAAAAAAAAGATGGAAAATGGATCATAACTTCTTCTAGACTTAATCCTGGAGATAGCATGGGCGCTGCAAATGATGAACCTATAATCATAGATTACGCCGATAAAGATGATATATTGCCTGATGATAATCTCATTGTAGAGAATGAAAATGGAGAGTTTTTTTTCGTTGGATTTGTACAAGATGTGAGCAATATATCCATCATACGAATTGAAGATGATAAGACTGGTTTTCCTCTTGAAAAAGAAAAGCTTAAGGAAATCGAAAAGATAAAAGCCTTTGATTCTTTCTATCTCAAAACAAACCTTTCAAATGCTTTTCCAAAAGTAAAAATATCTTTTGATGATGACAGCAATAATCATTATGAGTATTTGCTATCTTATGATGAAGAAAATAAAAATATAAAGCTTACGCTCTTTGATTTTTATCTTCTCACTTTAGAGAATAAACCTCTTACTTTAGATGAAGCAAAAGAAAAGTTAAAAGTTTTAATGGATAAAGGATGGGAAGTCCTCTATTATTATTCAAATGAAGGTCTACCTGTAGATTATGATGCAGAAGCTAAAATTGTTGATGATGAAAAGTATTATCCTGTAAAAAGCACGGAGTTTAAAAGCATTAAAGACATTAAAACTGCTACAGAGCAAGTATTCACCCATGAATTTGCAAGAAAAACATTTTATCAATATGCTTTTGATGATGATTCTGAGCATCCTCCTCTTTATAAAGAAATTGATGGTATGCTCTATGAGAGTACACCAGGAGGTAGAGGCTATGCTTTGGAGCTTTTATTGGATACTATGGTGATTAAAAGACAAACTGTAGGTTCATTATTTTTACAAATGGATACTAAAGTTTTTGATGAACCATATGGAAAAATAGTCATAATTCTAAAAAATATAAATGATAATTGGCTTTTAGATAGCGAATTTTATTAATAAAAGGAGGATTTTCCTCCTTTTTGCTTAAAATTAAAATTTTCAAAAAACTAGGAGGGTTTTAAAATGAAAAGCAACATTATAGTCATTTATAAATCAAAATATGGAAGCACGGAGCAATATGCTAAATGGATTTCTGATAAGCTCTGCTGTGATATGTTAAGCATAGAAAAAGTAACTAATAATATTTTAATATCCAACGATATCATCATATTTGGTGGTGGTTTGTATGCAGGTGGAATAGCTGGAATTTCTATTATCACAAACAACTGGGAACTCGTAAAAGATAAGGATATAATTTTATTTACAGTTGGATTATCTGATCCTTATATAGAAGAAAACAAAGATAATCTTAAAAAGATTATAGATAAGGCTCTTTCTGAAAAGCAAAGAGAGCGTATAAAAATATTTCATCTTCGTGGAAGTATGGACTATAAAAAACTTAGCTTTGCTCATAAATCTATGATGAAAATGTTAAAAACTATGTTAAGTAAAAAATCAGAAGAAGAACTGACTGATGAAAATAAGACACTTCTTAAAACTTATGGTGAAAATATTGATTTTAAAGATGAAGAGACCATAACTCCAATCATAGATTATGTTTTAAAACTTAGCAAAAGTATATAGATAGAAAATTTCTACTTAATATAACAAAAAAGAAGGGCATTCCTTCTTTTTTCATATATTTAAAAAATTCAAAATATTAATTTTCTAAAAATACATCATTATAGCAGATGTATCAACTTAAGAATATTTGATAAAAGATTATTTTCATTAAACTTCATAGGCTCAACATCAGGGAAAAATACTATCATTCTTACTATATATACTGTAATAAATAAAACAAAGATGCTTATCCAAAATGATTTACTTTCATATATCTTTTTTACTATGCCTATTTTAATATATGGTTGATAATTTATAATCAATATTAAAAATATAATAAAAGGCACTAAAAATAGCGGATGAAAGTAAAAAGCTTCCCTTATTTCACCTTTTAATAAGTATAGATATGCTCTTGTAAGCCCACAACCAGGACAAGGAACTCCTGTAAGAGTTTTAAAATAACATAAATTTCCATGATTTAATAAAAAATAAATAATGAATAATACTAAAATTATTAAAGAAGTTTTTAATCTCCTTCTCAATACATTTTTTGATTTGTCCATAAATTATTTAAATCAGATTGCATTATTGCTGCAGAAATAACCCCAAAGCCAAATATGCTAAGTATAGTATTTATCAGTGAATTATCTGTTGTTATTTGAGTTATCTTTACTTGCTCTTCATATACTATCTTCGAATATTTGTAAAACCAATATATTATATATGGAGCACATAATATGCTTAAAATAAGGTCAACTCCAGGATTTATATCCATTCTTCCAGTATATATTTTTAATTCATTTGCTGTAGTATACATCCAATAAAAAAAGTATATTCCACAGGATATCACACTAAAAACTACTACAAGCACAGGTGATCTTACTATTCCTTTTTCATTACTGCCAAAGTAATTGTTTCCCATTTAACACTCCTCCCATTTAATTTAATAAGAGTTATATTATATCAGCTACTCGCCACTTATAGAAGGTGGGAGCTTGCACCTCACCTAACGTAGTCAGACCGATATTAAATATCTCCTACCTCAAACGGTGGGTACTATAGGCTGTTTGACAACAGCCCAACATAGAGAGTATACTCGCTATGCTCTAAGAGTGCCTGCATAATGGTGTGATTAACATCATTTATATAACGGTTTTCTCTTAAGTTAATTATAATTTATTAGTTGCCTAAAGGCAAGTGACAATTCCTCTCACTACCTAAAGAAGGAGTATATTTGTTATATATTAGATGAAAATATGCCTTTTTTTCTCTTTTTTCAAGCTTTTTTATTTTGTGAACAATTTTGTAACTTTATAAGATGGCACTCAATCTTTCATATAAAATATTTATCGATCTTTACTCATCATTTTTTTCAAATATCAGTTCATAAAACTTAGCTCTTCCATAACCTGCAATAGGAGGAGCAAATATCTGAATTAAATTCCATCCATCTTTTGCATTATCATCTACAATTTTATAATAATTTTCTTGGGGCTCTCCAGCGAATAGCCCTATATTCAATCTTATAAACTTATATATTTTCATAAAAAATCACTCCAAATGATCAAATTCCAAAAACCTCTTTAGCTTTTTTCATTTTTTCAATTATTTCAACCTCAAATGGACAATTGCTTTCACAGTTCCCACAAGCTATACAATCACTACCATGAGTATCCATACTTATATAATGCTCTTCTATGGTCTCAGGCACTCTATCTGAAATAGTTGCTAAATCAAGGAATTTATTTACCTCGGCTATATTTATCTTCGAAGGACATGGCAAGCAATGATTGCAATACATACATCTTCCTTTCATAGAAAATTTAGCAGTCTTGCTTAAGATTACAGAGTAGTCTTTTTCTTCATCAGAAGCTCTTTCAAACTCCAAAGCCTTTTCTATCTCATCACAAGATGCACAACCAACTAATACACTTACAACTGCTGGCCTATTTAAAGAATAATTTATGCACTGAGATGGCGTCAAAGCTACCCCAAATGGTGATGTTTCTTCTTTAAGCAAAGTTCCTCCAGCAAGTCCTTTCATAACTGTAATAGAAACCCCCAAAGCCTCACAGGCTTTATATAATTCTTCTCTTGATCTATTCATTCCATGAAGATCATCATTTTCAAAAGTCTCCTTCTCAAACATCTTCATGATATCTGTATCCTCTGGCAGAATATCATAAGCAGGATTTATACTAAACATTAAGACATCAATAAAACCTGTTTTCACAGCTTTTTTAGCTACTATCGGATTGTGAGAACTTAAGCCTACTGCTCTTATGATTCCTCTCTCTTTTAATTCTAAGGCATACTTAATTATCTCTGTATCAAACACACTGTTATAATCTTCTTCTGTATCCACATAATGAATCATGCCTATATCTATATAATCAGTCTGAAGGCGATTTAATAAGTCCTCAAAGAAAAATTTACATTCTTCTATATCTCTGCTTCTTGAATATTGACCATCTTTCCAAGCAGACCCAATATGTCCTTGAATTATAGCTTTATCTCTTCTACCTTTAAGAATTTTACCTATATTTGTCCTCACTTCTGGCTCTGACATAAATACATCAAAAATATTTACCTTATGATCTAGAGCATAATCTATTATAGGCTTTATAGTTTCAAAGCTCTTACCTTGCAGATGTTCACATCCAAGACCTACTTCGCTAACCTTAGTATTGTTTTTTAAAGTACGATAAACCATAATCTTCTCCTCCAAACAAAAAAATATTTTGTATTTTAAACAATAATAACATATATTTATCTTAGATTGGGTGTTATTTAGTATAAAAAAATGTAATAGAATTTTTTTACATTTTTAACAATTTTATATGCTTGATTAAATATGTTAAATGTTGTATTATTAATATATAGAAAGCAGTTGCGTTTAACATACAAACCCTTCATCAAGGGGGCGTATTTGGTTTCGACGGGGATGAGTAGTGTTTAGAAAGCGAGTCGAGGGACCCATGGACCCGCGTCAAAAAACTATGGAATTAAATATAAACGCAAAAACAAATAACAATTTAGCTTTAGCTGCTGCTTAAAGCAGCTACGTTCTACCTTTGAGGCCCACGGCTTAGGATAGGGCGTCGATTAGTGGGGAACTACTCTATGTAAGCTTTGCCATAGAGTAGACTTTATGAAGCTACTGAAGCTTTTATCCTGTCAGTAGGAGAAAAGTAGAGGGAATGTAAAAATACTGACTGCACTCGGAGACGTCTAGGTGTTACTATTTTCGGACGGGGGTTCGACCCCCCCCGCCTCCATCAATTGTCCCTTAGGTGAACTTGGTTCGCTTAAGGGATATTCTATTTTCTCATTCTCATCAGCATTTCAAATAATAAGCACCTTATCATCAAAATAGAATTTTTATTGTAGGTATTACCATAACTTGTTTGTTTGCACACAAAATAATTTTTCACCATAAAATATCATGAGAGATTCTATGCGGATATTCTACTTGAAAACATCCGCATGATTTGATCATTTTTACATTTTGAGAGCCTCAATGAAAGGAGAAACATCATGTATAACGAAAATAATTACATGTTTAATGCATCGGATTATGGCCCTGAACCATTTGTTGTTGACATAAACAAGGCCACCCTGCAAAATCCAAACTTTCGCACAGCACTATGGACTGGTGATCATCTTCAACTTACTCTAATGAATATACCTGTTGGTGGAGAGGTTGGTTTAGAAGCACACCCTTATCTCGATCAATTTTTACGAATTGAAGAAGGTTATGGGCGTGTGATGATGGGTAGTAGCAGCGACAATCTGGATTATGAAACCAATGTTGGTTCTGATTATGCTATTTTTGTCCCTGCTGGAACATGGCATAATCTTGTGAATACAGGAAATCAACCAATTAAGCTGTATTCAATCTATGCTCCAACACAACATCCACATGGTACAATACACACAACAAAGGCTGATGCTGATGCATCTGAAGATCATTAAGATATTACTTGTTACAAAAAATAGGCTATTGCAAAATTAATTTTGTAATAGCCTTTTACTATATTTATAATTTCATAACAAGCTCTTTAAATCTATTCCCTCTCTCCTCAAAGTTTTTAAACATATCAAAACTTGCACATCCTGGAGCAAGGAGGACAATATCTCCTTCTTCTGAAATTTCCTCTGCCCTTTTAACCACATCTTTAAGAGTATCTTCAATATATAATTGTACCTTATTTTCTAAGAGAGATTTTATTTTATATTTTGTATCTCCAAATAAAATAGCTGTTTTTATTTTATCAATTCCTTCTAGGAGAGGATCAAAAGGGATGTTTTTATCATATCCTCCAAGAATCAATATCACTTTTTCAGAAAATGCTGAAAGTGCAGCCACAGTCCTTGTAGGGCTTGATGACATAGAATCATTGTAATATTTAACTCCCCTTATCTGCCTTACAAATTCATTTCTATGAGGAACGCCTTTAAATGTCTTAGCTACATTTCTCATAACATCTTCCTTAACTTCACCATGAGTTGCAAGAAATGCAGCTACAAGGTTCTCTAAGTTATATTCACCTTTTATAAAGACCTCATCTTTTCCTATGATTTTTTCTCCAAATACATATATTACTCCATCGTTTATATACCCATTTGCATACTTATCATTTTTGCTAAAGGTTAAAACCTCTCCTTTTGCTTCTTCAATAAACGATCTTGTTACCTCATTATCATAATTTAGTATTAATTTATCATTAGGGTTTTGAAACCTAAATATATTCTTTTTAGATTCAATATATTCTTCCATATCCTTATGAATATCCAGATGATTTGGGGTTAGGTTTGTCACTATGGAAATTTCAGGAGATACATCCATAGTCATAAGTTGAAAACTAGATAATTCTACTACTACTTTATCATCTTCTTTTATATTATATATCTCAGGAAGGAGAGGATTTCCAATATTACCTCCCACCCAAGTTTTATATCCTTCAGCTTTAAAAATCTCATATATTAAAGATGTGGTGGTAGTCTTTCCATCGCTTCCAGTAACCCCATATACCTTAGCTGGGCAATATTTAATAAATTCCTCCATCTCAGATGTTATATAACAATTTTCAGATTTAGCTTTTATTAGCGCTTCTGAATCGCTCCTCATAGAAGGAGTTTTAAAAATTATTTCAAATCCTTTTAAAAAACTTAAATAATCTTTTCCAAGCACAAAATCAATGCCTAAATGTTTTAAAGCCTTCGCATCATCATCAAGCTCATTAAAGTGCTTCTTATCAAATGCAGTTACCTTTGCAGAAAGTTTGACTAACATGGATATAAGTGGTATATTGCTCACACCTATTCCTACAACTGCAATCTTTTTATTTTTAACCATATTTTCAAACTCATGGAAATTTTTTTTCATATAAACCTCTAATTATTAATAATTTATAAATAAAATGCCATATTGCATTTTTAAATTAATTGAATTTCGTTGCAAATACATATAAAATAAGAATATTGTATTTTTATAATTGTCAGAATATTTAAACTTGTTGTCTAAATATTGAAATCAATCCAAAAATTTGATATTATTATATTGTGCCGTAAGGAAATATTATTTTAATATAATTCCCCAAGTTTTATTAAACATATAACATATCCCCATGATTAAACCCAATTTGCTGGATAATATCCAGCTTCTTTTCTTAAAATTCTAATTTTTTATTTACAAAATCTATTATATCTTCTATCTTCATTCTGCTTTGCTCCATAGTATCCCTATCCCTTATGGTCATTGTCCCATCCTCTAGTGTAGTATAATCTATTGTAACGCAAAAAGGTGTTCCAATTTCGTCTTGTCTTCTGTATCTTCTTCCTATAGCTCCTGCTTCATCAAATTCACATGGAAAATATTTTAATAGCTTTTTATATATTTCCTCTGCATTACTAGAAAGTTTTTTCATAAGAGGAAGAACTGCAACTTTAACAGGGGCTAAAAATGGATGAAGCCTCAGAACAGTCCTCACTTCATTATCTTCTAAAACTTCTTCATCATATGCATCGCATAAAAATGAAAGTGCAACCCTATCAACTCCAAGTGCAGGCTCTACAACATAAGGAATATATTTTTCATTTGTGATAGGATCTAAATAATTAAGATCAACTTTTGAATGCTCCATATGCTGATTTAAATCATAATCTGTTCTATCTGCAATTCCCCATAACTCTCCCCATCCAAATGGATATAAAAATTCTATATCTGTCGTTGCAGCACTATAGAATGACAATTCTTCTTTAGCGTGATCCCTAAATCTTAAGCTTTCTTCTTTCATTCCTAAGCTTGTAAGAAAGTTCATACAAAACTCTTTCCAATATTTAAACCACTCTAAATCTGTTCCAGGCTTGCAGAAAAATTCCATCTCCATTTGCTCAAATTCTCTTGTTCTAAATATGAAGTTTCCAGGTGTTATCTCATTTCTAAAAGATTTTCCTATCTGCCCTATTCCAAAAGGTATCTTCTTTCTTGAAGTCCTCTGAACATTCTTAAAGTTTACAAATATCCCTTGAGCAGTTTCAGGCCTTAAATATAGTTCAGACTGTGAATCTTCAGTGACACCCTGAAAGGTCTTAAACATCAAATTGAATTTTCTCACATCTGTAAAATTTGATTTTTTACAATTAGGACAGGCTACTTTATTATCTTCAATATATTTCTTTAGTTCCTCATTGCTCCATCCATCGCAAGATTTTTCCTCTCCTGTAGTTTCATGTATATGGTCTTCAACCAGTTTATCTGCTCTATATCTTGTTTTACAATCTTTGCAATCCATAAGAGGGTCTGAGAATCCTCCAACATGGCCTGATGCAACCCATACTTCTCTATTCATTATTATTGCTGCATCTATGCCTACATTATACTCACTTTCTTGAATAAATTTTTTCCACCAGGCTTTTTTTACATTGTTTTTAAATTCAACTCCATATGGACCAAAATCCCAAGAGTTTGCAAGTCCTCCATATATCTCTGATCCTGAGTATATATATCCTCTGTTTTTGCATAAAGCCACTATTTTATCCATGCTCTTTTTCATTTAAATTCCTCCTTTTAAAATAAAAAAAGCAAAGCACCAATGAAGGGACCATTAACTGGCGGTTCCACCCTTCTTGGCAATTTGCCCACTTTTTTAACTTTGCTCAAAAATCCCATTCAAAGGATATCACTAGCTGCTTTCACCATATGCCGCCTCTCTTAAAATGAATTTTCCTTTTACTCATTTTTTCATAGCACTTATTTATATTTTACCATTATAACATACTTTTAAGTTTATTCAATATCTTAATTTTTCTTTGTTTATCCTTTCAACCTCGCGCTTTGCATCTTTTTCAAGCATTGCATCTCTCTTATCATAATTGTGTTTCCCTCTTGCAACACCTAAACTCATCTTAACTCTTCCTTCCTTTAAATATAAGCTTAAAGGAACTAAAGTAAAGCCTTTTTGTTCAGAAACAACCCTCAACCTGTTGATTTCGCTTCTATGCAAGAGGAGCTTTCTTTCTCTTAAGGGGTCCTTATTAAATATGTTTCCCTTTTCATATGGACTTATATGCATATTGCATACAAAGATCTCACCTTTTCTAATAAATGCATAGCTATCTTTTAAATTTGCTTTTCCACCTCTTATAGATTTCACTTCAGTACCTACAAGTTCAATACCTGCTTCATAAACTTCTTCTATAAAATAATCATGTCGTGCCTTTCTGTTCTCAGCTAAAGTTTTATTTTTCTTTTCTGTCATCTAACTCACCTTTTATACCAATTTTATCTAAGTAAAATTTACTACAATTGGGTTTAATTCTATATGTTCTATACCATTATCAAAAGCATGAGGGAAGACCTTTTTTATGATCTGAAGACTTCCATTTATATCAGCATTTATTTTTTTACCATCATTGCTCACAAATAATCCCCTGTACTTTCTTCGTTCTTTATTGTAATTTTCTTTATTTGGCATTTCCTCATCTAAAAAACTCGTTCCACTTGTATAAGTTTCTTCACATATTATAACATTTATTCCTGCCTTTTTAGCTTTATAACCTATCATTTCAATTAATTTTTGATATGGTATTTCTACAAAAGATACATCTTCTTTTTCTTTTTGTTTTTTTAAAGTAGCATTAACATTGCCAATTATTATTGTACAAATATCATTTGAAATTGCAAGGTTTATTATGTAACTGCTAGCCTTATGCATATAATCTGTTATTTTGTTATCTCTCTTAATAGTGAGATTATTAATTTTTTTTTGACCAAAATTATTTACCTTTTCTGCCTCTTTTTTATAATATGATAGATTATCATTATAGAATTTATTCATGGATTTCAAACTTTTACCTTTAAT
Source organism: Clostridiaceae bacterium (assembly GCA_031549525.1). Classification (GTDB taxonomy): domain Bacteria; phylum Bacillota; class Clostridia; order Clostridiales; family Clostridiaceae; genus WQUF01. Next base: position 3,305 of record JAVBPQ010000197.1, on the reverse strand, counting down.
TAATACAGGTACCATCTCTGTATTTGATGCAATAGCTGCTAAGTTATTAAGCCCAATATCAATACCCATGTAGCGGTTATTATCATTTTTTAGCTCAGCTCTATTTATATAATCCTCTTCTTTATTTTTTATCAAACCCATCATCCCTTCTACTATTAATTATACTTATTTTACCTTCAAATACAAATAAAAATTATTTAAACACTGATGATTAAATTAAGAGGTTATAATTATGCAAAAAAAATTAATACCCCTGTTTAAAAACAGGAGCATTTAAATTATCCCTTGGCAAATTCATCAAACTATTAATTAATTGCTCTTTTTCTTCTTCTTACCCTCTCAGTGCCTGTTTTGCTGCTACTTAAGTACCATTTAAAAGTATGGCTAAATAATATAAATGATATAGACATACATACTACAGCAAATATATTTTCTTTTAGCTTTTGCACATATTCTCCAATTAAGGGTATACTTCCTATTACAACGCCTATTATATTTTTTTCACTTACCAAAAAAGGGTCTTTTTCTTTATTATTGTCACCTTTTGTAACAAATCCTGTCGTACCATCTGCACATCCATTTGGTAAAATATCAACCACTCTATGAGTTACTGTGGTATTTGACCTAGTATTTATTACAAATGATACTGCGTCACCAATCTTGACCTTATCATATGGTATTAATTTCACAAAAACCATATCACCTTTCTTATATGAAGGCTCCATGCTATTTGATAAAATTGAATAATATCTATAGCCAAAAATTGATTTGTTTTTATCATTGCTCATAGCAAATAAGACTGAAAAGGATAAACTAACTATGATAAATATATAAAATATCACATCCTTTATCTTATTAAGCTTATTTTTTTTAATTCTATGTCTCCTATATTTCATATATACTATTCCTTCTTTCATTAACAACACAATTAATTAATACAATTTAAAAATATAATTTAAAAAATGTATATATTTATTTTGTACAAGTTAAATTTAATTATTCTGTTATTATTTTAAACAAATTAATATATTTTAAAAAACTCTTTGCGTTATACTGAAAATAAAAATGCTTATCTTGTATCTTTTCATTTTCTTTGCAGATAATATTTTAATAAAGATTAAGGAGGTAAAAACATGCAAGATTTGATGTTCTGTTATCAATGTGAACAAACAGCTAACGGTAAAGGCTGCACAAGACAAGGGGTATGCGGTAAGACTCCAGAAATTGCAGCCCTGCAAGATTTAATCATTTATCAATTAAAAGGCATTTCATTATATGCTGATGCTCTTATAAATAAAGGTGAAAAAATTCCCAAAGAATATGCGAGCTTTTTAGAAGATGCTCTTTTTATGACCTTGACAAATGTGAATTTTAACACAGAGGATCATATTAAAGCTCTTAAAAAATCTCAACAGATTAAGGAAGACCTTAGGGAAAAATCTTCTTCTATCAATAATGAAGAAGCTCTTTATAACTTAAGCTCTGAAAAAGATGATATGCTCAAGGATGCAAGAAAAGCAGGTATTATGTACGATCAATCTATAGATCCTGATATTCGCTCTGTAAGAGAAACTATAAAGTATGGTCTTAAGGGGATTTCAGCATATGGTCATCAGGCAAGGTACATTGGATATAGTGATAACAATATAGATAATTTTTATTTTAAAGCTTTAGCTGCTTTAACAGATAACACATTAACCCTTGAAGATTTAGTAAAGATTATGCTTGAAACTGGAAAAATAGCAGTTGATGTCATGGCTCTTCTTGACAGAGCAAACAATGAAACTTTTAAAACACCTATGCCTCACAGTGTAAATATTAAGAAGAAAAAAGGGCCTTTTATAGTGGTTTCAGGCCATGATCTTAGAGATTTAGAATTACTGCTTGAAGCTACAAAAGATAAGGGTGTAAATATATATACTCATGGTGAAATGCTCCCCTCTCATGGATATGAAAATCTTAAAAAACATTCCCATTTAATTGGAAATTTTGGGTCTGCTTGGCAAAATCAACAAAAAGAATTTGATAATCTTCCTGGCTGTATCTTAATGAATACCAACTGCTTAATGACCCCTCAAAATTCTTATAAAGATAGGATATTCACCACAGGAGTTGTAGGATTTAATGGTATACCTCATATAGAGAAAGATGAAAATGGCAATAAGGATTTTTCTACGATTATAAATAAAGCATTGGAACTTGGTGGATTTGAAGAGGATGAAATTCCAAAAGAAATAACCGTAGGTTTTGGACATAAAGCAGTCCTTAGTCACGCTGAAACCATTATAAATGCTGTTAAGGAAGGAAAAATAAAGAGGTTTTTCTTAATAGGAGGTTGTGATGGTGCAAGACCTGGAAGAAATTATTATACTGAATTTGCAAAAAGCCTTCCAAAAGATTGTGTAATCTTAACCCTAGCTTGTGGAAAATATAGGTTTAACTATTTAGAATTTGGAGAAGTTGCAGGGCTTCCAAGGCTTTTAGATGTTGGGCAATGCAATGATTCTTTCTCTGCTGTTAAAATTGCTCAAGCTTTAGGCGAAGCCTTTAATTGTTCAATCAACGATCTTCCTCTATCCCTTATTATATCATGGTATGAGCAAAAAGCTGTAGCTGTTCTGCTTGCTCTTTTATATCTTGGCGTTGAAAACATATACCTTGGACCAAACCTTCCAGCATTTATAAGTCCTAATATATTTAATGTTTTAACAAAAAATTATAAATTAAAGCATATCTCAACCCCAGAAGAAGATCTAAAACAAATATTACAGAATGCTTAAAAATCATACCTTTAGCCCACAGTTAAAATCTCGTGGGCTAAAAATATGCATGTTAAAATATATATAACTTAGTTTAAAATACCGCTAGTTATTTTCTTGAAAAAATCATAAAAATGCTATAATAAAATCAAATCTACTCTTTAATTATAATTTCTATATCAAAGAATACTTAGTTAAACACATAATGTCTCTATATTTATCTACAAAATTAAAGACGATGGGGTGAAAATTTTGAAAACTAATATTAAAGGTATTAAAATTCTACTTACTGCCTCTATATTTCTAGTCCTTTGTTTAATAATTTCACAATTTACAATAAATGCAACAGTTGCAAATTCAAGTGGTTATTATATTTTTTCTAAAAGCAATAAAGAACTCATTAAGGAAAGCGATTTAAAGTTTACAGATGAATTTACCCAGCTGCTTGCTAAAAATGAATTGTTTGCTCGTTATGGCTACAAATTTAAAGATAAAACTTTATTTGAATATTTTAGCAATATGCCTTGGTACAAGCCAAATAGTGCT
>JAVBPQ010000106.1:0-14517 GCA_031549525.1 Clostridiaceae bacterium | reverse complement strand
GATCACAGCTTTTATTAAAGTAGTCCTATCTATTGTCCTATATTGCATATTTGTTGCAATTACTAAATTTTGAACCATTATAGGATCTACTTTAGTCCTATCTAATATCATACATGGGGCTTTTGCGTATTTGTCTAAATTGCTGATCTCATATAATCTATTAAGAGCCATCAATCGACTTCTTCCACATATCACCATATATCCATCTCCATTATCGTTATCCATTATAAGAAGTGGTGTGATTACGCCTGCGGATTCTATGGAGTTCACTAATTGGAGGAGCTGTTCATTTGTGGGAGTGGGAAAGAAATTGATAATTGCTGGTAGTTCATGAAGATCCTTTAGAGGGATGTAGTCAAATTTTTGAAAGAAATTAATGCCATCTTTAGAGTTAGATTCTTTTATTAAATCTTGTCTTTTCTCTTCATTCTCAAGGAGCTTTTCTTCACCTAAATTAACATTTACGCAAGCTTGTCTTAAAGCGTTTTGTAGTAATTCATCAGTAAGGGTTACATCTATTATAGTAGTTCCATCTTCATTTTTAGTTTCAGTAACACCATATTTGTTAATGCTAGGATTATTTTTTTCTTCCATTTACTATAACCTCTTCTATTTTTATTAGTATATTTTATTATTTATAGTTTAAAAAAATTACAAAAAATAATGTTGCTTACTGATCTTTATCAGTGAGCAACATATCCTTTATTTTTTAATTTGAGTTAGTTATATTAGCAATGAGCTTATCAATTGCAGCATTTCCTTCATCAGATGCAGATGATGTGCTTATTGCAAACATATAGCCATCTTTAGATTTAAGATAATAATTTTGAGTTATCTTTTTTCCTTGAAAATCAGTTGTAGCAGTAATTTGAGTACAATCAAGTTGTCCAATTTTTGTATTTTTTGGCTCGCTTATTGTATAAACCATACCTTGAGGCTCTAATTGCTTTAACTGACTCTTGATAGAATCTATGTACACGTTTATAGATTCGCTTTCATTACTTGATTTTAGTTTTTCGAATGCTAATAATATGTTCGAATTTGTTTTGGTGTGGACATATCCAAGAGGATAAAGACCTAAAGATTCTTTTTGGTTAAACGCTTCTTTTTTATCATTTCCTAATCCAATTACTGTATTTTGTGCTCCTGAATATATTTTTTCAAGCTGATCTTGAGGTAGTAGCTTCCACTCTTCTGTGGGTGTTATTTTAATATTAAGCCAATTATTTATATAATTTGCATTTTCAATATTTCCAGCATCAAATGAAGCTTTATTTGCACCATTTGCATTATTTGGAGCACAAGAAAAAAAAGATAAAATTGGCACGAGTAGGATTAAAAAAAACCATAATTTTTTCAAAGGAATCCCTCCATAATTTATACTTTAAAGATTATAGCAATATTCGTCAAAATAAGCAAATATAATATATACATTTTTAGAAAAAAATTACTTATATTTAATTATTATTTGATAAATAAGCCTGATTTTTATATATTTTCCCAAAGTAAATATATAAAAATTTAAATTTTAAAAGATAAGAATTATTTTAATTTTTTATGTATATAAATACTATAATAATTAATTTGGGGATTTAAATGATTTACTATGATTTGTTAAGTGAAGTTGCTCTAAAGATCTATAGATTGCAAGGTATAATTGAACTTATAGGTATTTATACAGGTACTGTAAAAGAGGAGATGGATAAAGAGATAACAGCAATAGGCGGGGTATTCTATGATTTAGAATATGGATTTTGTGTAATTGAAATAGATGCTGCAAGTATAAATCTTTTAATTAATGTAAAAAATTTGATATATGTGGAGCTAGCTCAAATTTTAAGCCTTAATGATTTACAAAGTGATACTGAATCTTGTATTCCTCAAGCTAAGACAAATTATGGTTTGGATGGTGAAGGTATTCTCATTGGTTTTGTAGACTCAGGGATTGATTATATGCATCCTGCTTTTATTGATGAAAATGGTGAAACAAGGATTGAATCTATATTTGATGTAGAAAGAAATAAAACCTGGAATAAGGATGAAATTAATTTAGCTATAAAATCTCAAGATCCGTTTTCTATAGTTGATCAACAAGATATCATAGGTCATGGTACTGCTGTTGCAGGGGTAGCTTGTGCAGGGGGAAGGATTGATAAAAAGTACTATGGAACAGCAAATAAATCAAGGATTGCTATGGCAAAAATTGTAGGGACATCTTCTCAGCTCTTAAGAGGAATAAAATTCTTAATAGATAAATCTAAAGAATTGGATATACCTCTTGTCATCAATTTAAGTTTTAGTACAAATAATGGTGCACATGATGGAACAAGCCTTATGGAAATATATATAAATACGATGACAATTCTTGAGAGAGTTACAATAGTAGTTGCAGTTGGAAATGAAGGAGATAAGGCTCATCATTTTGGTATTGTAGCAATGGAAAGTGTAAGATTTGTGTTAAATATTGGAGAGATGCAAAAGAGAATAATCTTGCAGCTGTTTAAAAATCCTCTTGCAGATATAAGCATATCTATAAGAAATCCAAGATATCAAATGGCAAATAGCATCATACTGTCAAGGCAAGTTATAACTTCACAGATAGGATCAGATAAATATATAATTGTGCCAAATTATCCTAAGCCATTTAGTTTAAGTGGTCAAACTGTAATAAGCTTAGAACCTACTAATCCTGCATCGTATGTTTCCCAAGGAGAATGGGAATTTAAAATAACTTCTCTTAACGACAATATAAATAATTTTGATGTTTGGATAAGCACTGCAGAAAATTTAAATATTGGAACAGTTTTTTTAAATCCTGTTGTTGAAAACACTTATGGAATTCCTTCAACTGTTGAAGGTGTGATATCTGTGGGAAGTTATAATTACAATACTATGGCTATATCTCCCTTTTCAGGAAGAGGTACTTGGCAAAATTTAAAACCTGATCTTGTTGCTCCTGGAGAAGGCATTATATGCCCTTCACCTGGAGGGGGATTCAGCATAAACAGTGGTACTTCAATAGCAGCACCAGTTGTATCTGGAGCAGCAGCACTACTTATGCAATGGGGAATTATGCAAAAAAATGATCCGTTTTTATATGGTACTAAGATAAAATATTATTTGATAAAAACTGCTAGTAGGCTTAGGGGTATTGAATACCCAAATATAAGTTGGGGATATGGAACATTGTGTTTAAAGGATGCACTTGATTTATTAAGCGGTGTAACAGGTTATCGCAATATATATAGAAATATGTATAGACAGGAAATACAAGAGCCAAAAAGGCTTCCTGATGAATTTTTTGATGATAAGTACTCAAATTTCATAATAAATAGGAAAGGGGTAGATATTGCAGAGCTTAAAAGAAGGGGCATTATTTTTGAATTAGATGAGAATAGGGTCATCGCTTCAGTAAAAAATGAAAATGTCTTAAAAAGAACCTTTTTTCAATCTGGCTTAGGGGAAATAATGATACCAGAAATAGAAGCATTTTTTACTTTAATTCAAACATCTCCAGTGGATGCTGCAAATATACGAAAATACCATACGAATCCATATTTAAATCTAACAGGAAAGGGTGTAATAATTTGCTTTATAGACAGTGGAATAGATTATTTAGATGATGAATTTATATATGAAAATAGAGAAAGTAAGATATTAGAGATCTGGGATCAGAGTGAAGGAAAACAATCAGATGATAAAAATGTACTTTTTGGTACAATATTTACAAATTCTCAAATAAATGAAGCCATTGCTTTAAATGATGAAGGAGGAAACCCTTATTCCATAGTAGCAAGTAAAGATGAAGTAGGGCATGGAACTAGGAGTGCCAAATATGCTTCAGGCAGATTGATGGGTGCTGCACCTAATTCAGATATAGTGATGATAAAGCTTAGAGAAGAAATGGCGCCTACCTTAGAGATTTTTGGAATTTATGAGGTTGATGTGCCAGTTTATAATTTAGTAGAAGTTTTTTTAGCATTAGAATATGTTAATACTCTTGTAAAAAAATACAATAAACCTCTTGTGCTTTGTTTTGGTCTTGGATCAAATATATCAGGCCATAATGGTGATTCTCTTGTGGAAAGAGTTTTAGATATTATATCTATGAATAGGGGTGTAGTATGTGTAACAGGTGTAGGAAATGAAGGTTTATCAGAAACTCATTTTTTAGCAAATTTAAAAGAAACTGGGGATAGTGCCGTTATTGAGCTTAGCATAGATCCTACACAAAAAGGTATGAGGATGGATATTTGGTGCAAAAAACCTGATCTTATATCTATAGGTATTGCAACTCCAAAAGGGGACAAAGTTAATAAGATAGAAGCAAGAAAAGGAAGAAGTGAAGCTCTCAATTTTGCCTTTGAAGGTGCACAGGTAAATGTTTCCTACAGGCTTCCTGAATATCACAGTGGAGATGAATCCATTAGTTTATTATTTTATAATATAACTCCAGGAGTATGGAAAATAACAGTATATGGGGATTTTATCTTAAATGGAAGAATAGATGCATGGATATATCAAAAGCCGCTTAGTAAAGAACAAACAAAGATATTAAATTCTGATCCATTTACTACACTAACTTGCCCATCTACAAGCAGAAGTTCTCTTTCTGTAGCATATTACAATCAACAAACAGGAAGTATTTCATCAACTTCTGGCAAAGGCTATACAAGAGATGGCAGAATAAAGCCAGATATATCTGCAGGAGGATTTGATATAGAGACAAATATAATAAGTTCCTCTACAGCTACTGCTGTTATGGCAGGAAGTGTGGCACTTTTACTTCAATGGGGGATAGTCAATGGTAATTCTCCTGGAATGCATGCTAATGAAGTTAAATCCGATATAATGGAAGGAGCAGTTCGAGCACCAGGAATTTCATATCCAAATCCAAATAATGGATATGGGCGGTTTGATTTTGATAAGATGATTGAAAGCATAACCTCAGTATCTACAGGAAGGTCATATTATAAATTTAATGATTATTTAAGGCAGATACCATTTATAGGCAATGAAGAAAATAAGGAAGAGTGCTTAAAAAAGATAATTGATAAAAATTATGATACTATAATCGTATGGTATTTAAATAATATAGATAAGATTAATGAGAGATTTAGAGATGTGTGTGTTTTTCCCATAGATGAACAATATGCAGCTGTAACCATGCCAAGTGATATGATGAAGGAAGTTATTTCAGGCACACAGGATATAATTGTAACTGAACCTGAAATGTTTTTTATTTTAAATTCTATAAGCCCTCAAGAAGCTGCAAATATCCCTAAGTATCATTCTAAAGTAGGGTTTAATTTAACAGGTAATGGGGTTGTAGTTTGTATAATAGATTCAGGGGTTGATATATATAACGATGAATTGATAGATGAAGATGGAAATAGTAGAATACTTTATGCATGGGACCAAACCATAGATGGAAGAAAAGAGTTAAATGGGATATCGGTTTTATTTGGAGCTATACTAACTAATGAAGATATTAATAATGAAATAAGAAAAGGTGATAAAACTTCCAATACCTATCTTAAAGAGGATTATGAGCACGGTACTAAATCTGCCATTTTAATAGGCGGAAATGCTTCAGGCGTAGCTCCTAAGTGTAAATTTATCGTGATTAAATTAAAACCGTCTAATGATAGAGCTTTTAGAAAAAACAACATACCAAATAAAAATTTGAATATACCAGTGTATTCAAGCACTGAGATATTTTTAGGGATAAAATTTTTTCAAAATATGTTAAATGTGGTAAAGATGCCTATGGTTGTTCATATAGGCCTTGGATCTAATACAGGTGGACATTCAGGCAATAATATAATTGAAAAGCAGATAGATGCTTATTCCTTAAGAGATGGAATGTTTTTTATATCAGGTACAGGAAATGAAGGAGATTCAGATTCACATATAATGTTTGATGTATATCAAGGACAAGAGACTTCTATTGAGGTTAATGTGGATGAAAGAGACAGCAGTCTTTTTATCAATTTTTGGTGCACTGGCCTTGATAAAGTTTCTATAGGTATGATTTCACCACTTGGAGAACTTGTAAATCAAATACCAAAATTAGGGAAGGGTCAAACGATAAATTTTGCATATGATGATGCAGTTGCAGAAGTATATTATAATCTTTATGAAAAGCTTAGTGAAAATCAAAATATATTTGTATCCATAAAAGATATTACACCTGGTGTATGGACTTTTAATTTATACGGTATTTCTATTCTAGAAGGCAAAGTAAATGCATGGATTCCTTCGAAATATGTGAGAAACCAAAAGACCAGAATATTAAATTCTACAAATAATATAACTCTAACTATTCCAAGCACGGCAAAATATGTGCTTGTGAATTCCTATTATAATCAGGAGACTAATGGAATTATTCCTGAATCAGGCAGAGGATATACAAGAGATGGAATAATCAAGCCTGATGTTGCTCTTGGGGGATATAATAGTTATACTAATATAGCAGATTCAAGCACAGCTTCTTCTGTATTTGCAGGAGCTATTGCACTCATTGTTGAGTGGGGGATAGTGAAAGGAAATGACAGGCTTTTAAATCCTATAAATATAAGCAATTATTTATTAAGAGGTGCAGTTAAAAGCAATGGGAGAGACTACCCGAATAATATATGGGGATATGGTTTCTTTGATATGAACAATCTTTTTAATACAATAGGTGAAGTTAGAAAAGCAAGAAATTTAAGTTCAACTGTAAATTTATATAGAATGGAGGATTTTTTATAATAGGTTAAGGTTTGCTTTAGTATTTTAATACTAAAGCAAACCTTTTTGTTATATGGTCCATTCAGCATGTATAATCCCTATCAAATACCAATTATCGTTCTCTTTATTAAATACAAGCCTTAAGCTTTCCCAATCTATGCCTGCATATTGAGGGTCAAAGCCTTTAAAGTGATATTCTATTATACTTGAAGTAGGGTATATTTCTTTTGCATTATTTAAAGTATTTCCTGTACCAATAAAAGTGTTATTTCCTATGATATCTGCATTTATAAAATCTTTATCATATATATATCTTTCATAGTAGTCTTTAAATGTAAGCTTTACTTCATCGCCTTTTCCATCAGAAATTCCCCAGGTATAAATTTTAGTACTATTTAACGCATCTTTTAACTCATCAGGCTTTAGGACAATATCTTTTTCAGTATCTACATAAGTTGACATAGTGAATCTAATACCTAGATCAGGATGTACATAAGATAAAATGGTATCCATGTCTTTATTTTTTAATGCATTTAGAACGTTATTTGATATATTTAATAAAAGGGTTTCCTTATTCTTAGATTCTAAGGATTTTATCATATCCTTACATTCATTTATTTGTCTTTCGTAATCATAAATTTGATTAGTTAAGGTGTTATCCGATGATGTTGGAGAATAATTATTTTTGCAGGAAAAACATAACATAGCAAAAATAATTAAAATGCAAGAAATAAAAGTCTTATTTCTTATCATAATTAAATGAATATTCACATAAATCACCATCCTTTAAAATAATGATACCATATAATTTTGATGAAGTATTGTTTTTTATAACAAAGTCTTAAATCGTTTGATATATGCAGTTTTGACTATTTGAATGACTATACCATATGATATCAATATTAAAATTAAAAAAGGAAAGTATGAAATTGGTAGTGGTGTTAAACCTATGGATTCTCCAAATACCGTAAAAGGAATGGCTATTCCTATAATACTTATAGCAGCAGTTAAAATTAACACAGGATATCTTGCTATACTTTGAATAAAAGGTATCTTTTCAGTTCTTATCATGTGTACTATGAAGGTTTGAGATAAGAGCCCTTCAACAAACCATCCAGACTGGAATAGAGATTGCATAGTAGATGTATTTGCTTTAAATATAAACCACATAATAATATAAGTCACAATATCAAATATTGAGCTTACAGGGCCTATAAACAGCATAAATCTTTCAATGTCCTTTGCATTCCATTTTCTTGGTTTTTCAAGGTACTCTCTATCCATTGTATCCCATGGAATTGAAATTTGTGATATATCGTAAAATAAATTTTGTATTAAAAGGTGAATTGGGAGCATAGGCAAAAATGGTAAAAATATGCTTGCAATGAGAACACTGAACACATTGCCAAAATTTGAACTTGCAGTCATCTTAACATATTTTATTATGTTTCCAAAGATATTTCTGCCCTCAACAACCCCTTCTTTTAATACCATGAGATTTTTTTCAAGAAGGATTATATCAGCAGATTCTTTTGCAATATCAACTGCGGTATCTACAGAAATACCAACATCTGCTTGTCGAAGTGCTGCTGCATCGTTTATTCCATCCCCCATATATCCTAAAGTGTGGCCCATATCTTGGAGAATTCTTATGATTCTAGATTTTTGAAGAGGGGATAGCTTTGCAAATACATTACAATGTTCTATCTTTAGAGATAACTCTTCATCGCTTAAACTATCTAGATCATTTCCAAGTATTATATCAGAAATTTCAATTCCTACATCCTTGCATATCTTTTTTGTAACAGCATCATTATCTCCAGTTAATATCTTAACTTCAACACCACTTTCATTAAGAGCTTTTATAGCATCCTTTGCAGATTCTTTTGGAGGATCTAAAAATCCTATATATCCCATCAAAACCATGTTGCTTTCATCAGATATGCTAAAACTTTTTTCATCTGGTATATCATTTTTTTGAGCAACAGCTATGACTCTCATTCCATCGTGGTTTAATTTTGACACCATATCAAGGACATTTATTTTAATATCTTTAGTTAAAGGAACTACATTTCCTTTATATTCTGCTAAGGTGCATATAGATAACATTTCCTCTACAGCCCCTTTTGTTATAAGCTGTCTTTTTTCATTGTTATCCTTTAAAACCACAGACATCCTTCTTCTTGCAAAATCAAATGGTATTTCATCTATTTTAGTGTATCTATCGTTTAGATCTTTGATTGAATTTTCATCTCCATGATCTAAAATCGCAAGATCCATTAAATTTCTAAGACCAGTTTGATAAAAACTATTCATATATGCATGGCGAAGAACCCTTAAATCCTCTTCTCCATGTATATTTAAATATCTTTCAACCACTATTTTATCTAATGTTAGAGTACCAGTTTTATCTGTACAGAGTATATCCATTGCTCCAAAATTTTGGATTGCTTCTAGTTTTTTAACTACAGTTTTATGCTTTGCCATATTAAGAGCGCCTTTTGCAAGGTTTGTAGTTACTATCATTGGAAGCATTTCTGGTGTAAGACCTATTGCAACTGATATTGCAAATAGAAGAGCTGAAATCCAATCATGTTTTGTAATTCCATTTATGAAAAAAACAATAGGTACCATTATGAGCATAAACCTTATTAAAAGAAGGCTTATATTGTTTACTCCTTTTTGAAAGCTTGTGATGTTTTTAGGAGTTAAAAGAGCTTGAGCCATGGAACCAAAATAAGTATCATTTCCTGTTGAAATAACCACTGCAATAGCACTTCCGCTTATGATATCTGTTCCAAGGAGGCATATATTTTCAAGGTCTGTAACGCTTAAGTTTTTAGCATCGTTTTTTAAAGATATAAATTTTTCTACAGGTTCTGATTCTCCAGTTAAAGAGGATTGGCTTATAAATAGGTCCTTACAGGATATTATTCTACAATCTGCAGGTATCATATCTCCTGCAGCAAGATATACTATATCTCCAGGAACAATTTCAGAGATGTTTATCTCTTTTACACCTGTTTCTTTTCTTAGTACAGCAGCAGTGGTCTTTACTAAAGACTTTAATTGTTCTACTGCTTTGCTAGATTTATACTCTTGAAAAAATTGAAGAAGGATGCTTACAGCCACCATTATCAGTATTATAATTACGGTTATAAAACTTCTATCGGTTTTATCTTGAATCAAGCTATCTGTTATTGTGGAGACAATTGCAAGTGATAATAAAACTAAAATAAAGGGATTTAAGAAGCATTTTAATAATTGCATATACCATTTAACAGGTTTTTCATGTGCTACTTGGTTAAACCCATACTTTTCTATTCTGTTCTCTGCTTCTTCTTCAGTTAATCCGTCTATACTAGTATTAAGTTCGTCATAAACTGAATTTAAATTGATTCTGCTAAAATTTAAAAGAATGGTTTTAGTCTTAGTTTCTACTTTTTGAAAATTCATTTTTCCTCTTAACATTTTATTCACCTCTTTTTATTTACAAAAGTGCATAGAAAATAAAGGTTAATAACATATTTTTTTAACCAAAATTTTAAAATGATTAAATTTACTTAAGATGTCAAAAGAGGATATATGAAAGTAGAATTTATAAGATATGATATATAGATAATTAAAAGATTAAAAACATAGATTATTTAGGTAAAACAAATAAAAACCTAGGTTTTTAATATGATTTTTATCCATATATATATGAGTATTTCTACAATCCATATCCATACTACTGGCACCAGATTCCATTTGTTTCACCTCCAAAATTTAATAAAAAAACCTTCATCAAGCTTGAACATGATGAAGGCATATTAACGATGTATAATGCTTTCTCGTTCAAGCTTTGGCTCTTTAAGGCGATGAAATTGCATAGATTAAGCCTTCCTTGTTCGGCAAAATCTGCTAACCAGTTAAGAATGTTTCCATTCTTTTACGGCAGCAACCCGTATCCTTAAAGTAACCTCACCTACCGAGGTTTATTTATTTAATATTATGTTATGTCTAAAAAGATAAAATGTCAATAGCAAATTCTGCAATCCATTGTTCAATAAATTTGCTATAAATACAAAATAATTATTAAAAAGCCAGGTGAGCAAAGTTAATCTAGCCTAACAGCATAGTATAATAACGTAAGCTATAATGTTGATAATATATTAAAAAAAGCTTACAATGTAAATATAAAGTATTAATTTAAAAGGAGGATGTATATGGCTACAACAAGCGTTACTATTCGTATGGATGAAAATCTAAAAAAGCAAGTTGAAATAATGTTTGATGATATGGGTTTAAACATGACAACTGCAATAACTATATTTGTAAAAGCAGTTTTAAAACAAGGTAAAATACCATTTGAAATTGTAGCAGACCCATTTTATAATGAAGTAAACCAAGCATATTTACAAAAAGCGATATCAGAACTTAATGCTGGCAAAGGTAAAGAGCATGAACTGATAGAGGTTAATGAAGATGAAGAAAATTTGGTATGATGATGCATGGGAAGATTATTTATATTGGCAAAAGCAAGATAAAAAGACATTGAAAAGAATCAATCAGCTATTACAAGATATTGATCGCAATGGTAATAATGGGATAGGAAAACCAGAAGCTTTATCTGGAAACCTTTCGGGCTTTTGGAGCAGAAGAATAGATGATATAAATAGGCTTGTGTATCGCATACAAGATGGAAAGATAGAAATTGCTCAATGCAAAGGACATTATGGTAATAATTATTAAAAGACCAGGTGATTAATTAAATTTTCACCTGGTCTTAAATTTAATAGGACATAGCTCGTTTTGAGTGAAGATTCCATTTATATAAAAAATCCTTCTTTTTCATAGGCATATCTTTTTTTGCTATCCATGGATCGTTAAAAAAGTAGTGTGCTTCATCAAAACCAGTGAGTACAAGTGCATGAACCCCAAATCCATACATGCCAGAAACCCAAACTACCACAGGTTTATTTTTTACAATCTGCTCTTCTAAAGTCTTAGGAGTGCATCCTGTTAAGTTTATGGCGCTATTTGCATATTTTCTTACCAAGGGGGTTAGGGCTGGAGGATAGATTGTCCATCCTGTGAATAAAAAAGGATTCCCAACATATCCAAAGTTTGGGTTATTGCTTTTTGGCATCTCTTTTGCTAAATTTACCTTATTAACATTTGCCCCACTATATCTTAACATCATAGTTATAGCAGTAATTTCACATCCAGTTGGAAGCTCAGGGCGTTGAGGGATTAGCGGCACATCCAATCTGTGAGAAGTAGGAAATGGAGGAGGGGGTGGAGGAGGGGCTTTTCCATCTTTAGTGTTAAATTCTGATTTCTGTTCCTTTTTTAATTTGAAAAGCTGAGAGAATTCATCATTTTCTTCATTTTGAAAAACTTTTTCCTCTGCTACTGTTATAAGCTTACCTGAATTTGATGCTCTTAGTTTAAAGCTATTGCCATAAGGCTCCAAATAGAATTTTTGATTATCATTATTTAAAAAATCCCACTGTTGTATTATTGCACCATTTAAGCTGCTATTATCTGATATTTCAATAGCCTTATCTGAATGGGCAGCTTTTATTAAATATTTATTGCTCTCTAAATGTTCAAAATAAAATATCTCATTGTTTATTTTATTAAAGTCATTTTCTGTAAGATGAGCACCATTATCAAGAGAAAAATCTTTTACATTTAAGTTTTTTAAAGTTTTGTCATTTTCTATTCTATAATATCCATTCTCTATAAAGGGATCTTTAGGGTGGAGGTTTGGATTTTTAGGAACTTCTATTAAGCTAAATAATTGCGTATCTTGGTTTTCTAATATATCCTCAGTAGATATATTTTTATCAGAAAGTTTGGATCTTAAAGCATATTTGTTATCATCATATTTATCTATGTAAAATTTTTGACTTAAATCATCCTTCCAAGGCTCCACATTTAATCTTTTATTTAATGAATATTTGAGATACATATCTGAATGAGAAGCTTTAATACAAAAACTCCCATCTTCTAATTTAAAGAAGTAAAATATCTGGTTATTTTCTCCATTCCATGTATTTTCTAAAACATCAGATACTCCATAGTTAAATCCAGATACTTCGAGAACTTTATCTAAATTTATATCCAATATTTTATAATAGCCTTCTTCAATTGAAATAGGATTTACTGCATTTTTATTATCTAACTTTTCAAATTCCCAAAGCTGCT
Source organism: Clostridiaceae bacterium (assembly GCA_031549525.1). Lineage (GTDB taxonomy): Bacteria > Bacillota > Clostridia > Clostridiales > Clostridiaceae > WQUF01. The sequence continues at coordinate 1,590 of JAVBPQ010000106.1, read as the reverse complement.
CATATATATCTGATATCTCTTTTTCATATATAAAGCCATCTAAATTGCTCTCTAAAGCTTTATTTGAAAATTTTGAAACTATCTTGTAAAATCCAGTTTTATAATCTAACTGTAAATAAAATTTTTCACTATCTACATCGCTCTGAAAAGTTTGTATAAATCTTTCATATCCATCAATTCCTAAAGAAAGATTGCTATGACAAGGGCTTATTGAATAACTTTTATCAGGAAAACTTCTTAGAAAAAAAATTTCATTATTTTCATATACAAAATCACTTAAAACAACCTCTGCGCCATTAGAAAAAAGTGCATCCTTTATTTTCATAACTTTATCTGATGATTTATTTGATATTTTATAATATCCATCAGTTAAATAAGCTATTCTTGTATTAAGCTCATTTTCTTTAGTATCAACTATTAGGCTTACCCCATAGGCTACATAGGCTAAATTAAAGGATGATAAATAAAGCATTGTAAATAAAATTACATATCGTATAATTAGGTATTTTTTAAACATAAAAACATCTCCTTTGCACTATTAAGATAAAAATGCTCAAGATGAGCTATTTCCTGAGCATTTAATTTTTTAGTTGTTTATCTCTACTTTTGTACCCTGTGGGCAGTTATCAAATACAAATTTTGCAGCTTCAACACTAGTTCTTAAACATCCTGAGGTTTTATTAAAACCAATCTCACTGACAGATGATTGTATTACATTATTAAAATTTCTAGCATTATATAAGGGACCATGTATATATAAACCTTTTGCATAGGAAGTTGTGTATGGAGAAGTAGTTCCTCCCCAATCATGCCATGCCTCTTTAGAGCCAAGGGTAAAGGTTCCAATAGGTGTAAGCCCTGGTGTTCTGCCTGTAGCAACTTTATACTCTCCCACTAAAACTATATACTCTCCATTATCACCTTTTGAATAAATTGACATCACATGATTTGTTTTATTGACTTTAATAAAGTATGGTGAATCTTTAGGTTCACCTGCTTTTACATCTACATAGCTTCCTAATAGTATAAAAATTAATGTTATTATAAATATTGCTTTTTTCATCCAAATTTCCTTGCTACGGGATACCACTGTCTTTATATATGTGGATGAACGCAGCGATTCCTTTCTATTAATATTGTTTTTCTTTTTTCAAGTAATCTTAACTTCTTATAGCTAATGCCTGCTGATAGTTTTACACCATTCAAGGTTCTGACGTCAAAGCTGCCACTTGAACGTCTACCAAATATAAATCCTTGGAGTTTACTCAAAAGTATTTCTACTTTGTCGAATAATTGAAATCCAAACACATATTTAGGCGATTGGTTTAATTTTCTATAGCCGCCTTTTGCGATAGTCGCTTTGTGAATTTGACGATTGTGTCTTCTCACCGCTTTTTGTGTATAACAAACATCGAGTGGAATAACCGTAGGATTTCCACTGATACATCTTGCATCAATGATATGAGTTTTCTCTAAATTGTTTGTTATTCTTGTGTTTTTTGTAATATATCCATAGGTCAATGAAACGTTTGAATATATTTCTTTTAAGCGGTTATAAAATGCCCATCGCATTATACCCATGAAAGCGGC
>JAVBPQ010000150.1:0-25389 GCA_031549525.1 Clostridiaceae bacterium | reverse complement strand
ACTATTTTCTAAGGCTTCTTTTTTCTTTTTTTCTTCTCTTACCTCATTTAAAAGCTCTTGAACCATTGGGTCGTTAAAGTCTACAGTCAATCCCTTTTCTTCTTCTTGAAATCTTGAATCATCGTTATTATTCATATTGCTACGCTCCTTTAATCTAAAATTTATTCCATTATTAAATATGTATTTTAAACATTAGAAAAATATCACCAAAAAATTTAGAACTTTCTAAAAACTATACTATAAAGTCCATATTGCACAAAGCAATCTATAGTGATACTAAAATAGATTAAAATATTTTGAATTGATTTTTAAAATAATTGAGTAGGAGGCTAATCTGTTAATCGTTGCCTTCTACTCAATTTATTTATTATAATTTTTTCTTGGTTCATTCCTTTCACATTATTCATACATAAACAAGAAAGAAGTTGAGCCATATCTTAAGGTTTTGTTTTCATGTTTTCTCTGAATCTAATTAATTTTCCTATACTGCCAGGTGGTAGTAATAAATATTCTTGATCTAATTTGTTTTGAATTGCAATATAGTTTTGATGCCATTCATGTTTATCATGCATAGTCAAAGAATTTGGCACATTTAACAAACGTCTAAAAATACTTGTAACTTCAGAGCTATTCTCAACCCCACATATCAATGCCATACGTAATAAAAAATCCCAATCTTCTGTTGTAGTCAACTTTTCATCAAAACGAATGTTGAAAGAATGAAAGATAGATGAAGGAAAAGCTAAGCTCATAAACGGTGAACTATTCCTAAAAAAATGTTCTATTAAATTAAATTCAACAGAATAAATTTTAGATAGAGCTCCACAAGCACCAACTGTTGGATATTCATTAAACTGTGTTTGAATTATTTCCCAAATTTGTGAAACTACATTAGCCCGAAGAACAGAACCAAACCTTTTTTTACTTAAATTTTTAAAAGTCTGTACCCAGTTGCTAAAAACCATGTCATCATCATCAAGAGCGCTCACATACTCCCCTTTTGCAAGCTCAAAACCAATATTCAACAGGGTAGCACATGTTCCATAATCTATTTTAATGAGTCTAGTTTTTTCTTTTAGATATTCTGGCAGTTCATTAATAATATTTTCTATAGAAATTTGCTTTTCTATATCTGCTTTATGACTAATAACTATAACTTCAAAATCTTGACAATCTTGTCCACATAGACAGAGTAACATTTCTCTTAATTCATTCAGCCTCTTTCCTTGAGTTCTTGTTATAACACTAAGAAAAGGTTTTTTTTCTAATACTCGATTTTTTTGAGGTATTGTAAATGGCAAATAAGCTCTTATAAATTGATTTACATTTGAAGATGTATTTCCCATTTTTATTATTTTTCTAATATAGTTACTTAAATTAGCATTATTAGATAGTAAAGGATGATCATTAGGAAAATATTGATCTGATTTTTCCATATAAATATCGTAAGCATCAATTTGTTTCCAGCCTAAATTATTAGTAAATTCTAAAAGGCTTTTCTCTGTATAAAATCTAATATGAGTATTATCTAGTAATCCAGTTTCAGTATAATCAAAATCACCAGTGAGAAGCTTCATTATAATATCATTATGGGCGATATTTGGAATACTTAGTATCAATAAAGATTGATGTTCTTTAGCAATTTCATGTAACATTTGCAAAAATTCTTTACCAAAATTGATATGCTCAAGCATATCTATCACAGAGATTGATGAAATTTTTTTATCATCTATTATTTGTAGTAAATATTTTTTATCTTCTTCTATATTTCCAAAAGTATGAACATATGCTGTTATATTACGAGTCTTCATATTAGAAATAGAAATAGGATCAGCATCCATTCCTATATAGTTAAGGCCTAATTTCTCAATTTCTTTAGCAATATGTCCATAACCACAACCGATATCTAAATGAATACCATGAGAAGAAACATTTCTTCTTAAAAGTTCTACAACATGACCATAGCTATTATTATTACTATACTTAAAATCATAAACTGCCATATTAAAACCCCCTTTATAGCACAAACCTATGCTTAGCATAATTGTTTTCTACAAACTCGGAAATTTCATTTTTGGTATCTATAGGTTGTGGTAATTTATTTTCAGCTCTTCTTTTTATAAAAGTTTCAAATACTTTTTTTTCAAATTCATTTTTTGAATAGCTAAAATAATCTAGCATTTTATTTAACTTTTCATTATTAGACCATTTATATGCCATCATTAAAGTTGATTCTGCAAAATAATATTTTTTATCATCAGTTGGATACCAATTACCAATATCAGAAAATTTTTTAGAATGAAAAACCATAGCAGATGGCTGATAAATTATCTTATATCCTGCTAAACGCACACGCCATGAAAAATCTACATCTTCACAGTACAAAAAAAATGTATCTGCATCAAAACCTTCAATTTCATTAAAAATTCTTGTAGGAACCAAAGAACATACACCTGAAGCCCAACTTACTTCTCCTGTCATTTTGTCATATTGTTTAGGGTGTTCAATAGGAGTTTGTCTAGCTTCAGATATGCCTACTTTAAGATCACTATTGAAAGGTTTGAGTATTTCTAAAAATAAGTTTGATGCACAAATAATATCTGGATTTATTATAAATATATAATCACCATTCCAATTTTTAGATAAAATATTTTGACCTTTTCCAAATCCAGAATTAAATCCAAAAAAATTGTACGTAAAATTAATGTCAGTATATTTTTTTTGAATATCCCTTATTTCCTCTTCACTAAAAACGGGATTTGACGAAGCATCGCCATATTTTAATGTTAAAGAAATATGTTGATTATATAATTTTGATATTTCTAATGCTTTTGAAAAACTATCTATAGTTCTTAGTATATTTTCTTTTTTATTGTTATATAATATGGCTTGTACTTGAATTGATATTAATTTAGTTTCTATCAAAAATTGTTCCCCCTTAAATTTTTGCGAGCTTATTAGAATATGGGGTATTTTAATTGCTCTAATATCAATATATTATATTATAATAAATTAAATGATAAATAATATAAAATATCAATGTACTTTTGTGAATTTAAAGTTTAGTATATATTAATTCTCAAACTAAAGTTATAATCTACTTATAAAACTATAAGAGGTGTATATTATGAAAAATATATTAGTATTAACAGCAAGCCCAAGAAACAATGGCAATAGCATAAAACTTGCTGAAAGCTTTATAAAAGGTGCCAAAGCTTCAGGAAACACTGTGACAAGATTTGATACTGGTAAAAAGAAAATAGGATACTGCATAGCTTGTGATACCTGCTGGAGTAAAGATACTCCTTGTAGCTTTAAAGATGATTTTTTAGAGGCTGCTCCACTACTAGAAGAAGCTGATGTTATCGTATTTTCAACTCCTCTGTATTGGTTTAGCTTTCCAACTCAGATGAAAGCACTTATAGATAAGATATATGCATATCTATCAGATGATTGTCCTAGACCACTTAAGCCTAAAGAATGCTATCTATTAGCTTGTGGAGGGGATACTGAACCTCAGGTTTATGACGGTCTTATTGCTACATATAAAGAAGTAATTTCATATATCAAATGGAACGATAATGGAATTTTAATAGCCTATGGAGTAGGCCCTGTGGGAGATATAGATGGAAGAATTGAACTTGAAGAAGCCGAGAAACTTGGAAAAAATGCTTAATTTAATTTCTAGAAAGGTATAATGATGATTAATAAATTTGAAAATCCTGTAAGGCTTCTAGAATTAAAGCCTTATGAAACACTCATAGATATTGGTTTAAAACACGATAGTATATTCTGTGATATTGGAGCAGGAAGCGGTGTCTTTACCTTTGAAGCTTCTAAAATCACAAATAACAACATATATGCTGTTGAAATTTCAGAGGGTTTAATCAAAATACTCCATGAAAAGAAATCTAAACTAAATTTAGACAATGTGATAATAGAAAATAATATTTCAAATCTTCCTTCAAATTCCTGTGATATTATAATGCTCTGTACAACCTTGCATGAAATTCGCAATATAGACATATCAGATTTAATAAATGAAGTTAAGAGGATATCTAAAAAAGGTAGTATAACATCCATCATTGAATTTCATAAAACTAAAACTCCAATGGGACCACCTATAGAGCTTAGGTTAAGTGAACAAGATGTAATAGAACTTATGGAAAAAAATCAATTTAAATTAATAAATAAAAAAATCCTTGGTGATAATCTTCATTGTTGTATTTTTGAGAAAAAATAATTTTGAGGTGAAAAAATTGAATGATATTAAGATGATCATTGTGGATTTAGACCAAACCCTTTTAAAAAATGATAAATCCGTCTCTCCTTTTAGCATAGATGTCTTAAATAGATGCAAAGATAAAAAAATAATGATAGGTATAGCTACAGCAAGGTCAGAAAGAGGATCTAAGCTTTACATCGACAAAATCAAGCCAGATTTGATAATATCAAATGGCGGTGCAAGAGCAACCTATTGCGGAAATACGGTTTATGATTGTTTGCTCTCCACCAAAACTTCAGATATGCTAATTAAAACCTGCCTTGAAAATAAAGATGTAGGCGAAATCACTGTTGAAACAAAAAAAGCATATTATTCCAACAATAAATCAACCTATTATATAGATGCTATATATTGGGATTTTAATACTCCTCTCAGTATGCCAACGTATAAGATTACAGTGCAGATATTTGATAAGAATTCTGCAAAAAATATAGCATCTAACTTTCCTGAATGTAACTTTCTAAATTTTACAGGAGAGTTATGGCATAGATTTTCCCATAAAGATGCTACAAAATCAAAAGCGCTCTTTCATGCATCACAGCATCTTAAAATAGATATGAAAAATATAGCAGCCTTTGGAGATGATACCATAGATATTGATATGGTAAAACATTGTGGAATTGGCATAGCAATGGGAAATGGAGTAGACAAGATCAAAGATATAGCCAGCTTCATTTGCGATACTAACGAAAACGATGGAGTTGCGAAATGGCTTGAAAGTAATATATTAAATCCCTCACTTTAAACTAAAAAGTGAGGGATTATTTTAAATATTCTCTTCAACAAACCTTCCAAGAGCTATATATTTATCATATAAACCTTCATAAATCTTAACCTGATCTTCTTCAGGATAATATGTATCTATAAAAGAGCTTGCCATCTTCTTTTGAGCAGCTTCCACATCAGGATAAATATTTCCTACAACTGCTGCAAAAATAGAAGCCCCAAGAGCAACACATTGCTCAGATTCACATACCTTAATAGGCATATTCATAACATTTGCACATATTTGCATATTAAGCGGAGATTTCTTAGCTACCCCCCCTATTGCGATTGCATGATCTATCGTTATGTTGCATTCTCTTATTCTATCTAATATAGCCTTTGATCCATAAGCAGTTGCTTCAATTAAAGCTCTATAGACCTCTATTGCATCTGTAGAAAGAGAAATACCCAAAATGCCGCCTTTTAATTTTTGATTTGCATATGGGGTTCGCCTTCCGTTCATCCAATCTAAAGCAAGTACTGAGCTATTTAAAGGGTTTACCAATTTTGCTTCCTTTTCAAGCTCAATAAGTATGTTTTGTTCAATCAAAGCTACCTCATCCTCTGACATCTTATCATTTGGTATCAATTTAAGAGGCCATGAGATTAAGTTTTTAAACCAATCATACACATCCCCAAAAGCAGACTGACCAGCTTCTAATCCAATCATGCCAGGAATAACTGAACCATCAACTTGTCCGCAGATTCCTTCTACAAGAGTATCTCCCATAGTCTCATAATCCACCACCATCACATCACAAGTTGAAGTTCCCATAACCTTTACAATAGAATTTTTTGTGATATTCCCACCTACAGCACCCATATGACAATCAAAAGCACCTATTCCAACGTTTATTTCATGCGGCAATCCAAGTTCTTCTGCCCACTCCTTAGTCATCTTTCCAGCACATTTGTCTAATGTATAGGTTTTCTCATAGAGGCGATCTACAAGACCATCAAGCAAAGGATCTATTGTCTTAAAGTATTCATTTGAAGGAAGTCCTTTAAATTCTTCATTCCACATAGCTTTATGACCAGCTGCACATCTGCTTCTCATTATATCCTTTGCTTTAGATACCCCAGTCAATAAAGCTGGCATAAAATCACAATGTTCAACCCAGCTATAAGCCTTTTCTCTAATCCTTTCGTCTTCTCTAAGGACATGTAGAATTTTAGCAAAAAACCATTCAGAAGAATAAACATCTCCAATATACTTTGTATAATTTATTCCTCCCCATGTCTTAGTAGTTAAATTGATATCGCTAGCTTCTTTTACAGATGTATGATCTTTCCAAAGGATAAACATAGCATTTGGGTTGTCACTAAATTCAGGTAAAAGTGCAAGAGGCATACCATTCTCATCAACAGCACATGGAGTTGAACCTGTAGTATCGATGCTTATAGCCATTATATTTTCTAAGGTCTTTTCATCTATCCTTGATGTTATGGCTTTTATTGTGCTCTTTAATGCTTCAATATAATCAAGAGGATGCTGTCTATATTGAGAAAGCTTAGGATCGCAATACATTCCTTTTTTCCACCTTGGATAATAAAATACTTCGCTATCTTCTTCAAAACCATTTGATGAATTTATAAGCACACAACGACAGGAATCTGTACCAAAATCCATCCCTAAAACGAATTTATCCATAAAAAATCCTCCTATTTTAATTTCTAAACTAAAATATCTAAGCCATTTTGTTTACTAAACAAAACTAAAGTTTTATTGATTATATCACTATATAGGAATAATATCAACATATAAGAGCAGGCCCTCCATCATTATGAGTATTTTCAACTATTATATCCTCATCTTGCAAATCTCATATATGGTATTAAAAACGTTTTTACGTATATTAAGAGCTCGTTATTAAATTCATCATTAAAAAAATAAGTTTACTAAACAGACTTAAGTTTACTAGCCTTGTTGACTTATTACCTCATATATGTTAATATATTTTAAAATCGAGGTGAAATTTATGGCCACTATGCGTGATATAGCAAAGCTGGCTGGTGTATCTGTATCAACAGTTTCAAGGGTTCTAAATTCAGATGAAACCATAAAAGTATCACTAGATACAAAAAAGCGCATATTTGAAGTTGCTGAACAGCTTTCATATCAAAAACACGAACTTAAATCAAGCACCATAGGCCAATATGCATTAGTACATTGGTATAATGAGCTTGAAGAATTAAATGATCCTTTTTTTCTTTCCATTCGCCTTGGCATTGAACAGGAATTTCATTTAAACAAAATCACATTAGAAAAGTATTTCAACAATGAAAACGGTCACACATTCTTAGATATAGATAAAAAATATCAAGGTATCATCATATTAGGTAAATTTTCAGAGGAAAATATAAAAAATTTTTCTAAAAAATCAGAAAATACAATTTTGATACATGATATATCTAAGAATTTTACATATGACAGCGTAATTGTAGATTTTAAACAATTAACTAAAGATGTACTAGATAAAATGCTTGAAAGAGACCATAAAAAAATAGGTTTTATTGGAGGGCGTGAAATCATAATCGGTTCAGATGAAATTTTAAAAGATGATAGAGAAATTACTTTTTATGAATATATGAACCAGATTGGATTGTTTAATGATAAATATTTTAAAATAGGTAAATTTAGTTATAATAGTGGCTATTTCTTAATGAAATCCTTAATAGACGAATGCCTTTTGGATCTTCCATCTTGCATATTTATTGCAAGTGATACTATGGCTATTGGAGCGCTGCGAGCTTTAAATGAAGCTAATATAAATGTACCTGACGCTATTTCTATAATAAGCTGCAATGACATACCTGCTTCAAAATATACAAGTCCAAATCTATCTACAGTAAAAATACATACAGATTTCATGGGAAAAGTCAGCGCAAAACTGCTTATAAATCAATCCGAAAGAGATGAAAAACTTCGTATCATCATACCACACGAACTCATTTTAAGAGATACCTTTTAAAAATAAAATCATAGCTAGTACTGAGAGGAGTTGTTTATTGTGCCAGAGATTATACTTGAAATGTCTGGTATTACAAAAGAATTTTCTGGAGTAAAGGCCCTGTCAAATGTGGAACTTAAAGTGATGAAAAATGAAATACATGCTATATGTGGAGAAAATGGTGCAGGTAAATCCACCTTAATGAATATATTAAGCGGAGTATACCCATATGGAAGCTATGAAGGCAATATATTATACAATGAAGAAATATGCAAATTTAAATCAATTAAAGATAGTGAAGAGCTTGGTATTGCTATAATCCATCAAGAACTTGCCCTCTCCCCTTATCTATCTATAGCAGAAAATATATTTTTAGGAAACGAGCAAGCAGATAAATTTAAAGTGATAAATTGGTACAAGACTACAGCTTTAGCAAAAGAATTGATGGACAAGGTTGGTTTAAAAGAAAAACCTGCTACTTTAGTATCCAATATAGGCGTTGGAAAACAGCAGCTTGTTGAAATTGCAAAAGCTCTTTCTAAGGATGTAAAGATCTTGATTTTAGATGAACCTACAGCAGCTCTTAATGAAGAAGAGAGCAACAAACTTTTAGATTTAATGCTAGACCTTCAAAAGCATGGATTAACTTTGATCATGATTTCCCATAAATTAAATGAAATAACAAAAGTATGCAATTCAATAACTATTTTAAGAGATGGTAAAACCATAGAAACTCTGTCTAAAGAAAAGGATTTAATTACAGAAGACAGAATAATAAAAGGCATGATAGGACGAGAGCTTGAGAACCGTTTTCCTAAGAGGGATTCTAAAATTGGAGAGGTTTGCTTTGAAGTAAAGGATTGGACTGTTTATGACCCAAATAATGAGAACAGGCAAATTATTAAATCTGTAAATTTCAATCTAAAAAAAGGTGAAGTTTTAGGCTTTGCAGGTCTAATGGGAGCAGGTCGCACTGAAATTGCTATGAGCATTTTTGGCAAATCCTATGGCTCAAAAATCCATGGGCAAATTTTTAAAGATGGCAAAGAAGTAAAGTTTAATAATGTGACAGATGCCGTTGATGAAGGAATTGCCTATGTATCAGAGGATAGAAAAACTTTTGGACTAGTCCTCATAAATGATATACGAACAAATATATCCTTGCCAAACCTTGCAAAACTCAGCAATTATAGCGTCATAGACTCAAATAAGGAAATCGTAGAAACCGAAAATTATCGCAAAAAACTAAATATTAAATCCTCAAGTATCACTCAGCTTACAGGTAACTTAAGCGGAGGAAACCAACAAAAAGTTGTGCTAAGTAAATGGATTATGGCAGAACCAGATGTTTTGATTTTAGATGAGCCTACAAGAGGCATAGATGTGGGTGCAAAGTATGAAATTTACCAAGTCATAAACGAACTCGTATCTCAGGGTAAATCCATCATAATGATCTCCTCAGAAATGCCAGAGCTTTTAGGCATGAGTGACAGGGTGTATGTAGTAAATGAAGGTAAAATAGTTGGAGAATTTGATAAAGAAGAGGTTAGCCAGGAAAAAATAATGAAATGTATCATACAAAATAACTGGGGGGTTTCATTAAATGGAAAATCTTAAAAAAATATTCAGTGGTAATATAAGACAATATGGAATGATATTAGCCCTCTTTGTACTTATGGTCTTTTTTCAGATTGCAACAGGCGGAACGTTTCTAAAGCCAATGAATGTGTCAAATGTTGTCTCTCAAAATGCATATGTCTTAATATTAGCAACTGGTATGCTTTTTTGTATCATAACTGGAAATGTTGACTTATCTGTAGGTTCTATAGTTGCATTTATAGGTGCTATATCAGGAGTTCTCATTGTAAAGATGGGCATGCCTTTTTGGCTTGGTTTCATCGTTTGCCTTTTAGCTGGTGCTTTAGCAGGTGCTTTTCAAGGATGGCTCATAGCATATATGAAAATTCCTGCATTTATCGTCACTCTAGCTGGTATGCTCATATTTAGAGGATTTACCATGTTTATCCTTAAAGGGCAGACCATATCTCAATATCCAAAAGAGTTCCAATATACTGCTCAAGGTTTTATTTTGCAAACTGCTAAATTTAACATCAATTTTGGTGGACAAAAAGTTTCTATCAATATCATTGCAATGTTAACGGGAATTATTATATCAATTTTATATGTACTCTTTAAATTAAAGTCAAATAAAGATAAGCAAAAATATAATTTTGAAGTGGATTCTTTACCTGTTTTACTCATTAAGGCCATTTTGATTTCACTAATAATAAACTTTTTTACCTTTGAACTTGCTCTTTATAATGGTATACCTACAGTTTTAATTATTATCGTAATACTCATAATCATATATACCTTTATTGGCAACCAAACAATAATTGGACGTCATATATATGCACTTGGAGGAAATGAAAAAGCAGCAAAACTTTCAGGTGTAAAAACAAACAGGATAATGTTCTTAGTATATACAAACATGGGGATGCTTGCAGGCCTTGCAGGTATAATCGTAGCAGCTCGCTTAAACGCTGCAACTCCAAAAGCTGGTACTGGCTTTGAGCTTGATGCAATCGCAGCTTGCTTTATAGGTGGTGCATCAGCTTCAGGAGGTATAGGAACAGTTATTGGAGCAATTGTAGGAGGTCTTGTTATGGGTGTTTTAAATAATGGTATGATCATCCTGGGGATACCTGTTGACTTGCAACCTGTTGTAAAAGGTGTAGTTTTATTATTAGCTGTTATGTTTGATATTTATTCAAAATCAAAAGGTGCAGCTAAATAGTAAAATGACAACTCATTCACTACCCTAAAGCAAAGGGTTAGTAGTTTTCTTGTTTAAACCTTATAAAATTTAGTTAAAGTTATAGAGTAAATATTATCAAATGGCATAAAGCCAAAATAAGGAGGAAATTTTAATGAATAAACTAGTATCATTGCTTTTAACAGCAACAATGGCATTTTCAGTAGTTGCTTGTTCTCCATCATCCCAAGGAAATACTGATACTACTACAGCACAAAATACAACAGCAGCACCAGCAGAGAATACAACAGCGGCACCAGCAGAGAATACAACAGCCGCACCAGCAGAGAATACAACAGCAGCACCTTCTACAACACCTTCTGGTGGTAACAAAGTAGGTGTTTCAATGCCTACACAATCTTCACAGCGCTGGATACAAGATGGAGATAATATGAAAAAAGTCCTTGAATCAAAAGGCTATGAAGTAGACCTTCAATATGCTGAAGATGACATTCCAAATCAAATAGCACAGCTTGAAACAATGATAACAAAAGGATGTAATGTTCTAGTAATCGCTTCAATCGATGGAGAATCTCTCACTGACGTTCTTCAAAAGGCAAAAGATAACGATGTTAAAGTAATAGCATATGACAGGCTTATAAAAAATAGCGATAGCATAACATACTATGCAACATTTGATAACTTTAAAGTTGGAGTTCAACAAGCTACAAGCCTTGAAAAAGCACTTGGATTAGATCAAGGAAAAGGACCTTTCAATATTGAATTATTTGGTGGATCAGCTGATGACAACAATGCTTATTTCTTTTATGATGGAGCAATGAGCGTATTGCAACCTTATATAGATAGCGGAAAATTAGTTGTTAAAAGTGGTCAAATGGGTATGGATAAAGTTGCTACACTAAGATGGGATGGTGCAACAGCTCAAACTCGTATGGAAAACATATTAACTGCATATTATGCTACTGACAGAATCGATGCTATTCTATCTCCATATGATGGAATTTCAATAGGTGTTTTAGCTGCAGTTAAAGCTGTTGGTTATGGTTCAGCAGATAACCCTCTTCCATTTATCTCAGGACAAGATGCTGAAATCGCTTCTGTTAAATCCATAATTGCAGGAGAGCAATATAGCACAATATTTAAAGATACAAGAGTTTTAGCTGAAAAATGCTCTGCTATGGTTGATGCAGTTCTTCAAGGAAAAGAAGCAGAAGTAAATGATACAAAAACTTATGATAATGGCGTTAAAATTGTTCCTTCATATCTTTGTGAGCCTGTAAGTGTTGACAATACAAATTATAAAGAAATATTAATCGACAGTGGGTATTATACAGAAGATCAATTAAAGTAGTCATCAATATAACCTCAAAAAAGCCAAACAGTATATTCAACTTGTTTGGCTTTTTTGAAGTTTACCACTTTAACAACTATCAATTCGCTATTTTAATATATACGAATCTATAACTTTAACAATCATTTGGTAATTTAAAACCATCTGCTGTCATAGGATTATCTTGTATGCAATAATATTGTAAATTCAATTGTTTACATAAATTTAAACTTTGAAGTTTATTACTTGCTACACATATAAGTTTTAAACTTGAGTAATCTGCTAACATAACAGAACTTATTTGATTATAATTTGCATATACATCAGTACATTTTGAATTATTTCTTAAATCTAATGATGTAAGCTTATTATAACTTAAATGTATATATTTAAGAGAAGTATTTTTAGTTAAATTGATAGAAGCTAAATTCCCTCTTGTCAAACTTAGAGTTTCTAAATTTGATAATGTTTCAATGCCTGTTGCATTATTAACTCCTGTTAAACTTAATATCTTTATCTTTTGGCTATCTGCAGTAGTAAATATGCTATTTACAGATTTACTCAATTGTCTTGCAATTTCATTCTGCATTTTTACATCAGGAAAGACAGCTCTTATGGTTCTAGTTGGCTCAGGGATAGGTCCAGGCCCAGGTTCAGGGGTAGGTCCAGGTTGAGGACTTACCATATTCAAAGCAGCATTAGCATTTACTATACCACCTGATGCAATTTTTCCACTTAATGAGCTCAAATTAGTATCACTTGCAATTAAAATATCTTTAATTCTTTCAGGAGTTATATTTGAATTATAGCTCTTTATAAGCGCAGCAACTCCTGCTACATGTGGAGATGCCATAGAAGTTCCACTCTTATATGCATATTTATTTCCAGGCATTGTACTAATTACATCACTGCCTGGTGCAGCAACATCAACACTAATTGGACCATAGTTTGAAAAATTAGATAATGCTCCATTTTTATCGATGCTTGCAACAGCAATATTATTTTTCAAGTCATATGCTGCAGGATAACTTGGAGTTGTATCATTATTCGATCCACGGTTTCCTGCGGCTGATACAAACAATATACTGCTTGCATATTCCATCTCATCATATAAACTTGTAGATTTTCCTGCTCCTCCAAATGACATATTTGCAACCGTAGCTCCATTATTATACGCATATTCTACAGCTAATATTATATCTGAAAAACTATTAATTTCCCCATTACTGCCAAATATCTTAATCGGCATTATTTTAACACGTGGAGCAACCCCAATTACCCCAAGTGTATTTTCTGTAGCCGCGATAGTTCCTGCAACATGCGTTCCATGAGAATTTTGATCTGTAACATTATTACTATTATTATGAAAATCCCATCCATACACATCATCTATATATCCATTTTTATCATCATCAATCCTGTTGTTAGCTATTTCCTTAGTATTTCTCCACATGTTATTTCTCAAATCTTCATGTGTGTAATCAGTACCAGTATCTATTACAGCAACAACAACAGACTCTCTTCCCTTTGTCTTAAGCCAAGCATTTTCAACATTTATATCAATCCCTGGATATGAGTTATTTTTAAGAGGCCACAAGAGACTGTAATATGGATCACTGCTTTCTATTAGAATACTATTATAGTCAGGTTCAGCATATTCAATTATAGCATTTTTATTTATATTACTAAGTAGGTCTAAAGACATCAGTACATTTAATGGTAATGCATAAAGATACATATTTAAATTTTTGTTAAGCACTTTTAACATCTTTAACCCATTGTTCTTTTCAAAGTTTAGTTTCTTATCTTCAGTAATATCATTGCCATATCTCACTATTATAGAATCCTCACTAAATAAAGCTTCTGCTGGTACAGATATAGGATCATCATGCTTTTTAAATTCATCAATTATATCCTGTTTCACTTGAGAAAGGGAATCTAATTCGGATGAAGCTTTTATATTATGAACATTAAAAACTAAAATCATAGTCATAAGGCATGTAACCAGTGTTTTTACTTTTCTTATCATGGATAACTCACCTCTTTATTTTTTTATGTTTCATGTTTTATGTTTCATGTCACATAACATAATATGTTAATAATACAAAATGTTGAATAGTTAATCTTTTAACAAAAAAATAGAGCTAAAAAGCTCTATTTTAAAATACAAAAATAAATCCCTTACCTATTAAATTATCCTCAACATATTTTTTAATCTCTGCAAAAAAGCCAAACAAGTTAAACTGTTTAGCTTTTTTTGAGGTTTATTGCTTTAGCAACTATCAATTTGTCATTTTAACATATACAAATTTATAAATTTAACCTCTTTAACTTGCTAAACATATAATCTTTAAACTTGAGGAATCTGCTAACATAATAGATTTTATTGGATTATAATTTGCATATACCTCAGTGCATTCTGTATTATTTCTTAGATCTAATGATGTAAGCTTATTATAACTTAAATGTATCTGTTTAAGAGAAGTATTTTTAGTTAAATCGATAGAAGCTAAATTTCCTCTTGTCAAACTTAGAGTTTCTAAATTTGATAATGTTTCAATACCTGTTGCATCATTAACCTCTGTTAAGCTTAATATCTTTATTTTTTCACTATCTGCAGTAGTAAATGTGTCATCTACAGATTTATTTAGTTGTCTTGCAATTTCATTCTGCAATTTTACATCAGGAAAGACAGCTTCTATGGTTTTATTTGGTTCAGGGACAAGCTCAACGACAGGTTGAGACTCAGTAGTAGGGGCAATCTCAACTTGAGGCTCAGGTATAGGGATAGTGATAGGAGCTGGCTCAATGACTGGGATAGGTTTAGCTTCAGGGGTAAGTTCAAGTTGAGGCTCAATAGTAGGGATAATCTCAACTTGAGCCTCAGGTATAGGAATAGTGATAGGAGTTGGCTCAATGACTGGGATAGGGATAGGTTCAGGGGTAGGCTCAAGCTGAGACTCAGGAGTAGGGGTAGGCTCCGGTTGAGGCTCAGGAATAGGAGCAGGCTCCGGTTGAGGCGCAGGTGTAGGGATAGGTTCTGGTTGAGGCTCAGGCATAGGGGTAGGTTCTGGTTGAGGCTCAAGGGTGGATTGAGACTTTATCATATTCAAAGCAGCATCAGTATTTATCATACCACCTGATACAATTTTTCCACTTAATGAACTCAGTTTAGTATCACTTGCAATTAAAATATCTTTAATTCTTTCAGGATTTACATTTAAATCATAGCTCTTTATAAGCGCAGCAACTCCTGCTACATGTGGAGATGCCATAGAAGTTCCACTCTTATATGCATATTTATTTCCAGGTATTGTACTAATTATATCACTGCCTGGTGCAGCAACATCGACATTAATTGCACCATAGTTTGAAAAAGTAGATAATGCTCCATTTTTATCTATACTTGCAACAGCAATATTGTTTGTCAACTCATATGATGCAGGGTAAACTGGAGTTGTATCATTATTCGCCCCACGATTTCCTGCAGCTGATACAAACAATATACTGCTTGCATATTCCATCTCATCATATAAACTTGTAGATTTTCCTATTCCTCCAAATGACATATTTGCAACTGTAGCCCCATTATTATAAGCATATTCTATCGCTAATATTATATCTGAAAAACTATTAATCTCCCCATTACTACCAAATATCTTAATCGGCATTATCTTAACAAGCGGAGCAACCCCAATTACTCCAATTGTATTCTCCACAGCTGCAATAGTTCCTGCAACATGCGTTCCATGAGAATTGTCATCTGTAAGATCATTATTATTATTATGAAAATCCCATCCATAAATATCATCTATATATCCATTTTTATCATCATCAATTCCGTTGTTAGGTATTTCCTTATCATTTTTCCACATATTATCTTTCAAATCTTCATGTGTAAAATCAACACCAGTATCCAGTACAGCAACAATAACAGACTCTCTTCCCTTTGTCTTAAGCCAGGCATTTTCAACATTTATATCAATTCCTGGATATGAATTATTTTTAAGGGGCCACAACAGATTGTAATATGGGTCACTGCTTTGTATTAGAATAGTGTTATAGTTAGGTTCAGCATATTCAATTACAGTACTTTTATTTATATTATTAAGTATTTCTAAAGACATCAATACATTTAATGGTAATGCATAAAGATACATATTTAAATTCCTGTTAAGCACTTTTAACATCTTTAATCCGTTGTTTTTTTCAAAATCTAGTTTCTCATTTTCAGAAATATCATTAGCATACTTCACTATTATAGAATTGTCGCTAAATCCGTCTCCTTCTAGTAAAGATATACGGCTTTCTTGCTTTTTAAATTCATCAATTATATCCTGTTTTACTTGAGAAAGGGAACCCAATTCGGATGAAGCTTTTATATTATGAACATTAAAAACTAAAATCATAGTCATAAGGCATGTAACCAGCGTTTTTAATTTTCTTATCATGGATAACTCACCTCTTTATTTTTTTTACGTTTCATGTTTTATGTTTCATGTCACATAACATAATATGTTAATAATTTAAAATGTTGAATAGTTAATCATTTGACAAAAAAATAGAGCTATAAAGCCCTATTTTAAAATGCAGGAACAATTCCCTTATCTATTAAATTATCCTCAATATATTTTTTAACCTCTGGAGAGTTTAACGCTTCACTCAATACCTTTATATATTCCTTATCTTTATTTTCTTCTTTTACAGCAAGAACATTTGCATATGGAGAATCCTTGCTCTCTATTATCAAAGCATCCTTAGATGGATTTAAATTTGCTTCTGCTGCAAAGTTAGTATTAATAACTGCTACATCAACATCTCCTAATGCTCTTGGAAGCTGTGCTGCATCAAGTTCTGTAAATTTAAAATTCTTTGTATTTTCTGTGATGTCATTAATTGTAATAAGCTCCCCTTCCTTAACCTTTATAAGGGAATTGTTTTCAAGTAGCCTAAGAGCTCTTGCCTCATTTGTAGCATCATTTGCAATTGCAATTTCAGCACCTTCTTTTAATTCATCTATAGACTTTATCTTTGATGAATAAAGACCTAAGGGTTCTATATGCACCTTTACTGTAGAAGTAAGTTTATATCCTTTTTCCTTATTCATATTTTCTAAATATGGGATATGTTGAAAGAAATTAGCATCAAGACTTCCTTCTTCAAGAGCTACATTAGGCTGAACATAATCATTAAATTCCTTTATCTCAATTTCATATCCTTTTTTCTCTACGATCCCTTTTGCCACATTTATAATATCCTTATGAGGAAAAGGAGTAACACCTACTACAATTTTCTTCTTTTCACCTGCTGAAGCTCCTTGTCCACAAGCTCCTAAAACAAAAATTAAAAGCCCACATAATACCAACGAAATTATTTTTTTCATCTTTAAATTCCTCCCTATTTAAATTTTTTATATAATAAATTGCCTAAGCTCTGTACAGCTTGTACAATAACTATGAGCAAAATTACTGCAATTATCATGACATTCGTCTGAAATCTTATATATCCATAGCTTACGGCTAAATTTCCAAGCCCTCCTCCTCCCATTGCTCCAGCTATGGCAGAATACCCTAAAAGATTTATTATTAACATGGTTATATTCAAAAGTATAGATGGAACAGCTTCCTTAAGCATTACCTTAAACACTATCTGAAAGTTTGTAGCACCAAATGATTTTGCAGCCTCAATCATTCCTTTATCGACCTCCATAAGAGATCCTTCCATAAGCCTTGCTACAAATGGAATTGCAGCTACAGTAAGAGGCACAATAGCTGCAGTGCTTCCTATAGATTTACCTGCAATGAGCTTAGTTAGAGGTATTATAGCTATCATCAAAATAATAAAAGGAAAACTTCTAAAAATATTTATTATAACATCTAAAATCCTGTATAATGAAGGATTAGGTTTTAAACCTTCTTTCCTTGTAAAGATTAAAACTATGCTTAATAAAAAACCTAAAATCAATGAAAATAAACTTGAAAAAAACACCATATAAATAGTTTCGTTAAAAGCTGTTATAAATTCACTGCTCATTTAATCTCCTCCCAGTACATATTTATTTTATTTAAGTAATCCTTTGTTCTATCTAACTCATCTTCATCCACATTTATAATTAAAGAACCTAATACTTCATCTTTAAAGTTCTCAAGTCTTCCCCATACTATAGAAAAATTTATATCAAGCCTGTGCGACATAGTTGTTATAACAGGTAGCTGACTTTGCTCTTTGTTAAACAACAATTTTATATTTTTACCACTATTTGGCAAGGTATATTCTTCTCCAATTAAATTCTTTAAAAAACTGTTTTCCTTTAAAAATAAATCTTCACAAGATCCAACCTGCTTAATCTCTCCATCTTCAAGTATTGCAATCCTTGTACATACCTGCTTTACCACATCCATCTCATGAGTTATTAAAACTATTGTAATATTTAATTTTAAATTTATTTCTATTAAAAGTTTAAGTATATCTCTTGTAGTTTTAGGATCTAAGGCTGATGTTGCTTCGTCACATAAAAGAATTTCAGGATTTAATGAAAGTGCTCTTGCAATACCTACCCTCTGCTTTTGTCCTCCGCTTAAATTTCTTATCTTCTCAAATTTCTTCTCTTTTAAGTTTATTATATCTAAAAGTTCATTCACCCTATTTTCAATTTCACTCTTAGAGTATCCCCATACTTCCATAGGAAAAGCTATATTTTCAAATACATTTTTTCTATTCATAAGATTAAAATTTTGAAATATCATGGATACTTTTTTTCTTAAGTTTCTTATCTCATCCTTTGATAGTTTATTTATTTCCATGTCCATAACATTCATGACTCCACTATCATAGGTTTCAAGACCATTTATGCATCTTATAAGGGTGGATTTTCCTGCACCACTATGACCAATAACTCCAAATATCTCTCCCTTGTTTATTTCAAGATTTATATCTTTTAAAACATTTAAATCACCATAGTTTTTATAAAGTCCCTTTATTTTAATCAATATATTAACCCCCAAATCCAAAATAAAAAACTCAAGGAAAAACCTTGAGCTCAAAAACAAATTATTTCTTATCTCTCAGTTTTCACTGCTGGAATTGGCACCAAGTAAATTTTACCGGTTGCCGGGCTTCATAGGGCCAGTCCCTCCGCCACTCTTGATAAGTTTATTATTTATTAAATTGTATGTTTATAAATCAAAATCTATAATGAATAAAAGTATAATACCTTATTAATAAATTGTCAATAAAAAATTTTAACAGTTTTTAAGTTCAAACAAAAGCCCTCTTAGCTCTTCTTCTGTAACAGAATCTAAGATAAATTGGGCTCCATCTATTAATTTTAATTTATCAAATTTTATCTTATGCAGATTTTCGTAATCCACAAGATAATCCTCAGCTTCAGAAAAAAATATAACAAGGCTATCGACCTTAGGCAAAAAATAATCCATACCAAAGGTAACAGATATATATGTCCATGGTTCTTCATCTTGTATTATATAAGTGCTGGGTTCAAAATACATATCTTCAATATATTGAACTTTCCTTATAAGATTAAAAATATTATCCTTAAGCTCTTTAAAATTTTTACTTTTTAATTTAAAATCTTTATATAAAAATTTGCTTATATATACTTCCTTTAAACATCCATATATATATATATACTCATTTTCACTCAATATTTTTTCTATAGAATTAATTGAACTTTCGATCTTTGAAAAGATAAATACTTTAGTTAGAATATTTTTTAACTCCTCAATATTAACTGGTTTTCTATTGCCATTTACATAGATAGGCTGCAATAAAATATTATATAAAACTCTGCAAATTTCAAAAGCAAGTCTGTAATCCTCTTCACATGCTAGAGCATTTACTTCTACCTCATATATTCCTAAATCATATGATAATAATACCCCTTTTGTAGATATATTAGGAATATAATAAATATATTCATATCCTTCTCCTAATTTATCTTTGATGGATTTATCCTTTAAATTTGCTATTTTTACTAGAAAATTTAAAGAATCTATTATATCCTTGCTCCTTACTATTTTTTGCGATTTAATCTTAAAAGTAACTGGCATAAATAACCTCCCAATATAGTTTATTTATTATTATAAAAGAGTTAATTTAACCATAAAATAATATGCACCAGCTAAGCTAGTGCATAAAAAATTTATTAGAATATTCCTGCGCCCTCTTCTGTTTCGATTTCTAATGCAGAAATCTCTGTATTTTCCATGTCCTGAGAGTTTTCTTTGTTTGCTTTTTCCATCTTTGAAATAGAAACCTCGTATGCAACTTTATTCACAAATTCACTATCAGAAACTTTCTTTTGATACTCTCTGCTCTGAAGTCTCCCCCAAACTCTAATATTATCTCCAATTTTTAAAGTTTGACAAAAACGAGAATTTCTTCCCCATGCAATAGTTGGTATGTAATCAGACTTATTATAAGATCTATTTACAGCTACTAACATATCTGCAATCTCTCTTCCAAAAGGAGTTTGCCTGTAAATAGGTTCTTTACATATAAACCCATCTAAAAAAATTTGATTTGGATTTTTACTTCTTTCTGTACAGTAATTTATATTTCTTGCAAAAACAGTTAGTATCAGACGATTAGAACCATCAACAAATTTATTATATGATCTTAATTGACCTTCTACAACAACCTCAGTACCAATCTTTAAATCTAAATTATTGAGCAATCTTTCTGATACTGTAATAAACAGAATATCTTTTGCATCACTTAACCGAGGAACCTCCATTTCAAATATATAAAATCCCTCGCCATACATCTCGTGACTTAAAGTAAGTTCAGAATTAACCTTTCCCTCAAGATAAATCTTGTTGTTTAGCATAAAATTGTCCATAGTAACCCCTCTCTCCCTTAGTGCTAATAACTATCCTCAAAATAATATTATTATAGTTTGTATAAAAATATTACATTTTTATATTTTTCTTGTTGGATAAATAATCTATACCATTCTAAAATACCCAATGTAATCCCCAACATAGATGCATTTTCTAATAAATCATCTAATTTACACTGTATTGGCATTTTTAATTGTATAGTCTCGTTTTAAAGTAGGAAAAAACCCTGCAAGCAATATAAAAATGTATTACTATCTTATCTATGCTTGTATAATACAATAATCTATGTATGATACTAAGTTAAAGTTTTCTATATTTAAGATATTAAATTTTAGTCTTAAGATACTTAAATAAAATTTAATTTTAAAAAAGCTTATTACATAAAATCAACAAATTCTTAATTATAAAACAACACCTAATAAGTTATTTTATGATATTCTTAACATTTATTGAAAATCTATTCGCGTCTATATTTATTATATAATTTTTTAGCACCTTTTTCAATATAAATTATAATTTTTACTTAGTAAGCCCTTTTCATAATTTAAATAATTTGAATAATTTAAAAAATTAGAATAAATAACTCTTGTATGCTATAATTAATATAGCATATAATCTTTGCAAATACAATTATAGGGTCAGTTAAACGTTCCTATCGGATAAGGAAAGTGCTGTGAATTAAAGAGTATTAAAGAATAAAAAAGAAAGATAATATTATTAGAAAGGAGTTAGAACTATTTCCTCTCACATATAAATGTATAGGTTTTTATAGTTCAATTTTTATGATTCGCAATAAGCTTATGGAAAGTAAGCTTCTTATTCTTTATATTTTAGATATATATAAAAAACCTCTATCTAATGTTGATATCAGTGATATTGTCATTGCAAATAATATAGCCTCATACTTTGCTCTTCAAAAACATTTAAAGGAATTAGAAAAGGATAAGTACATCATATACTCATCCATAAATAATATTTCATATATTAAAATATCTAAAACAGGAAAAGAAGTTCTTGAATTTTTTATAAAAAGAATTGATGATAAGGTTATAACAAAAATTCAAAATTATATAAAAGAAAAAAATTGATCATGATTTTCCATAATCAATTTAAAATATATCTATTCTTCTCGGAGATGGTATTGAAATTGTTTTTATTTCATCACCATCTAATTCTATAACTTTATTATTTTTTTCAGAACAAACAAGAAGTTTATTTTCAAAATTTATTATGCTATTTGGGGTACATTCTGGAATAGATATTTTTCTTTTATTGCTATTTGAAAGGTTTATTTCCCAAATAGTATCTGAAAAATAATCACATACATAGCAAAGACCATTCATATAACAAAAATCAACTGGAGCATTGCAGGTTTTATAGCTCTCAAGTTTTTTTCCACTTTTAGAATCATATATGCATATAATTCCTTCTACAAACTCTTCAAAGCCTTCAATAGTGATTATATATTTACCTTCTTCTGCGTACATGCTTTTAAATGGATGTTTTTCATTCTTTATGGATAATTTCTTTTCTCTTTGTTTTAAGGAAAATATCTCAACCTCTTTATTTTGATAATTTGTAACAAGTATATCTTCATTAAAATAATCTATATTAAGTGGAAGGCCTGCAGTTTCAATCATATATTGTATTTCCTTTTGATTGTTATCAAATACAACAATTTTATTGGAATCACCACTTAAAATTATGGAGCTTGATTCTATAATTAAAAAATCTGTGAGGTATGGGCCGATATAATATGATTTTATCTTCTCTATCTGCCTATTTAAAAATGATATTTCTCCCTTTTGTTTTGAAATTGAAACTATACTATTTTTCCACTTCAAAGCCCTTATAGGACCATAACCATTTAAATTAAATTTACCATATATTTTATAATCCTTTATACCTAAAAGCACAATTTGATTTTGAATCTCACTACATACTATTAAATATTTCATATTCGACCTACCCCCCTTCCTTGTATAATATGATTCTCACATTTTATTTGATATAAAAACATCCAATAAATATAATTTATCAATCTTAGAATACAAAAAATAAAGGGCTCAGCTTATCTAAAACCATTGGGTTTAGTTTAAGCTGAGCTTTTTAATAGGTATCCTTTGTACTAGGAAGCCTTTTATTTTCTCTACTTGTATTAATATAGCCAAATATCTTTTTCTTATCGTTATAAGGTTTTTTATTGCTTGTAACCTTTATTTTTCCTGATCTTTCTATAAAAAACTCTATAGATTTTTCATCTTTATCAAATAATATTAAACTATTCTTTTTAAGCAGGTTACTAGTTACAAATTTTGAAGCCAGTAAATTATATGGAATGCTTGCATTACTTTCATTATTATTGACATTTGTATAAAGCAACATTTTTATAATATTCTCTTGCCTTGATCTACTCATATATTGGGATAAAATATTAAATTCAATAACCTTTTTCTCAATTAAATCATCTATTGAAGCTATGTCAAAAATTTCATTTGTATAATCCTCTTTCACATTTGAGATCTTTATGCAATTTAACAAATATCTGCTTTTATAATTTCTATATACATTGAAATATTTTATAGTCTCTTCTCTGCTTTTTAAATTTGCAATATCCTTTTTAATACAATCTAAAATTTCCTTCTCTAAATTAATAGCTGCATTATACTTAAGAGGCGTATTTCTCTCTTTTTTTGATGCTCTAACTTTTACATAAGAATCCTCCATATATTTTAAAACTCTTTTCGCTTTACCTTTTCCATATTTTGAATCTATTAAAGAAACTAATTCATCATATGTACCTCCAGATTGCATCCTCTCCATCTCATCATATCCTACAAGCATCTGAAGTTTATAAAATGAATTCTCATAAAGTGAATACCCAATTTCATCGGAGGATTTACTATATATTGCCATTTGGGTTTCTGGATTTTCAATAGATTCATAAAGAGATAAATTCATACTTGGTTTTGTAGCAAACCTTTGATGATATGTAGCTCCCCCCTCAAGAAGTATCATTCCTAAAAATGAATCTTTATCTATAACTATATTTTCTTGCTTTGAATGAGTTATTTCATGTAAAACTGCAGCAAGATAAGCATTATATTCATTTATATCCTCTTTTAAAGGAGGCACCATAGAAATGTACTTTAGACCTGGCATATAATAGGCCGCCCCTATTTTTTCCAAAAAAGATCTTCCCTGTTCAGAATCCCTAGTATATATATTTATATAATCAATATTATCCTTAAGCAAGTTTATAAAATTATTTTTAAGATAAATATCTATTTTCGGCAATCCTATATTTGTACATTCATAATCGTAATAATTTCTATCTATTGCATAAAAAGTATCTAAAAATATCTCCTTTGTTTTTTCGTCAAACTTTTTATCATCTAATACCTTTATGAGGGAAATCTTTAAACTTTCTAAAGAACCTATAGATTCATTTGCACTACAATATTTAAGATTTTTTGTAGAAAATAAAGAAAAACTTGCTATAATAATCAATAAATAGAATGATACACGCTTCATATATTCCTCCATCTTAAATTATATAAACATGACTATTGTTCCATAAAATGGGAAAATTATTGAATATCACATAAAAAATGTTTCTTCTAGTATAAAAATTTTTAAATCTTAGAAGAAACATCTTTAAAAATCAATTTAGGATGAACTTATCTATAGGAACTATGCTACCATGATCATTATCTACATATACATCCTTTAAAAAATTATCTTGCTTTAAAACCTTTTCCATTACTTCATCTGATGAGGATGACATGAGGATGAAATTAGGATTCCTGTAAGGAATCTTATCTAAATCTTTTTTATCGTAGTAATTTTTCAAATCTCTAACCTGATCATAGAATATAAAATCTACATCATATTGAATAGCATATCTATCAAAAGGCAATTTATAGGAACTTTTGCTGTCATAATGTTTAATATTTTGAATAGAATCTAAATTAAAATTACCGTCTCCTATCAATACCACCCAAGACATATAAGCACCTCCTCTTCTTTTTCTAATTATAAATATTATTCCATGAAAACGAATAAATTATTTAATAATTAAAGTGAATACTCAGGCTGTGAATTTTTCCACAGGAACTATACGACCTTTATCATCATCAATATAAACTTCCTTAGGAAAATTATCTTGGCTTAAAACCTTATTTAAGATGTCTTTTGAAGAACAAGACATCAATATAAAATTAGGATTACTAAAAGGTATTTTGATCACGTCATTTTTTTCATAATAATTGATCAAATCCTTCACAAAATCATAGTATATGTAATCCTTCTTATATTCAATGGAATATCTATTTAGGGGAAGCATATAAGCTCCTTTGCTGTCATAATGTTTGATATTCCTTATTGAATCTATACTAAAATTTTCATCTCCTATTAAAATA
>JAVBPQ010000009.1:0-4956 GCA_031549525.1 Clostridiaceae bacterium | reverse complement strand
ACTATTTTCTAAGGCTTCTTTTTTCTTTTTTTCTTCTCTTACCTCATTTAAAAGCTCTTGAACCATTGGGTCGTTAAAGTCTACAGTCAATCCCTTTTCTTCTTCTTGAAATCTTGAATCATCGTTATTATTCATATTGCTGCGCTCCTTTAATCTAAAATTTAGTCCATTATTAAATATGTATTTTAAAAATTAAAGAATTATGATAAAAATAAAAAAACTTCTTACTATTATGATTTTTAATTCTTAGTACAACAGCCACTTTCGAGGACAGATGCATTGAAGTTTATTATAATTAGTTGAAGGCTACTTGATATGAATATCAAGTAGCCTAGATCACTTATCTTTTAAATTTATTTCTTCCACCACTGCCTGGACCCATACTCTGCCCTACGCTTGAATTAATTGAGGAGGTTGTAAAACTTCCAAGTAAAGACCCGTTTTCATAATTACCACTTGTGTAAAGTCCATCTTTTTCATCTGAATCTATGGTCCCTCCTGTGTTTACATTATATATTACATTTGATTTTAGCTTATTTGAGCTATAAAATATTGAAGAACATCCTTTTAAAATCTTAAATGTATCTATATTTTCACCATTTTCAGAAGAAATATTTACAATGGCATCCTTTGCAATTTGCTCATTAATCCACACAGAATACTGCTTTGAGTTAGTTTCAATAGGGATTGTCATATTGCCGCCAGTTGCTATTATGATTCCTCCATTTATAGTGCAAGTTGCATTTCTTTCTCCAATATCCAAAGGACCATTAGCGTTATTTCCTGAAAATACTAAGATTGTACCTCCATTAATTGTCATGCTCCCATTTGAATCAAATCCATCACCATTGCATTCTGCATATATATATCCATCATTGATTACTAAATCTGTTCCTGAATTTATAGCATCATCATCAGAATTTATCCTCATATTTCCATTATTGATCGTAAGTATATCTTTGCTTTCAATCCCTTCATTGCTCTTTTTTACATTTATTTCTCCTCCATTTATTTGAAGCTCTGTTTCAGCATGTACTCCATCATCCCCTGCATCTACAGTTATTGTTCCAGAGTTTATTATTAAACTCCCTTCGCTTTCAAATCCATCGGAATCACATGTGATTTCAATATTTCCTCCATCAATTGTTATGTTGTCATTAGCGTGTAATCCATCAGTTACAGCTTTTATTATTATGTTTCCTTCTTCAATGATTATGTCATCATCACTTGCTATACCATGCTTATAATTGCCAGTTACGTAGAGGGTCCCGCTTCCCTTTATCTCTAATGTATCATTTGAACATAATGCACCCTTTGCATCTATGGAGTAATTGTTTCCATCTGTAAGATAATTAGTAGAGCCTTGAGATAATGTTATAAAAGCTTTTTTGGAATCTTCAAAATATATAGCTGGACCTTTAGAATTTGTTATATTTACGGAATTTAACCTAAGCTTTACTTTTTCCTTTGTATTTACACATATCATCCCATCATTTAAAGTCCCTGTGATTGTATAATCTCCACCTTTTGTGATGCTTATGGTGGTTTTGTCTATAGAGATACCATCTCCTTCAAAGGTTATATCTTCTCCTAAGAAAATAGAACCTTGATTTTCGAAATCATCATCACCATCATCAGTATCTATACTTGATAATGATGTAGCTACTATGGATTTTTCAGAAGCATTTATCGATGATTTATTTGAGTTTTGATTTTCACTCATGCAGCCTGCAATAAGAAACGAGCATAATAGCAGTATGGTTAAAGTTTTAAAAATATATTTATTTTTCATAACCTATTTCTCCTTTTAAAAATCTGTATTATTAGAGTTTAACACCATTGTTATATTTAAATTTCCATTTCTTATACGAAGCTCATCTATAAAATCTTTTTCTTTTTGATCTTTTCTTGTTATCACAGAATATTCAAGCTCGTACAAACTTCCTAAATCTGTGGTCTTAACTTTATTTAGGTTATATGATAATGTGAATTCTTTCATAACTTTATCAAATGCATCTTCGTAATTTAAATTTTCTGGAATTGTTATCTTTAAAAGCTTAGCAGAGGTTTTTAACTTTCCAAAGTTTGATAATTCAAGTGCAATCATGGCAAAACAAAGAATAAATGATACTATAAAAGCATATATTAAAAATCCCATTCCCGTAGAAAGTCCAATTGCCATTGAAAAAAGTACAAAAGTTATATCCTTTGGATCACCAGGTGCACTTCTAAATCTTATTATGGAAAATGCTCCTGCAAGGCTTAAAGCACTAGCTATGTTGGTGCCTGCTAACATTATTATTATAGAAACCACTGTAGGAAGTACTACAAGGCTTATAGCAAAGCTTTGAGAAGGGTATTTATTTTTATGTGTCTTAATATATATCATGCTTACTAATAAACCTAACAATAAAGCTGTGCCTAATGTAAGAAGAAGGTTTTGAACTGAAAAACCCAAGTTACTTGATGCATCTATGCTTGAAAAAATAGTATCTATCATTTTGTTTTCCCCTTAATTTAATAGTATTTTAAACTGGTAATAAAGCTATTTTTCTCTCCCTAAGTTCATCATATGAAACGGCCAATTTATTTTCAATTGGAGAATCTGCAATAAAGTTTTTAAATTCTTCCCCATATTTCGAATAACTTGTTGGGTATATCTTGTATTCTGATAAAAGGCGAGCAAGCCAAAATGGGATAGCTCTTTCTACTTTAACTTCCATAAGCCACTTTCCTTCTTCAAGGAGGCTTTCTCCATATATATTTGATTCTAATCTCACATCTTTTCTCCTTGAAATTATATTTTTATCAAATGAAACTCTTAAGCTATTTTTATCCTCTCCAAAGTAAGCCCGTCTGTCATAGGCAAGATATAGCATAGGTTTAAGCTCATGGCATTTTAATATATAGTCAATTTCTAAAACAACTTGTTTATTAATATAATGTTTAATTATTGGTATTTCACCCTTTTCTAAAAACCTATATGCTTCATCTAATCTCATAGCGCTCCTCCTTTTATTTACAAGACCATTGACCTTTTTCTTTATTTCTATATAAACCTTAGAATTAAGATCAACATCACCATAGGATCTAAGCCTTAATTTTTCCTTATATCGTGGTTTTTTAAGAGAAGTGCGAATTAACATGTGATCGCTTGTATCATAATATATACTCCTTATGGTATATGTCTCATTTTTTTTGTTATATTCATCAAGCTCCATATAATCTTTTATTCTACCTTGAAGCTTTTCATAAGTTTTATCGCAAATTAAATATTTATCTTCATATCTATTAAAAACCTCTATCGCCAACTAATTCATCTCCTTAGCTTTATTTACTTTATATTTTAAATTAATAATGTGATGAAGACTTGAAGGTTAAGCATAAATTTGATGAATAATATGAGTGTTATTTTAAAAAGATTGGTTGATTTTTCAGGGTTTAACCTTATTCAAAAATCCTGTATTGAGTTTTGTTGCTTATATTGATATTATAGAAGTATAAGATACAACTTGCGTTGTTACATAGATAGCTCCCCGATTGCTTGTTACTTCTGATGATTTAAAGATTTAACTAATATGTAGCAAATTATAATTTTATTGAATACAGTGTACTAACTAAAACATGGATAACATAATAGATCCTTGTTTCATATAGATAACTAAAACAATCTTTTAAATTTATAAAATTTAATAAAGAAAGCGGAGGTATAAAAAATGAATTCTTTTTTTAAAAAGTTCATTGCATCTTTTCTTATGGCCTTAACTTGCTTTATACTAATTAATAATGTGGCCATTAAAGCTTTAAATGCGGGTACACCATTTTATAGATTATCAGCAGGAGCTTATGCCAACAAACAAAATGCAGATAAACAGCTTAGTTTTGTTAAATCAAAAGGATATTCTGATGCATATATATCACTTAATCAAAGTCTTTACAAAGTCTATATGGGCTCTTATTCTACTAGGGATAATGCAAATACTGCTAAATTAACTGCTCAACAAAAGGGTATTGAAACTTCAATACAAATAGTTTATTTAGACACACCTAAAAGAGAAAATAAGCAGGGATTGTCTTTTAAACTAACTAGTACAAGCACTAATAGAAAAGTAACCTTTAATACACCTTGGGTCACTGAACCTAAAAGCGGTCTTCAAGCTTCTGTAGAAGGAAAAGGTGAATTTGCTATCGAAGAAGGGCTTGGCAAATTAATCATTAAAGATAAAAAAGGCACATTTAAAGTTTATGAGCTTGTAGGAGATAATTCTAAATTTACCCCTAAAAAAGTTAAATGGATAGATGAAAACTCTTTGTTTATAATAATTGGATTTCCATATGGAAGGGTTACAAGGGGTGGAGGAGCTTATATCTTAGATTTAAAGACGCTTAAATTAGGAGAAATATATTTTGATCCTTCAATTAGAAATGAAGTTATGGATATTTCTTTTAATGGAAAAGATCTAACTTTAAAGATAAATACTTATATAGATGATAATATGAATGTCAGCAAAGATGATACATGGACAATTAAAGACTTTGATTTAAATCTTAGAACAAAAATGTATATCAAAAATTCTAAAGGTGTAACTATATCAACTATTAATTAAATTTTAAAATATTGTATAGGTCATTCCTGCATTAAAATTCATATCTAAAATGAAAAAATTGAAAGAATTATCAAAAACAAACAAATAACAACAAATATTAAGAGCTAACTGTATTCTTGCAGATAGCTCTTTTTTGATATATATTATTTGATATATATCAAAAGAAATTATAGTCAACTACTCGCCACTTGTAGAAGAAGGTGGGAGCTTGATATTAAGCTAGTTGAATAGCCTCAGTCTTAAAGACTACGTTATGCAAAAAATAAATAGTTACCTATGGATGCTCCACAAGTCCGTAGCTCTAAGGGTAGTGATTAAAAATCTCTGATGAGTAGGAGAAGTGTTGCTA
>JAVBPQ010000184.1:0-5349 GCA_031549525.1 Clostridiaceae bacterium | reverse complement strand
TAATATTTTTTTAATATAAGTAATAGAAATATATTGTAATTATATTTTGGAGGAAAGTATGTCTATAAATAACAACAATGATAACAATATCAATAACAAATATGGTGTTACTGAAACTAAAAATGAAGATGGAACTACTATGATAGATGTAACCTTTACCGATGAATTACTACAAAACGCTTTAAGACAAGCTGGAGTAAATGTTAATTTAGGTGAAGAAAAGCTCCTTGAAAATGAAGAGAAAAGACAAGATTTAATAAAAGAATCTAACTCTAAAGATGGTATTAACTTCTTTCAAAAATTTGACTACATCCCTCTAAAGGATCTTCATGAACTACCAGCAATTATCAATTTCTTTCCCCCTCCCACAAATGAACAGCTCCTCCAATTAGTGAACTCCATAGAATCTGCAGGCGTAATCACACCACTTCTCATAATGGATAACGATGATGGAGATGGATATATGGTGATATGTGGAAGAAGTAGATTGATGGCTCTTAATAGATTATATGAGATCAGCAATTTAGACAAATACGCAAAAGCTCCATGTATGATATTAGATAGGACTAAAGTAGATCCTATAATGATTCAAAATTTAGTAATTGCAACAAATATGCAATATAGGACAATAGACAGGACTACTTTAATAAAAGCTGTGATCCTTCAGCAGAAGATCTTAAAAACATTAAAAAAATCTAGAGGGGACTTTAATATCACTCGAAGCCTAGCTGGAATCTTTCACATATCAAAGACTTCTGTAGAAGATTATTTGTGTATTGACCGCTTGCATCCTGAAATAAAGAAAAGAGTATATGCTAAGATCATAACACTTCAAGCAGGAAAAAACCTATCAAAACTAGATCATGAAAAACAACTCGCTGCCCTTGCACTATTAGGAGAAGCTAAGATAAATGATATGGAAAGGATTAAAATCTTGACTAATCCTAAATATGGAAGGATACTTGATCCTGTGGCTCAGACTATGGTAAATGATACATGGGATCTTAGATTAGATAGGGTTTCAAAGATGACCCCATCTAGAACTAGAGTTAAACTCGATATCGAAAGAAGTGCTATTGATATAACTTTTAAAGCTCTAATTTCAGCAAAAAGAACTCATGCAATAGAAGAACAAAGAGTTGATAGCTCTAATAATTATTTTAAGATATCTGTAAATAAGAAACAAATAAAAGAATATACAGATGCAGGATTAATAGATAAAGATTTAGTAGATAAGCTAAGAGAAACTAAATTTGATAAGATCTTAAATCATAAATTCTAAAAAACATTTTTCAAAAATAATCTAAACTCTTAAAAAAACTAAATGCTTATATAAAATCCATTCAAAAAATTTTTTTTGAATGAAAAAACCCACAGGAGAAGTCTGCTCTTTTTTATTAACCATTATTATATATAAGCAATTTAAAAATCTATACACTCATTAAAATCCCATATTTAAGTTATAATAAACTATATTATAAAATTAATTCAACTATTTTAAAGCATAAATAATCTACTTTTAAATATATTTTTAGTGTAAATTATCCTATTTTTTTACTAACCATCATTCTATTTCTAGTAACCCCAAATCTGTGCTTACAAATATTCTGGTAACAGTGATTCTTTTTACAAAAAAGACCCACAGCATAAATCTGTAGGCCTATATATAATATAACTAAATTAGCTAATCAGTTATTTTGTTTTCTAACTATTTCATCAATCTATTTCATCAATGATTGAAGTATAGGTTTTGCCTCATTAATTGGTATTGCAAATCCGATTCCTTCAACACCTGTCGCTGATATCTTAGCACTGTTTATACCTATAACTTCACCTTTTGAATTTACAAGTGCACCACCACTGTTTCCTGAGTTAATAGCTGCATCGGTTTGTAAAAGCTTTTTAGTTGTACCATTTCCAACATCTAAATTTCTATCAACTCCACTTATAACTCCTACTGTAACTGTTCCTGCAAATTCAAGTCCAAGAGGATTTCCAATTGCAATTGCCTTATCTCCTACCTTTGATAAAGAAGAATCTCCTAAAGTTGCAGCAGGTAAATTATTTAAATCAACCTTTATAACTGCAAGATCATTTTCCTCATCTCCACCTACAAATTCTGCAGGCACCACTCTTCCATCGCTTAAATGCACTTCCATTTTAACAGCAGCATTTAAATTTGATGCAGGGTCAGAATATTGCACTACATGATAATTTGTTGCAATATACCCATCCTTAGAGAGGATTATTCCTGAACCTTCTAATGTAGCTTCTTGTGGCATTGAGAAGAAATACCTTCTTCCTGTAGAATTAACTGTAACATCGATTTTAATACCTACAACAGATGGAGACACATTCTCTACAATAGATGATACATCTGTCTCACCTGTATATGAAGTTCCTACTAGAGAGTAATTTTTACTATTTGTTATTTGCTCTATCAAAGCATTTTGTTTATCAATTTTGTTTGAAAAGCTCACAGTTAATGCTCCACCTACTAAGCTTGAACATATTACACAGGCAATTAATGTAGTTAAAAACTGACTCATATATGAATGTCTCTTAGGAGTGCCTTTAGTACTTTTTCTATCCTTTACTTCATTATTAACTGGTATCTGATTTTGTGTTTGTGTACTTTCATTTGCATTAGTTCCTTTCATAGTATTGCTAAAAGAATGTATTGAGTAATCATATTGCCAATTGTTATTATCATTTGATGCATTGTAACCAGAATTACTATATGAACCATCACTATAAGTAGCATTAACATATGGACTTACACTGCTATTTGATTGTATATTATTTGTATAGAAGTTATCTCTGCTATTTACCAGATTGTTATAATTTGAACTTTGATAGTTTGTATTCACATTTCCTGCAAAGTTATCATTTCTATAGTTTGAGTTTTCAAGTTCACTGTCATTTGAGGAATAGTTGTTTTCACCATTTAAAGTATTCATTTTTAAATTCATCTCCTCATCTTTATTATTTAAATCATATATATTAAAATCATTAAAATCATTTTGCATTTTTCGACCCTTCTTTCAAGTCATCTTTATCATGCTTTAATTATATACATATGAAATGAATTCTATATGAATTAAATATGTAATTATTTTGATAAATTTGTGAATAATTCTTCACAAATTTAAAAAGACTCTTGCAAAATTTACCTGCAAAAGCCTTTTACTTTTATATGTTCTTTAACTTTTATTTTTCTTCACATAAAACTTTCCACATATAGTTTGGATTTCTCCAAACATAATATCTAAGCTTACTCTTTGTTCCATCTTCTTTAAAAACCCATTCTGTTACAAGGACTAAATCTTCATCTATATAGTCTCTCCTTGTGAAAGCCCTTTTTTTCCAGTCTATCTTTTTAAACCCCTCTATTTCTATTTTCTTTATAAAAGAAAGCTTCAAGCTCTCTTGAAGATCTATTAATGATTTTTCATCATAAAAAAAACTTCCAAACTTTTTAAGCATATATATTTTAGCTTCTTCTTTAAAATTTTTACATTTTAGAATGATATTTAAATCATGCCTTCTAAAAGATTCTTCATAAAGCGTTATTGAGCCTTCAGGAGTTGTAAGATCTTCTCTAAAATAATCTTCACCTTCATCTATGAAGAAAAACAATGATTTATCAAATTTATTTCTATCTTGCTCGCTCATTATAGAACGGGCTACCCTTATAGAATATCCTCCAATTAATCTTTTATTATCTATAAACATCCAGTCTATAACATCATCTATATTTACTCTTATTACGCTTCCAAACTTTACATTTTTAATAACCTTTGGATAATTTCCAACTATACCTTCAAAAATACCATTATCATATTTTACATTGTTAATCCAAAGATTTTCTTCTTTAAGATTATCCTTTAATTTTGCTTTTATACTAAAATTAGCTTGATTTTGTGTAGGATTTATTATAACTTTCACAAAATAATGCAATGTATTTTTAGCTTTTTCAATGGATAAAAACATCTTCTCTTCTTCTGATAATATTTTAAAATGATTTAAATCTTTATAAAACTGCAAAATTGTCAAATTCTGCGTGCTTTCAAGATCTGCATTTCCCCTATAAAAACCTTCTTTATCGTACATTTCTTTTGCTCTTTGATTTATAGGTACTATATTTATTGGAGGCATATTATTTTCATAATTCACATATTCATTTTGATTCACTTTATTTACAGTATTTTCAACTGGTCCATTGTTCTTATACGCTCTTATATCGTTAGTATATAAATTAGAATTGGGGTAATATTCACTATTTTGGTTATTTTTATTTGAGAATACATTATTCTCAGGCATTATAGTATTGTTATTTGAAAATGTGTTATTCTGAGACACTCTAGTATTGTTATTTGAAAATGCATTATTCTGAGGCATTGTCACATCATTTGAATATATATTGTCTTGAGGAGTTCTTATATCATTATTTGAAAATATATTGTTATTTTTAATATTTTTGCTTATGGTTTCATCAAACATGCTGTTTTCTTTAGGTGGTTCTCTTAAACTATTGCTAAATGAACTATCATCTTGATAAGTTTGGTTTTCATTGTATCTATTATCTATATTATTATAAGCTTTATTTTGATTATTATTAAATGTATTATCTTGAGTACTTTTGTTAACTACATTGCTAGATTCTATATCATAAATTTTATTTTCATTCATGTTATCTGTTTTATGAATTCTATTTTCAATGCTTAAAAAAGGGTTTTCGTTTTGCTGAACCTTATTTTCAGAATTAATAAATAAACTATCAGTACTAGGAGTTTTATTCTCTTCTTTTATATAATTTCGATCTATTCTAATTCTGCGTGGAACTACAATAGTGGTCTCCAATTCATCTATAACTGCATCCTTTGATTTTTCATGGATATTTACCATATTAACATCAACAGACTGATATGTATCTTTTTTTGCAGAACTTTCCTTATTGAATTCACCACGTTCATCATGATTTTTAAATTCATTATAATAATCTTCTACTTTTACAGATGAATCAACAGGGCTAGATGATTTTTTTTCAGGAAACTTTTCTTTTGCTATAAAATCATTATAAATTACACCATTATTCATCAATATAAAATCATCTGGATCCTGTTTTTTTCCAATAAATTTTTTTAGAAAATTTAACATTTAGCAATCAACCCCTTAGCACAAATATTAATCAAATCAGAAAACACATCCATTTTTTTGTGATTTTTTCTATACTCATATTATTATATGAATTTTCAAAAGTCAACCAACAAATACAAAACTTTTTTAATTTATTATTAATTTTTATTAAAAAGTAATAATTAGTTAATTTTTATCAATATAATTTAC
>JAVBPQ010000178.1:0-26002 GCA_031549525.1 Clostridiaceae bacterium | reverse complement strand
ATCTACCTTTAGAGAAACTTTAGAATTTGCTTCTTGAATGAGTTCTCCATCTGCAGAATCCTTATGCAATGTGATTGAGCTTACTTGAGGGATTACATCACTTATTACTATCGTGTTTATATTTCCAAAATAACGAGTTTGAGTGCCCATTACTGTAGTAGAACCAGGTTGATATTGTGTGATGATTGTATATACCTCAGTGAGGCTTACTTCATTTATATTAGGCTTTTTCTCTATTTTATATTGATCCTTGCAAGCTACGCCATTTATCACTTCATTTGCAGTAAGATAAACAACATCATGAGAATGAGGTTTTTTAACGATAATTTGGGAATTTGTAGTATTAAGACCTGTTTGGAACAATGCCTTTTTAGGGTTATTTTGATCTAAGGTAACATCGCTAAAATCAAGGCAGCTTTTAGTTATTATGGTTTTTTGAGTATCATATGAATTATTTCCAATGGCAATATTTGTACCTGTATTTTGCATATGGTAAAATGAATCAGTATATGTACCTGTAATTCCCACCTTCCAACCAATTAGTCCTCCTATATATATTCTCGAATTATCCACATGAGTTAATATAAATTGCGCATTTGAAAAGCATCTTAATATAGAACAAGTAGTGCCAATTGCTTTTCCAACAATGCCTCCTCCAATTGAATCTGGATCTTGGTCAGCTTCTGTTCCTGCTGAAGTTGAAAAAAGTGTATCTCCAATAGACATGCTATTTTCTATTTTTACTGTGCTGTCATAGTTATATCCTAAAATTCCACCACAAGCTGCCCATTTCTTTTGAGCATTGGCTTTGATGTTATTATTTTCACTAATGCAGCCTTTAACAATGGTAGCACTTCCTACTGTAAAATGTGATCCCAAAATTCCACCTGAATAAGTAAGGGTATAATCTCTTCCATTTGCCGTCATAGTGCTATTTGAAATCGTTGAATTTTCAATAGCAGGATTTGCCGTGCCATTAATAAGACCTATTATTCCTCCAACTATTACATCAGTATCCTTAGCTTGTTTTGAAGGGTTATATGCATCCCCGTATACGTTACCATTTATAACATTGCAATTATATACCTTTGAAGATACTACAAATCCTCCAATACCACCTACACTGGGAGAATTTGCTCCTTGATTTGATACCATTTTTACAATATCTTTATCGCTTCTTTCATCTCCAATATACTTACAATTATAAATAGAGCCACCAGTAGCATATCCAACAATGCCCCCTGTGTAATTATCTGCTGCACCATGAACTGCATATTTTGTACTAATAATTGAAGAAATTTCTGTGGTTGAACCACTGTAATCTGTATTGTTGTCTAAAATAGGTCCTGCTACAATGCAATCACTTATGGTATTGGCTGATGAAAATCCTACAATTCCACCTAAAGATATATTTCCTGTCACATAGAGAAAAGAGTTTTGATTTAACATGATTTTACTATTTGTAAATAAAACCTTGCTATTTGATAATTTCCCACCTTTTTTATATCCTACAATTCCCCCGCAATTTAAAGGTCCAGTCTTACCATTTGCACCACTATCACAAAATTCTTCAATTAAAACATTATCACCATACAAGGTTATATTATCTAAATTTAAATTATCTTGAGCTTTTCCAACTAATCCACCTGTATATCCATTTATACTCGATGTGGATGTATTTTTTATACTAGCTTGTATAGTTACATTTGTTAAATCACAAGAAAATCCATTAGCTTGTAAAAAAAGATTTTCAGCACATACACCTCCAGCAAATGGATCAGATTTTCCATTTATTTCTGATACAATATTTATATTGCCATTAAACGCATCATCAGAATTATTTGGATTTAATGTAGCAAAAGGCTCTGAAAGCGTGATATTTGATATATTTGCAGCATCAATCCTTCCATAAATACCACCTGCTTCAATAGATGAAATGCTATCCTTAGAATAATCACGAGCATAGATAATTGCAAAGCTCTTTTCATCAGCAGCAACATTATTGTCATTATTATCCTCGTCAGTATCTACACAATTATTTGAAACCTCTATTTTTCCTAAAGCATTGTTATTTTTTATAATACCAACAACACCTCCAGAACATGCATAAGAAGTTTTATTGTTGCCATGCATAGTAGCATTAATTGTAAAAAAATTCGATGATTTGGTAAAACAATTTTTTATACAGACTAAATCACTTTGGCTATTTTCAAAATATCCTATCACTCCACCAGAAACAGAATAAAGGGATGCTGCTGCTCTTGATACAACAGAGGTTATTTTAGAATCTTCAAAATAAGATGTTGCATCTAAAACAAAAGCATTCTTAACATATCCAAAACAACCACCAGTATAAGAATAAGAACCTGATTCAGAAGATATAGGCATGAGATATGATTTATATCTATTGTTGCTTTTATCTCCTATATTAGATAAACAATATCCTACTAAACCACCAACACAAACAGTGAAGTTTCCAGTCTTTGCATAACAAGATATACCAGACTCACAGTTATAGATTAAAACGTTTGGATCTACCCACCCAGCAACACCACCAACATAGGAATTGGAAACTCCATTAGATGCAATACTACCCATTATTGATAGGTTTCTAAGGACAGTAGGTTTAGCTTGAGAGGTTTGCTTCACATATCCAAAAAGTCCTGCATACTGGTTAGTAGTGTTAATATTTAAAACAATATGTTTATTGTCACCATCTATTACACCTTGAAAAGAATTTTGCGAAGAATTTCCAATACCTTTAAAAAGTTTAACAGGTAATTCTGATAAATTAGGTTGAGTAAGCGATACATTATTTGTGACTTTAAAATAACCTTTAATTAATTTATCTCTTTGAATTAGAAAATCACTTGTTAAATTTATGGACAAACCAAATACTTTAAAATAATCATTATAAACAGATATTTCACTTGATGATATGCTAATTCCTTTATTGATTATCTCTTGAAGGGCATAGAAATCATTAAAATCATCTAAAGTATAAGCATAAGCCATAGTAGTGCCAACGTCACTTGGAACACTCTCATCCCAATTTGCATCAATAGTTACAGTGTTATTTGGCATTATAAATGAGGTATATGAATCCTGAGGTGTATCAATTGAAACTCCAGATACATTCCAATTTAAAAACTTCCTTGTTTCATTGATCGCTGAAATAGTGACTTTAGTATCAGGCAAAACACTATATTCAAAATCATTTATTTTTTTTACACCAATCCCTAAGATAAATACGCTCACACCTGCATTTTTACTGCGAAGTGAATTTGATAGTACGAGGTTTATTTCTTCTTGATTATTTATTTCTCCCACGCTTGCATGAATATCTATTGAAAGAAAATACTCAAAAAAAATACTAAATAATAAAGTTAGTGCTACTAATGTAGTTAATATCTTATTATATCTCATATTAAATCCCTTCTTCTCATGGTATAATAGGTATTCCATCAGGTCTATGTTCCCACCCCAAATATCCGTTATTTATGCTATTGCTGTTCCACAAGTCATATTTAGGAATATCCGCACCTATAATCTCCACTTCAGCTTGAATAAAATCGCTATTAGATGCAATGTTTCCATTTTTATAAAAACTTAGAGTTTCTTTTGAAGATGGGTTTAAATATATATAAAAAAATCTATTTTCTAAACTCCCACCATTTATTATAGAATTACTATTTAATGGGTCATTTATATTATCAATAATTAGATTATTTGTATCATCTATGCTTAAAGAATTATCCCAAGTTAATTTGATTTTCATTTTATGAGATAAAAGCCCTGCTCCGAAAGATTTTGTAGTACTAAAAGTTAATTTTTTTATTTCATTTGAAAAGGAATCAAGACCATCTTCTTTATCAATACTTATAAACATTTTACCTAAAACTGTAACTTTAAATATAGATTCATGATAATAAGGTATAAGCTTTGATATTTTTACATATATAAATTCTGATGGATTCATATTTAAAATTCCATCCCACATAAATCTTATATTTAAACTATTTTCAGATACATCTTTTGAGATTGTA
The DNA here is from genome assembly GCA_031549525.1 of Clostridiaceae bacterium. Classification (GTDB taxonomy): domain Bacteria; phylum Bacillota; class Clostridia; order Clostridiales; family Clostridiaceae; genus WQUF01. Next base: position 21,956 of record JAVBPQ010000178.1, on the reverse strand, counting down.
TAAATACTTGTAGTGTCATAAGCGTCACAGGGAATATCATTTACAATTAACTGAAAATTTTCATGAGGTTTTGATAAGTCAGGCAAGCTTACTCCATCCCCATAATGTATGGAAATTTTATATTTTAGATCTTTTCCTTCTTTATAACTGTCTTTAACATAATTATTTTTTACCCCAATTAATAAAGTAGCAGCATCGTTGTATACCATGGTCTTTTTCTCATAAAAAGCATCATCTTTAAAATCTTGAGTTTGAAGGTAAACTAAATGCTGGGGGAGCTTATAGGTATATTTTGATGAAATGCACTCCTCTACAATGGTGTCAATTAAAATTTTCATCACTTTATTAGCAAATCCTATTGGGCTTGTTTGGGTATCATTCCAAGTTATGTTTAATGTGAAAATATGATATTGCTCTCTAGAACTATCAATAATAATAGGATAAGTTCTAATTGGAAAACCCTCTTGCATGTTTAAAGGAATTTCATCTTCATTTTCTCCTGATTTATAAGAAAGTGTATACGATAAATCAAGCAAATCCTGTGCATTAATATTTTGAAATGAAAATTCAAAATGATATTTTAAATCTATATCTGAAATTTCGTTATATTTAGTATTAGCTATTTTAAAAGTATATTCTCTTGTTTCTCCAGGGCTTATATCCTTTAAAGTATTATCACTGCTTAAAAAGCTTAGAGAAGGCTTTTTTAAATTAAACCCATGTGATGAAACACTATTTATAATTAAAAAATAAATCATAAGAATATATATCACTATTTTTCTCATAAAATTTCATGTAGAATTTCATGCATTTTCACTACAAGAAGATTCCTTTTTCCCTCTCTGAAAATTATTTTATCTATGTAACTTTTAAAATCATTTTATCCATTAATCAAATAATAATTCATAAATTTTTACTTTATAACAAAAAAGATTAGATATAGTAGCATCTTCTTTTTATGGCTATATTTTTAAAAAAATTTCATTGACATTATAAAATTTTTATATTAGAATGTAAAAACCCTTGTTTAATAAGGGTATAAAATGTTAGGAGAGAGTTAATGTCAGACTTAATATCTCAAAAATGGTTAAAAAAAACTGCTGCCTTTTTAACAGGGCAGACAATTTCTATGTTTGGCTCTTCCTTGGTACAGTTTGCAATCATCTGGTATATTGCAAAGACTACAAACTCTGGTAGCACGGTAGCTATATCCACTATTTGCGCATTCTTACCTCAAGTGTTTATATCCTTATTTGCAGGTGTATGGGCAGATAGATACAATCGCAAATTTTTAGTTATAATTGCTGATGCATCTATTGCAATATCTACTTTAATATTAGCAATTTTCATGATAAATGGGTATGAAAAATTATGGATGATATTTTTAATCTCAGCTATACGCTCTATGGGTACAGGTCTACAATCTCCCTCAGTTTCTGCAATCATACCTCAAATAGTCCCTGAAGACAGATTGATCAAAGTAAACGGTATAAATGGCAGCTTAATGTCCCTTGTAAATTTAGTGAGTCCTGCAATTGGAGGAGCTATCTTAACTTATGGAAAAATATACAATATTCTCTTTATAGATGTGATAACTGCAGTTATTGGCATTGGAATATTGTCCTTTATAAAAATACCTCTACATGAAAAAGCTAAAGAAACTAAAAAGACAGATTATATATATGATTTAAAAGAAGGAATAAAATATTCTCTAACTCATCCATTTATAAATAAGCTTCTCATATTTTACATGATATTCACCATATTAATCGTACCTGCAGCCTTTTTAAACGTCCTTATGGTAACCCGTGTATTTGGAGACACCTATTGGAATTTAACCTTAAATGAAATCTCTTTCTTTTTAGGAGCTATGCTTGGAGGAATAATCATAGCATCTTGGGGTGGTTTTAAAAACCGTCTCATAACCCTATCATTTGGTTGCTTTATGTTTGGAATTTTAACCTTTGCTGTAGGTTTTATACAAACATTCTGGGTATACCTTATCGTAATAGGTATAACAGGATTTACAATGCCACTATTTGATACACCTGTTATGACTTTAATTCAGGAAAAAGTTGAAGCAGATATGCAAGGAAGGGTTTTTAGCTTTATACAAATAGCTTTTTCTACTATGATGCCACTTGGTATGATTATATTTGGACCTCTTTCTGACATGATACCCATCCAGTGGCTCATGATAGGAACAGGAGCTATGCTATCTATACTGAGCATATGTATGCTAAATGTTAGAGAATTTATGAAACAAGGATTAAAAGCTTAAGATTAAAAGAGACTGCTATAAAACTAATTTTACAGCAGTCTCTCATTATCTTTATATTGATTTGCCATTTCATTTACAAAAACTTCTCTCATAACTTCATGTCCCTTTTCATTTGGATGTATTCCATCATTGCACAAAAGATCTTCATAATGTTTATATGATAAAAATGCATCCCTCACATCCACATAGTAGGATCTTGTTTTCATTGCTATATTTGTAACAGCATTTGAATATCTCTCATGAAATCTATAAATATAATTGATATTTCCAATAAATTTCATTATATTATCAGCGTTTAATCCAGAGCTTATTATCCAGTTAAAATATTTTTCAGGCTCAAGAGGAGGTAAGGACATTAATATCGGTTCTATTCCCCTATCTCTTAATAGAATTATCATGTTATTTAAAGTGTTTTTAAAAATATCAAGGGGTGTATTCGGTTCATGTTCTATGTATGGATTAGAAGATATTTCTTTCCAGTTAAAATCGCAATCGTTTCCTCCAAATTCAATGATAGCAGCATCACAATGAAGTCCTTTATCTAGAGCCTTCATTAAATTTGTATTTCCTTTTGTAATGGTACATCCAAAACGAGAATTGTTTTGAATATTAATACCTAATAATTTAGCACACTGAGATACTACTGAATTTTTTAATATCTCGTATTTATTTCCATTTAAACTATTGAGCACTATACCTTTTAAAACAGAATCTCCCCAAATACTTATATCATTAAAAAAATTTATCATTTTAAAAATCACCTTACTTAGTTTTTAATATTATATTACTTCGTTTAGTTAATTTTGTCAATACTATTTAAAACTATATCATCTTTATATTTTAAAAATTATATGATATACTTAATATAATTAAATTTTTTTGGAGATGAGTTTTGTGAATGATATTAAAAATGAACTTTCAAAATGGACACAGGATATAAGCTTGCATAAAACCATACAGTGGAACTCTTTCCCAGATATCGATCTATACATGGATCAAGTTATAACATATATGGAAAAACATCTTGATATGTTTAAATCCAGCAAAAAAGAAAAACTTCTCACATCTTCCATGATAAATAACTATGTAAAAGATTCCATACTAGATAGACCTGTCGGGAAAAAATATAATCGCAATCATTTAGCTAAGCTTATAACAATATCCACCATCAAACAAATTTTAAGCATATCTGAAATAAAAGTGCTATTAGAAGATTTCTTTTCAGAAGAGGATATAGAATTGCAATATGATAAATACTGCAACTTACAGGATGATGCTTTAAATCATGTTGCAGATGCAATCGAAAGAGCAATTGAAGTTTTTAATGATGAAGAAATAGATGGCGCACTTAGAGCGCTGGTTTTGCAACTTGTGGTAGAAGCAAATGCGAGGCGAATTGCTGCAATAGAAATATTGTCCTTATTATCTAATAAAAAATAATCACCTAAATTTCGTACAAACATAAATACAATGTAAATACTGGTTAATTATTGCTTTTAACCAGTATTTGTATCTTAACAGTTAGGTAACAATGCTTCCTAAGGTCATCACTTCAAATAAATCATTTCTATATTTTTTTGTACCATCGCCAACTTGTCCATACTCATTATTTCCCCAAGACCACAGTGAGCCATCTTTTTTTACAGCTAAAACATGATAATGACCCTTAACTGCCAAAACATCATCCATCAGCTTTACAGGATTTTTGATATATTCATTATAATCTCCTATTTCTTTAGTCAACAATTGATGATACAAATCCCATCCCCAGCCCCATAATGTACCATCTTTTTTTATAACATACCTTTGACTTCCATCACCACTGATTGATTTTACACTATCCATTATCTTTACAGGATTAAATTTAGTAATAGTATTTTCATCTTCTAAAGCTCCATAACCATTGCTTACCCAAGTCCACAATGTTCCATCCTTTTTTATAACATAATTTGAAGGACCAAATTCATCCACTGAAATAGATTGTACATTATTCATTATTTTAACAGGTTTTAATGATATTTTATCTTTTAAATATGAAACATAACCATTTTCACCCCATCCCCACAATGTTCCATCCTTTTTTATGGCAAAGGAATACCTGCTTGCTGTAATAATTTTTGCAACACTGCTCATTATTTTAACAGGTTTTATCCTATCGATGTCTGTCCCATCGCCTAGCTTTCCATACTCGTTATTTCCCCATGCCCAAAGGGACCCATCACTTTTTATTGCGAAATTATGTTCCATATAACCAGGTCTACCAGAGGTCATTATAACAACATTATCCATGATTTTAACTGGTTTTAATCTATCAATTTCTGTACCATCACCTAAGTAACCGTCTTCATTTCTTCCCCATCCCCATAATGTTTTATCTCTTTTTATAGCAAAGCTCATGGAACCTCCCATAATAACTGATTTAACATCATTCATTATTTTTACAGGTTTAGATTTATCAATTTTTGTTCCATCTCCTATTTGACCATAAGCATTATATCCCCAACCCCAAAGAGAACCATCATTTTTTATTGCAAAACTATAATTTGAGTAAAAATGAGAATAAATAGATTGCACATCGCTTAATATCTGTACAGGAATGCCTTTATCTTTATTTTTGCCTCCATCACCTAATGAGCCATAAACATCAGACCCCCATGCCCAAAGCGTACCATCTTTCTTTATTACAAAGCTTTGATTGCTACTGGTAGCGATCTTATCTTCAATATTAATAGCTCCATTAACCATTATTTTCGTTCCTGTTACTATATTTATCATCACTATAATTATTAAAATTTTTATAGATAAATTCCTTTTACCTTTCATTTTCATCCCCTATTTTTATCAAATTTTATCTTAAATTTATATTATTATACAAAATTTCAATTATAAAAGAAATAATCGATACAAAAAAAGCATAGCTTCTTTACATTTGAAGCTACATCTACAATAGCTGGTCTTCTTCCTTTTTGTTCGTGCCCATTTTTTTGCAAAAATATAAAAAAAGCCATCTCAATAAGAGACAGCCTATCTTTATTTTGCAGTTCTCAATTTTTCTTTTAACTGCTCTTCCATATTTTGAAGCTCCTGCTCTGCAGCAAGCCTCTTTTGCCTTCCTTCTGTGTGAATCCTGATGACTTCATCTATAGTGGTTATCAAATCCTCATTGGTTTTCTTTAAGGTTTCAATATCCACTATACCCCTTTCGCTCTCCTTTGCAATCTCAATTGTGCTCATCTTTAACATCTCGCTATTTTTTCTTAAAAGCTCATTTGTCATATCTGAAACCTTCTTTTGAACTTCCATAGCTTGCCTTGAATTTTCAAGACCTAAAGCCAATACTATTTGATTTTTCCAAAGAGGTATAGTATTTAAAATAGAGCTTTGAATCTTATCTATTAATTCATTATCATTATTCTGTAAAAGCCTTATCTGAGGAGCCATCTGCAATGAAATATTTCTGCTTAATTTCAAATCGTGCACCCTCTTTTCAAACCTTCCAATTAAATTTATCATATCATTTACCTGCTGAGATATTGCAGCATCATTGGTTTCTATAGCTTGCTGTTTTAGCTTAGGAAGTACATTTTCATTTAAATCCTTAAGCTTTTCCTCACCTGCAATGATATACATTCCAAGCTCTTTAAAATGAGTTAAATTTGCCTCAAACAATCCATCAAACATATTCACATCTTTTAAAAGCTGCAATTTATTTTGCTCTAAGTTTTCTGTTATTTTATCTATATTAGCCTGAACAGAATCATATTTTACAGTTATTTTTCTCATCTTGTTCTTCTGATTGTTAAAAAATCCTAAAAAGCCTTTATCATCCATGTCCTCATTAAATCCCTTTATCTCCACTACAAGAGTTGTAAGCAAATTCCCTACATCTCCCATTTCCTTTGTCTTAACCTTGCTTAGCATATTGTCTGCAAAGTTTGATATCTTGTTCTGAGCAGGAGCTCCATATTGAACTATCATGGTAGAATCCTTTATATCTATCTTTTTAACAAACTCTCTAATCGCCTCTTGCTCTTTTGGGGTTAAGTTGTTGATATCAAGATCCGTATTTGTTATCTTCTCTTTAGGTTCATTTGCAACAATTGATGTAGGTTTTTCTGTAGTTAATATTAGTTCAGGGACTTTATTGCTATTCTCCATTTTCTTCTCTCCTTAAATAAATTATTGACTTTTTAAACTATTTTGTATCTCTTCATACATATTCATCTTCAAAGTTGAAACCACTGAATCTATGCTCTTTGGAATTCCACTAATAGAAAGCTTGCTTACATCGTAAGTTCCTCCAGTGATTCCAACTCTAAAACCATATTTTTCCCAAGCTAAATCCTGAATCTCTTTGTCACTAAATGCATCTAAGTATTTTACTCCATTTTCATCAAGTGCAGCAATACAATGGGAATTCCATATAGTTGGAGCTGGATAGAGTATCCTAACCCTGTCTTTTACAGCTTCCCACCCTGTAGGATTGTTGTTTGCAAAATCGATGATGCTCTTCTCATAGTCTACTATCATAGGTTTTCCACCTGCACCAGTTCTTAAATACAGTTCAAATAAATCTGCAGGGGTATTGTTTAAAAATCCTGACCTTCTATAAAAATCGTTTAATTTTGGAATAACATCTTTTAAGTTTTCTTCTGTTACCTCTCCTTTATTCATAATAGATGCTAAAAGTCCATAATATGAAGTTCCTGGAGATGATGTTACAGGGTCAGTTGATGCTATATTTATCTTTCCATAGATCTGATTAAATCCAATATCTGCCCAAGTCTTACCTTCAACTATATATTGAATTAATTTTTCCATATCAGTTATATAATAAACTCCATCTCTTACAGTGACGATATTCTCATTGATCAAAGCATCTGTAACTATATCCCAGCTATATATGACAATAGGAGTATTTAAGGTAAGCTCTCCTTTAACAACCTTATTCCTTTCAGCTTCACCCTTTGAAGCATCTTGCGATAGTTTAAAGTAATCAAAAAACCTCTGATCTGAAAAAAATATAAAATTGTATTTTGATCCATCTTCCCTTACCACTTTATCTTTAATGAGTTTACCATTGCTCCAAGGATCATTAATAACAGTCAATTTATATTTTTCCTTTAATATCTTATTAAAGGTTTCATCATTTAAAAGATTTTCTTTGCCACCTCCTACTGCTCCATATAGAGTTGTAGTATTCCAATCAGATATTCCTTTTCCTTTATTATTATCAAGAAAAAGCTTTATACCTATTCCAGATAATATGAAAAATATAAAAACAACAATGACAATTATACCTTTTTTGTTTACCTCTGCCACTTCTATCCCCCCTAGAGATTAAAATCATTTTTAAAAGATCCTATCTGGTTATTTAAATCGCTCTCTAAAACCTTAAGATCTGCAGATGAATCTAAAATATCGTCACTGTATAGGTCATTCAATCCTGTATCATACGCACTTTTTATCCTAGAAACCAAAACCTCAACCTTTTTCATAAAGTTTAAAGCTTCACTCCCTTGTAGCCTATCATTTTCAATTCTATCATACTGATCTAAAATTTTAATGGTAGTCTCAGGATAGTAATTCAAATATTTGCTAGCTCTTTTATATTTTAAAGGATTCTCTTCTACAATCTTTATTATCTTTTCAATATTTGAAACGATTATTTTTAAATCCTCTGTGATTTTTTTATTCTCTATCCTAAAATTAAACTGCGTAAGCTTTCTGGTAAGCACCTTTGCATTATCTAAATTATTTTTAATTTGATTTCCATAGGAAGTACTAACTCCAGGAATTTTTTTCTTTGAAGGAATATATAAAATAAGTGTAAATACTATCAAAACAATTACAGAGATGATAAGAGATATTATGAGCTTAAGCCTCAAAAAGGCAAAGCAAAATATAAACAAAAGTCCTGCTGCAAGAGCAGGTAATATCATAGTAAATGTATTGCTCTTTTCTTTCATAACTATCCCCCCTAATTATATCCTCTTACAGTTTTAAATGCCCTTATTAAATCATCTTCACTATTTAATACAAGTGCAGAAGAAAGCTTTGCAATCTCATCAAGTTGGGATTTATCTGCATCTCCAAACATGATTGAATATATTGGAATAGTATTATTTATTCCTTCATATTTTCTTATAAATGCATTTTTATGATTTTCACTAGACATACCATCTGTCATTAAAACTATAGAAACATTATACTTTAGAGAATCAACACCTTCTATAGCATCCAATGCTTCATTTAATGCCAAATACATATCTGTCCCGCCGCCTGGTTCTGTATTTAAAATATCCGAAAGAAGGCTCGATGTCTCTCCTTTATAAATATTAAGAACATAACTGCTAAATGGAATCAAGCAAACCTCATCTTCTTTAGAAAACTGTATAAAATATTTTGAAGCATTTTTTTCATCTAAAATCAATTTCATAGCATCCATTAAATCTTCATACCCGTGCTCTACCATGCTGCCTGAAAAATCCAAGCAAAACACTGTAAAAGATGGCTTTTTAAACTCAAACTGGTATATATTTAAAGCTTCTTCTATGACATCCATGCTAGGATATTTTATAGCATTTAAATACTCATTCCCATGAGTCCCAAATTCAGAATTAAATATATCTTTATATTTATCATCTATCAAACCTCCATAGTTTGCTCTCCTTCCTGTTAAAGTTATTTTATCTTGAATTTCTTTTGAGAGTAAGTAATTTTGCAATTTTTTAAAAAATTCTTCTTTTTTATTATTTCCATTGTCTATATATGCAAAAGGCGAATCAGAAAGAGCAACTCCATCCTTAGGGTATAACATATAAAGAGGATCTTTTTTATTTTTAATGAGCTCTTTATTTATATTTATTATGCTGCTTTCATAATTTATTAGTGCATTATATTTATCATCTTGTATCATTTCTCCTAAAAATTCAGTAGACCCTGATGTCCTTTCAACTCCACTAAACAAAGATATTAAAGCATTCTTTACGTTTTCATCTTCAATGTTTTGCTCTGTTAAAACCTCTGGGCTTCCTGACAGATTATTTAAAAAACTAAGATAAGAAGAGGCACCACTGTCTGTTTGAGTAACTGAAGGTATTAAAAATTTAAGCTTATTGTCTTTTATGACTTTAATTACATCATTTAAATATACATCCTTGTCCACAAATCCAAGCTCTTCAGCTTTTTGCTTTTTAATACCAAATACAACTGGGGTAATAGAAGTTGGTTTAGAATTCTTTATCAAGCTTTTATTCTCTACCATAGAAAACCATATGGAATTTGTCAAAAATATCCCATCATAATCCTTGCTCTTTGTATTAAGAATATTGCTAGCTATATTTATAGTATCATCATAGTCTATTTTAATATTAAATCTTTCCTTTTTAGAGAAATCCATAAATATGCTCTCTAAATCCTTATTTTCAAAACTGCTAATTATGTTAAAAGTATTTTCACTGTCATCATCCTTGCCGCAAGAAACAAAAAAATTTAATAAAATCATGGTTAAAAGCAAAATGGAAATAAATTTCTTTTTCATCAATCCACTTCCTAACAAATATTTAAATATATTATGATTATAAATGATTTTTTTATTTTTTTATAGTAGTTAAGCTAAAACTTAAAAAAGATAGAGACTTCTTCATTCATCTCTATCTTTTTGACTAAATTCTTTGAACTTTTGAAAACTTTAACACCTCAATGCTCTTTTTCTTGTCATAATAACTCTTTACATAACTATCTATTATATTTGATGCTTCTTCAACACCATTTTCATTGTTTACCTTTTCTCCTAGATCTTTTGCTTTTAATTTCATATCTTCATCTGTAACTGCTGAAATTATAAGCTTTGATAAACTTTCTGCTGTTAATTTAGTAAACATGATTGGCTTTGGTCCAACACCTAGTTCAAACACCCTTCTTCCCCAGAAAAATTGATCTCCTAAAAATGGAGTTATTATGGTTGGAACTCCTGCACGAATACTTGCTGCTGTAGTCCCTGCACCTCCATGTATTACTGTTGCTGCAACGTTTTTAAATAGCCAAGAATGAGGAATATCATTTACTAAAAACACTGAATCAGGAAGCTCTATATTTCCAAAACCTGCCCAACCTGTAGAAATGATACCACGCTGACCGCTTAATTTTAAAGCATCTATTATCATCTTCGTCTTTTCCTCAGGATTTTCGTGTGTCATGCTTCCAAAGCCAATATACACAGGTTTTGTGCCATTATTTATAAAATCCACAAGGTCATCTGGGGGATTAAAATCTTCATAATCATCATTAAACCAATAACCAGTAATCTTCCATTTTTCTAGCCAATCATGAGGTTTTGGTATTATCTTAGAGCTGTATGCAAATAATACAGGGAATTTATCTTTTCCGAATTTTTTAAATGGTCCAAAGAAACCATATGGTTTTAAATTTAAAACCTTCTTCCTAAAACTATTTACATTTTTACGAAAAAGCACCCAAGAGCCAAGTCCTAGCAGTATATGTAAAAATCTATTGAAAAATTTTATCTTTAATGGAGGTATCATTATAGGCGGAAATTCATCTGTAGGATATAAAGGATATAGGAGCGATTGTATACATGGTATTCCAAGCTTTTCTGCACAATCATAAGCAGATAAATAAAGGAAAGCAGAAATAATTGCATCGCTATTTTTGCAAGCCTCCCACACTTGATTATAATACAAGTCCATAAGAGACCTCATATCTTTAAACATCTTAATCAAAAATCCAGATTCACTACTTTTAGACCTTGCTTCCATTAAATCACTCTTCCTTAAAAAGGCTTGAGGATCTATACCATCTACAGGCGTATAAATCAGTCCAGCATCTAGTACCATTTGTTTAAAAACCTCAGGAACAGGCATATGTACCTCATGACCTATCCTCTTTAAACCCTTTCCTAAAGCTACATATGGCTGAATATCTCCACGAGACCCCATAGCAATAATTGTAATTTTCATACTTCAATCCTCCATTTGGATTTAAATAAATATCTTTTTTTTATATTATATTATTATTATACTAAATATTTTTCAAAATTCAATCCCATTTAAATTTTAAAAGTAAATCCATGTAATTTTTAAATATAGATATTAATAAATAATTAATATTTTTGACATAAAAAAAATTGTACCACTAAAAAAATCAGTGGTACAAATTATTTTTAAAATATTAAGCAGCTTTATCATTAATAGAGGTATCTGCTCCATTTATAAGATTTTGTTCATATTTAAAATCTATAACCTTCATCTCTTTTATAAGCTCAACAAGCTTATCCCTTACAGGAATCATAGTATCAATTACATCAGTTGCTCCTGAAAAATCATAGTTATCTCCTTTTGCCATGAGAAAATCTATAGATGCAACAGTATATTCTTTATCCATCTCGATTGGTGTACCATCTAATAATCTCATAGATGATATTCTATTTCCAGCTGGTTTTGATTCATCATACCATACATTTATTCCATAAAACTGTCCTGGTCTAAAGTCAGTAGACATTATACCATGTTCAATTACCCTCTTAAGATCAGATCCCTTTAATTTCATAGTTACAAGGGTGTTGTCAAATGGGAATATCTGATACATCTCGCCCATAGTTATATCTCCAGCATTCAATGAAGTCCTTATTCCACCACCATTGAATATACCAATTTGACAATTTCCAGCTTTTGCAAGGAACATTGAGGAAACTTGACCTAAAGGAGTAACTTGCATATTATCAGTATCATGAGCTAATTCAGTAGTTGTACTTCCTATAACTTCATTTAAAGTTGGTCCAAGCTTTGTTAGATATGAATCTAGTATAGCTTTTGCTTCTTTATTTGCTGCCAAATCTGTTCTTGTAAATAATTCATCGTATTTAGTATTTATTGAGGCAATTTTATTTTTTCCATCAAATACTAAATCCATCTGAGCAAGTCCTCTTCCATAGTATCCACCTTGAACTACTGGTATGTTGTTGATTTTACCATTTATAAATTGGTGAGTATGAGCAAAGAAAACAGCATCTACATTCTTTATGTTCATTGCAAAATCCTTGATCTCTCCAGTAATTTCCTTAGTTGTAGCATCCTGGAACCCTCCAAGGTGAGTTAAAGCAATTACTATATTTACTTTATCTCTTTGCTTTAATACTTTTGCCCACTCATTTGCAGCCTTTGCAGGATCTCTAAACTCTAAATCAGCAACATTCGAAGGCAATGTTTTATATGCAGTCTCTGGTGTAGCTATACCAATAAGACCTATTTTAACTCCTTCAACCTCTATTACCTTAGTTGGTTTTGCCCAAGTTACAGGTTGTCCTGTAGCCTTGTCATATATGTTAGAAGCGAGCCAATCATAACCGCCTTTTTTTGACCATTCAGGGATTAAATCAACTCCCCAGTCAAATTCATGGTTTCCAATAGCTGAGGCTATCATATTCATTTGTTTTAAAGCATCATTAACTACTGCACCTTTTGTCAAATTAGATGGAGCACTACCTTGGAATAAATCTCCTGAACCTAAGAACACTGTATTTCGATTTACTTCCTTAACCTTTGCAAGTGCATCAGCAAATTTAGCTATGCCCACATTTTTACCTGATTCTTCTACATTTCCATGGAAGTCATTGACGGAAACCAATGTGATCTTCTTATTTTCAACATCGGCTGCAGTTAAGCTTCTTACATTTGGAGTCCTTCCATCTTCTGATGTAGGTAAGGTTATCTTTCCGTTATTTACCATTTCTACAGCTTTAGCTCTAAGCTTCTTGTCATAGGTATATCCAGTAATTTCCCAATTTTTAACAAAAAAATCTGTAGTTGAAATCTTTCCAGCCTTAACATCTTTAATATATAATCCAATTAAATCACGTACAGCAGATACATTCTCTGAAGATGAATCATAAACAACTTCAACACCTTTTTCACCCTTAAAAAGATCATTTAACAATTGAGTATTTGCTCTATAATTATTCACAGTTAAATATAGGACATCGCTATCTTTAACTGGTACCTTATCACTAGAATACACAAGGTTTTTAATCCTTGAACCTTCAGGTTTTGAAATATTTATAGCATAGTCAACACCTGAGAACATATCATAATTATATATTCTTATATCTGGATTAAATGATATTGTAAGATCTCCAGGTTTAAATTGATTATAATATCTTGCAGACCATTCCATATATTTCTTAAGAAGTTTACCTGTTGTTTTAATAGTATACAAGGTATTATCATATTTATATATCTTTGAAGTATCAGCTTTTAGGATATCTCCTTTCTTTGCATTTGCATTGGCATCAAATAATGCAGCAGACGTTACATGCCTTGCTCCTTCTGGAACGGCACCATTTCCTTTTCCATAATAAAGCTGAACTGTATTTATTAAATCTATTACTGGAGTATCTTGTATCTGAGCTTGTACAATTCCTTTAATTTCATCCTTAGGAGCTAAGTCCTTATCTACTAGCTTTCCTATTACTTGATTTGCATCTCTTAAAGCTTTTTTATGAGCACCATCTAATGTGCTTGCTAAAGCTTCATTAGTTTTAACTCCATCCATCTTTATATTCTCAGCTTTTTTATTTGTAACTAAATAAGATGAACCACTCTTTTGAATTGTCAAATCAACCTTTGACATATATTCACCATATTTACCTGGTTCAACTATTATAGCATTTCCCCCTGTCCTATCAGCAAATAAAGCATGTTCATGACCTGCTATAACTGCTGAAATCTCAGGACAAAGTTCTGCTATTTCCTTTGCGCTATCTCCATTACCATACTCTCCATCATATCCCATATGTAGACTAGCTATGTAAATATCAGCAAGCTTTGAAGCTTTTATTTCATCAACTACTTTCCTCGTTTCATCTGCTGGATTTTTAACATCATATCCTTGAAGGTTAGGTCCATCCCATTTTACTATGTGTGGGGTAACCATCCCAATTATAGCAACTCTTACACCATTTACTTGCTTAATAGTATAAGCATCATATAACCTCTCACCATCTTTGTATACATTTCCACAAAGAACTGCACCTTTAAACTGTGCTGCAACATTTTGAAGTGTTGGAACACCAAAATTAAACTCATGATTTCCAAAGGTCCAAGTATCATAACCTATTAAATTTAAAGCTTGTATCATTGGATGAGCTTTATCATTTAAAAACAATTGAGCTGAATTATCTTGTATTGTATCTCCATTATCTAAAACAAGAGTATTTGTATTTTGCGCTTTTAGTTCGTTAACTTTTGTGGCTATTTGAGCAAGGCTCCCTTTTGTATTTGGCAAATTAGATGCATACTCAAAAGGCATAAATCTTCCATGTAAATCAGATGTTGCAAGGATTTGAAGATCAAAAGTATCGTTTACATCAGCAGCATAAATATTAACAGATGCAAATAATCCAAAAAGCAGGGTTAAAATTAAAGAATAACATAAGAATTTAATTTTTTTAATTTTATACATAAGACCCCTCCGGAAAATAATTAAATAATTAATTTATACACTTGCAATTATACAATAATGTTAACATTTAGTAAACATTTGAAAAATATATTGACATTTCAAAATATATTAAATTATATACAATTTTATACTAAAATAAAAACTACAATATTCAAAAATAGATTTTTTACAACATAAAACATATCATTCAAGTTTAAAATAAGCTTTATTTTTCAATAGTAATACATAAATTACTAAATTATTCTTCTATATAATCAGTACTTTTTGTTGTGGTTTATTGTTAAATTTATATATAATTTTAATATATACCTTGACAGGCGATGTATATTGTATTACCATATAGTTTATACAAAGGTATTATGGAGGGGATAGTTCTGTCTATAACATCAGATTTAATACGTGGTAATACAGATATGATAATACTTGCCCATCTTGCAAAAAAAGAAAGCTACGGATACGAAATAAATAAATTTATACAACTAAAATCTAAAAACAGATATGAATTGAAGGAAGCTACCCTTTATGGAACTTTTAGAAGGCTTGAAGAGGCAGGATATGTCACTTATTACTGGGGAGATGAGACAACAGGGGCAAGGAGAAGATACTATAGAATTACTAAAGAAGGTCGCAGGGCTTTTGAAAAATATTTAAGTGAGTGGAATGAAGCTGTTAGCATAATTTATGCTCTTATTGATGAAAATGAGGAGGAAGTTAAAAATGATTGATAAAATCCAGGAATATGTATTTAAATTGTTTGAAAATGTACCGCAAACCAAAAGAGTAAAGGAAGCTCGGGAAGAGCTTTTAGCTGGATGTATAGATAAATATCTCGATCTTATAAAATCAGGGAAGACAAATGAAGAAGCTTTCTTTGAAGTGATAGCTGGAATTGGGGATGTGGATGAGCTTTTAAGGACAATAGTAAAAATGGAAAAATTTGATCCTACAATAGTTGAAGATCAAAAAAGAAAATATGATACTATTTCAGAAAAAGTAAAAGCACAAGTAACTAGAGATAAAAGTAGCTTAAAACCAGCAATTATATCATCTATGTGGTCATTTACTGTAATACTTTATATGATCATAAGCTTTACTACTCACTACTGGCATGTTACTTGGCTTATTTTCGTCTTTGCTTCTGTTATTCAGACTGTTATAGGTTATATATTTGCTCCTTCTCATACAAAACATCGTCACATACATGCAATTATTTGGACATCTACTACCTTTTTATACTTCGTGATAAGTTTTTTTACAGGACGCTGGTATATTACATGGGTAATCTTTTTAATCGCTGTTTGCATTCAACAAGCCTTTAACCTTTATGTCATATGGAGGAGAGCGTGATGGAAAAAAAGAAATTTGCATTATTAAGCATGATCATATGGATAGTGATTTCAATATTCTTAACGCTCATATTAATTTCTGGATTTATAGAACCTTTTGCAAAGTTTAATTTAGGCTCAAAATTTTTTAATAATGAAGGAGGTAAAACCATGATCTCAAAAAATATAATACTTATGAAAGAAGAAGATATTTTAATTGATGATATGAATGAATTTAATATTGAATGTTCCTATGAAAATATCATAGTTAAAATTGTAAATAGCGACAAATTGACACTTCGCCAATATGGCGATCCTGAAAAAGAAGAGGAGTATGTATCAACATTTAATAATGGCAGGCTTCATATATACTTTAATTATGAGAACATATCCCGAAATTTTTTTAATATTTCAATAGGTCAAAATTATCCAAGAATAGAAATATATATGCCTCAAAAGTATTCCAAAAAAGTATCTTTATCAACATCATCTGGAAGCATAAAAATCGATGGAAATCCTGTTTGGAGCGATGTTATGATAAGTAGCTCATCAGGAAGTATAAACGGAGAAAAAATTGATGCATCGTCATTATCTATGGAAGCTACATCAGGAAGCATAAGATTAGATTTTGTAATTTGTAAGGATAATGCTAAGATACAGTCAAGCTCTGGAAGCATGCACTTAGGCAATATAAAAGCATCACGCTCAAGTTTAATAGCTAACTCTGGTTCAATACATGCTAATATCATCGAATCTAAAGATGAAGTATATATATCCTCAAGTTCAGGAAGCATAAAAACACAAGGTATCTTAACTGAAAAATTCAACATCCAAACTACATCAGGGGGATTTTCTGTAAACAATCTCAAAGGATATGGGTATATAGTTTCATCTTCAGGAACTTTAAAAATAGATGATTTTACTATTTTGCAAAATACAGATATAAAGGCATCATCAGGATCAGTGAATATATCCATGATTCCTTCGCAAAATTATAAATTAAATCTAAAAACATCCTCAGGAAGCATACGCTGTGAAATGCCTGTAAGCTATGAAGGAAACCGCAAAAACAGAGCTACAGGAATAGTTGGAGATGGATCTTTAGGAACTTTATTGGTAACCACCTCATCAGGAAGCATAAAAATAAATTAGTTTAAAAGATCCTTAAAAATTATAGTTTAAATTTATGCTATTTAGTGAAGAAAATAAAGGAATTTATTAAAAAAAATAGAACAATAGACTCATGAATAGCTTAATAAACCATGTAACAAAGGAAGGTCAACTATCACATGAAATCTATTGTTAGAAAAATCAGCACGTTTATTTTAATTTTACTATGTTTTAATGTTTTACCAGTTATTTCTGAAAATTTAGAGCCAAGATCTTACCATGAAGAAATAAAAGAACTTATGAGAGAATTTAACGTAAAATCAAGCTCTGTTATACTTGTTAACAATGGAAAGACGATATTTCTTGGTGGTTTTGGTAAGGAACATATTTTAACTGATGACAGCATAAATGGTGATTCAATATTTGAGGCTGCTTCACTCGGCAAAATGGTTGCTGCATATATAACTCTTAAACTTGCAAATGAAGGCAAGCTTAATTTAGATGATAGTATTGTTAAATATTTAAGCAATGAATGGATCACAGATGATGTAAGATTCCAAAATATAACTATCAAAAATCTCTTATCTCATACAGCTGGTTTTTCTCCACATTTTGAAATTTTAATGGATAAGGATATTTACTTTGAGCCTGGATCAAGATTTAGTTATTCTGGTGTGGGTTATATGTACTTACAAAAAATTATTGAAAATGTCACTGGTAAAGACTTCGAAGAGGTTGCCAGAGAATATGTTTTTACACCACTTAAAATGGACAAGAGTACTTTTACAAATATAAAAACTGTTACTCCCTTTATGAACTCTATGAATTTAACAATATATGTGTTCTTAATATTTATCATAATGCTCATAATATTTTTGATTGTCATGTTCATACTATATTTCATAACAAGGGGTAAACTCTTTTCTAAAAGGGTTGTTTTAGGTGTAAGCATTACACTGGCATTCATTATAAATGCAGCATTTTTAATACTATTCATACCAAAAGCAACTATAGCCTTTGTAGCTTTTCTTGTGATTGGTATTATTATTTTATTATTGACGAAAAGTCAGAGTAAAAATTACCCATTTGGCTTTCTAGCTTATACTATAATAGTTATAATATTAGGAGTCTTTCTACACATTTCTATTCCTTTAGAAGATATTACAATGGGTATTGCTCAAAATGTGAAAATAGGTAATCTCATCCCAAATGAACCAAACTGTGCTTATTCATTACATAGCAATTTAAAAGATATGTCCTTGTTTTGTGATGAATTATTAAAACAATATCACAGTGGAAATAATATGTTTAACCCTAAGATAAATATAGATGAAAATAACAGCTGGGGGCTTGGAATTGCCATCGAAAAGATTGGTGATGAAACCACATATTGGCACTCTGGCATAAACCCAGGGTTTCAGAGCCTTGTGGTGCTTAATCCTGCAAAGAACAGCTATATTGTCATATTGACAAATAGCGATAATGGGCTTAATTTCTCAAGACAAGTGGCAAGAGAACTTCTTAATTTAGAGGGAAGATGGGATATAAAGCTTACAGAATTAAACAGTTTATATTATATATTGAAGCATAAGTTTGGCTATCTTAAATGAGGTAGCCTTTTTTTATTTTTAATTACAAAATCTTGTTGTCAAGCCACCATTTTTTAAAAGTAAGTAAATATATAGTAAAACTTTAAGACCAATGTATTAAATCTATTATAATTTGTAGTATAATGTTATTAAAGTTTTATTTAACTTTAGGAGGAATCATATGCTACTTATTAAAAATGCTCATATATTTACCATGGAAGATAGAGAATATGAAAAAGGTTCAGTGCTTATTGAAGATGGTAAAATCAAACAGATTTCTGAGATGATTGAAGAAACAGAAGATATGGAAATAATAGATGCAAATGGCAATTACCTATTTCCAGGATTTATAGATGCCCATTGCCATATTGGTATGGATGAAGAGGGCATGGGTTTTGAAGGAGCAGATACAAATGAAGCTACAAACCCCATAACTCCTGAACTTAGGGCAATAGATGCTATAAATCCTGTAGATGGAAGCTTTCTTGAAGCAATAAAAAGTGGAGTTACAACTGTCATGACAGGTCCTGGAAGTGCTAATGTTGTAGGTGGGCAATTTGCAATCATAAAGACTTTTGGAAAATCTATAGATGATATGATAATAAAAGAAAACGCAGCTATGAAGATTGCATTTGGTGAAAATCCAAAGAGATGCTATTCAAGAGATAAAAAATCTCCTTCCACTAGGATGGCAACAGCGTCACTTTTAAGACAAGCTTTGACTGATGCAAGAAATTATAAGAATAAAAAAGAAAGAGCAATAGAAAAGAATGAATCATTTGATATAAATTTAAAATGGGAACCAATGCTCCCTGTTTTAGAAAAAAAGATACCATTAAAGGCTCATGCACATAGAGCTGATGATATTTTAACTGCTCTTAGAATTGCAAAAGAATTCGATGTAAATATAACCTTAGATCATTGTACAGAAGGTCATTTAATTGCAGACCATATAAAAGCTTCTGGTGTAAGTGTCATCATAGGACCTACTATGACATTTAAAACAAAAATTGAACTTAGGAATAAGAGCTTTGAAACTCCTAAGGTTATGTATGAAAAAGGCGTTCCATTTGCACTCATGACTGACCACCCTGTTATTGAGGAAAAATATCTTCCTCTTTGTGCTGCACTTTATGTAAAAGATGGACTTCCTAAAGAAGAAGGATTAAAAGCTATAACCATAAATGCAGCAAAGATATTAGGACTTGATAATAAAATTGGAAGCATAAAAGAAGGAAAAGATGCAGATCTTGTTTTATTTGATGGATGTCCTCTTGAGATATTCACAAATACTTTATACACCATAATAGATGGAAAAATTATTTATAAAAGATAAGTTTTAATAAATGAGCTATTCTAAAACTAGTTTAACATTAGTTTTAGAATAGCCTTTTTTATTTTATATTTTATTTTAGAGCTTTTAAAACCTCAATTAAATATTCCCAAACTCTCTTTGTAGAAGATATACTGAGAGCTTCTGTTGGAGTGTGGGCACCTGTAACATTTGGTCCTAAGCTTATCATGTCCAAACCTTCAATCTTATCCCCAAATAAGCCACATTCAACACCAGCATGAATAGCTACTATATGCGGTTTCTTTCCATACATATTTTCATAAACTAAAACCATCTTCTCCCTTAGTTTTGAATCTGCATTATAGCTCCATGCAGGATAATCGCTCATATTCTCAGAAACTGCCCCTACCAAATTTGCTAAAGCTTCTATTTTTGAAATTATTTCGTATTTCAAGGTAGATACTGAACTCCTTATTGCACCTTGAATTGTTATGTTATCTTTGTTTGTCATGAGGACTCCTAAATTAGATGAACTCACAACCAAATCTTTTATTTCAACGCTTGTAGAGTTTACACCATAAGGAAATAAATAAAGAAGATCGATAGCTTTATTCTTTGAATCTAAAGATAAAACATCTAGAGGAGCTATAGCACTTTGAAATCTTATAACTATATCAGGATCTGAAGCTCTTAATTCATTTTTAAATATCAATTCCCACTTTGCAACTATTTCTTTAAGCTTATCTTTATCATCCTTTGAAACTCCTAAAATAGCTTCTGATTCTCTTGTTATAGCGTTGTTCTTTGATCCACCATTTATTGAATAAAGATCAAAATCCACTTCTTTTCTTAGAGAATTTAAGAGCCTTCCTATGAGTTTATTAGCATTTCCCCTCTCCTTATTGATATCCATTCCAGAGTGACCACCCTTTAAACCTGTTATGAATATTGAATAAAAATCATCTTTTCTAGGAGAAATTCTATATATAGGGAGAGTAACTTTATTCATAGCTCCACCAGCACAGCTTACAAGAAGAGCTCCTTCTTCTTCAGAATCTATATTTATTAAAAGCTTTCCATCTATGTTTTTAGGATCAAGGTTAAATGCTCCAGTCATGCCAGTCTCTTCTTCTGGTGTCATTAGTACTTCAATAGGAGGATGTTCTAAATCTTTTGATGCAAGGATTGCCATAGCCATTGCCACTGCAATTCCATTGTCAGCCCCTAGAGTTGTTCCTCTTGCTCGTAAAAAATCCCCATCTACATACAGATCTATAGGATCTTTTAAAAAATCATGCACAGTATCTTTATTTTTTTCACATACCATATCCATATGACCTTGAATTATAACGCAAGGAGAATTTTCATATCCCTTAGTACCAGGTTTTTTTATTATGATATTTAAAACATCATCCTGAATTGTCTCAAAACCGAGACCTTTACCAAAATTATATAAATAATCGCTTATTGCTTTTTCATTGCCTGAGCCTCTTGGAATTTGGGAAATATCATAAAAATAACTCAATACTTCTTTAGGTTCTAATTGTTTAATATCCATTTAAAAGCCACCTTTCTTTTTATAACATAATGATAACATATTTTAACCATTTAAATAAAAAAACCTCTTCTTTTCGTAAAGAAAAAGAGAGGTTTCCTTATATTTTTAAAAGGTTTCTTTATTTTTTATATTCTATCTGTATCTATGGTATCTATGTCCATCATTTGCATGATGTGCCGAATAATATACTCCATTATGTGTATGAGAATATTTATTTTTACAATTAGCTACATTACAAGTTGGATAATTATATTTTGAAGTAGTAGTAGTATGATGTACCCCAGCAAATGCAGTTGTTGATAAAAGACTTAATCCTAAA
>JAVBPQ010000138.1:0-6661 GCA_031549525.1 Clostridiaceae bacterium | reverse complement strand
TTTAGAATATAAGTTATTTGATCAAGGAAAAAAACTTATCAAAATAGATAAATGGTTTCCATCGAGCAAAAAATGCAGTGTTTGTTGCGCTAAAAAAGATGAATTAGCATTAAATGAGCGGATATATGTGTGTGATTGTGGAAATATCTTAGATAGAGATGTAAATGCTGCAATAAACATAAAGAATGAGGGACTTAGAATACTAGGTCTTGCGTAAATCATATAAAAAAACCTTGAGGCACAGGGAGAGAGCTTCCTTAAGCTTAGTCGGTTACGGCTATCGAAGAAGAAGCCCCCACTTCAAATCTTTAGATTAAGTGGTGGGAGCATGTCACAAATAAATGATACTATTATTTATATAACAAAATGTTTTAAAAAAGGTGATAATGATGAAACAATATCCAAGTATTTTAAACGATGTAATTGGTCCTGTTATGATAGGCCCTTCAAGCTCTCATACTGCAGCTTCTGTGCGAATTGGCAGGATGATAAGAGATATTTCAAAAGGAAATATTTTATTTGTTAAATTTCAATTCGATAAGAGAAGTTCTATAGCTGCAACTTATCACACTCAAGGGTCAGATATTGGGCTTTGTGCTGGAATTTTAGGCTATGATGCTTATGATGAAAGGATTTTAGATTCTTTAAATGAAGTTTTAGAAAAGAATATGAAGATTGAATTTGAAATTGGTGATTTTGGATTAGGACATCCAAACACATATTATACTACAATAGTGTTAAAAGATATGAAAGAAATTCACCTAACTGCTATTTCCACAGGGGGCGGGATGTTTGAATTAACAGAATTTGAAGGATTTTCTGTTAATATAACTGGTGGATTCTATGAAACTATAATAATATGTGAAGAAAAATATAAAAAAGATATATTAGAGAAGCTTAAATTAGATGGAGAGCATATTATTGTAGAAACACAAAATGATGATGGAGTGCTTTTAAACATAAAGAGCATTTCAAAGCTTAAACCTATAGCTTTAGAGAATGCAACAATTTATGAGATAGATCTTGTTTTACCTATAAAATCCCAAGTTAAGCCATATGTTCCATTTATCACAGCAGAAGATATTTTAATTAATAATAAAAATAAAACTATTTGGAAAGCAGCTTTAGAATATGAAAGCATTCGTGGCAATATTTCAGAGGATGAAGTTTTTGAAAAAATGCTAAAAATAGTGCATATCTTAAAGGAGTCTTTGAAAAAAGGAAAAAATGGAACACACTATGAGGATAGAATTTTAAAACACCAATCCCATCTTTTAGATGATAAAAAAATGTTAGGTGGGAAGTTTATGAAATCTGTAATCGAATATGTAACTCTATTTATGGAGATAAAGAGTTCCATGGGAGTTTTTGTGGCAGCTCCAACAGCAGGCTCATGCGGATGTGTGCCTGGGGTTATCTTCGCCTTGCAGCATGAACACAACCTTTCAGATGATGATGTTGTAAGGGCTTTTCTTGCTTCAGGATTGATCGGTATTTTTATAGCAAATAAGAGCACATTTGCTGCTGAGGTTTGTGGATGTCAAGCTGAATGCGGATCAGGTTCAGGAATGTGTGCTGCAGCTTGCGCTGAAATAATGGGTGGAGATATTAAGGAATGTTTTTCTGCTGCATCAATGGCTCTTCAAAATATATTTGGGTTAGTATGTGACCCTGTTGCAAACCGTGTTGAGGTTCCTTGCCTTGGGAAAAATATCTTAGCTGCAACAAATGCCATTGCTTGTGCTAATATGGCAATTTCAGGATTTTGCGAGGTCATTCCTCTTGATGAAACAATAGAATCCATGTATGAGGTAGGAAAATGTATCATACCTCAACTTAGATGCACTGGTATGGGTGGGCTTTCAACAACAAAATCTGCACTTAAGATAAGGAAAAAATTAGAGGGTTTTTAAAGACAAAACCCTCTAAACTAAAATTTATCATTATGTAAATGATAAAATGGAATTAACAGACGAAGATATTATGCAATTAATTATTTTGCCATTGACTGAAAAAAATAAGAAGCAAAAACAAAAATTCATTGAAAATACAATTAATTTAGCAAAAAAAGTAAGTGATAAATACAAACAAGCCTTTATCATAGCTTGAGTCTTATCTGCGTCAGACAAATTCATAGACAAAGAATACTATAAGAAAATAAGGAGGTGGATAAAAATGACTAACTTAGCTAGATTATTTAACTAATGGTCGCATCCAAAGACGACTTTTTCAGGGCAATAAAAATGATATTGTTTATATTGTTTAGTCGAGCCTTAAATCGTTGTACTGCAACTTATAAATCTTATTAAAACAAATTTCTCAGAGCCAAAGACGACTTTTTCAGGGTTAAGAACATAACACAACAAAAACATCACCATCGTTACTAACAGCTTATGCTTTTTAAAAACAACTTTTTTAGGACAATAAAAAGTAGTAATGCTAAGTTTTGAATATATATAACAATACAAAATTTTTTAAAAATATTTATATTTTTATAAATAATATAAAAACCTAAAGCGTTTATGTGTTGTTGTTTTAACAACAATGTTTAATTGTTTATCATGTTTATATTGTTTAGAGGGACCTTAAATCGTTGTGCAGCAACGTATAAATCTTATTAAAACGACTTTCTCAGGGTTGAAAACGACTTTTTCAGGGTTAAAGACGACTTTTTCAGGGTCAAAGACGACTTTTTCGGGGTCAAAGACGACCTAAAAAATGTTTTGACGTATTTTATATTATGATTTATAGTATAAATACAGGTACATAATAAACAAAAAAAACTAAAATAAAAGGTGAATTGAATTATGGAAATAAAAGAAAACTTTCTAGTAACCAAATCAAATGACTTAGTTAACTCAAGATACGATTTAACAACATTAGAACAAAAAATAATATTATTGTTGGCGAGCCTTGTACAACCAGAAGACGAAAAATTTAAAGAATATAACATTAAAATAGATACTTTTATGAAAGTATTAGGTTTGACCGGAAAAAGTAAATACGATGATATACCAAAAATCGCAATGGGGCTCATGAAAAAGGTTTTTGAAATAAAACGCAATAACAACCCACTTGTTATAGCTTGGTTATCATCCGCAGAATATCATAAAAAAGAAGGATACATAACCCTGGAGTTTAGCCCTAAATTAAGACCTTATCTACTTAATTTGAAAGAATTTTATACAAGTTATAAACTTGAAAACATTTTATTCCTAAAGGGTAAGTACTCAATAAGACTCTACGAGATTTTAAAAAGTAATGCATTTAAAAAAGATATCAGGATTTCAATTGAGCATCTGAGGGACTTATTCAAAATAACAAACGAATATGAGCGATATAATGATTTTAAGAGAAAAGTTTTAGAGTACGCCAAAAAAGAATTGCAGGCTAAAACTGATATAAGCTTTGAATATACTGAGATAAAAGAAGGAAAAAAAATAGTAGCTATAAATTTTAATATAATAAGCACAGATTTGGTAAAAATTGGACAAACAAATTTCAAAGGGAATACTTTGGATGATAATCTAGAAAATACTTTAGTTAAAATACAAAAAATATTAGAAAATCAGATAACCAAAAAAGATGCCGAAAGCATCTACACAAAAGCAAACGGCGATATAGAAAAGATAAAAATGGCGTATAGAATAAGTAAAAATTCAAAGGAAGAAATAAAAAACCTAGTCGGATACATAATTAAATTAGTTTCTATGGAAGAAATACAAGAGCCAATTGTTGTTAAGCAAAAAAAAGAGCCATCTAAAAGACCAAATGGTAACTTTGAACAAAGAGCCTATACAAAAGAGGACTTTGTTGCCATAGAAAACTCACTATTATACATAAATACGAAAAACAATGAAATTTGCGAAAGTTGCAAAATTGAAGATTGCAACAACAATTGCCCTCTAGATCAAGCGTTGTCAGCACAATAAAAACAATCCAATCATAGAAAATATCATTGCTGGGTGATATTTTTTTGTATTTTAATTGATTTTATGCTTAAGCTAAGATATAATTTAGTAAATCGTATCTTAGTAAATAAAAGGTGGTGAATTTAATGTTTATAGGTCGTGAAAGAGAATTAAAAAAGTTAGACGAACTTTATCGTACAAGTGGTTTCCAATTTCCGGTTATATACGGCAGACGACGTGTAGGAAAAACTGCCCTTATCAACGAATTCATAAAAGATAAAGACGTTATATTTTTCACTGGAATTGAGAGCAACGCCCAGCAAAATCTTGAAAATTTCAGCAGAAGCATACTATCCTTTACTGACGCCGAGCTTGATTATGCGGTTTTTCCATCTTTTCAGACCGCACTTGAATATGTTTTTAAATTAGCTAAAAAAAAGAGAATCGTTCTTGTCATTGACGAATATCCCTATGTTGCCAAAGCTTCTAAGAGTTTTGCGTCTACACTCCAGTACCTAATTGACAAAAATAAAGACGACTCCAATCTATTTTTAATTTTATGTGGATCTTCAATGTCATTTATGGAAAATCATGTACTGGCGTATAATGCACCACTATATGGAAGAAGAACGGCCCAGTTTAAAATTTTACCATTTGACTTTTTTGAAAGCAAAGACTACTTTGAAAAATTTTCTGATATAGACATGGCTATAGTCTATGGAATAGTTGGCGGAACACCACAATATCTGCTCCAAATGAATGATAACTTGTCGCTTGAAGAAAATATTAAACGCTGTTTTTTAAATCCTTCCAGCTCACTCTTTGAAGAACCAAATAATCTCTTAAAACAAGAAGTGCGTGAACCGGCTATCTATAATGCCATTATTGCTACAATCGCCACAGGCAGCACAAAACTTTCAGAAATTTCTTCAAAAGTTAAAGAAGAAACAAGTGCCTGCGCAGCGTATATAAAGAATTTAATTTCCCTTGGTATTATTAAAAAAGAGACGCCCTTTGCTGAAAACGCATCAAGAAAAACTATTTATAAAATCAATGACAATCTGTTTCGATTTTGGTATCGATTTATTCCAAGTAATATCAATTCTATTAATAGAGGCCTAATTGATGATGTATATAAAAAAATATCAGTGATGCTCAATGACTATATGGGCTCAGTTTTTGAAGAGATATGCACTCAATATTTATGGAAACTCAGAGCACAAGGAAAGGTCAAAACCGAATTTACCGATCTTGGTCGCTGGTGGGGCAATGACATTAAAAACAAATGTGAAACCGAAATTGATATTATGGGTATAGACGACACGAATGGAGCTTTGTTTTGTGAATGCAAATGGACAAACGAAAAAGTTGATGTAAGTGTCCTGAATACACTTATTGAGCGTAGTCAATTATTTCATTACAAGAATGTACAGCTTTATCTGTTCACTAAAACAGGGTTCACAAAAGGTTGCATTGAAAAAGTAAATAAGATTGGTAATGTAACATTGGTCACGTTTGCTGATTTAGTACGACTCGTCAAGAATTAATTATATTATGGAAACACTTATACAAACTATTCGCTTTCGATTAGAACCAGACGAATTATTACTGCTAAAATAAATATGTACAGAATTGCTAATATAACAATGTACAATAAATAGGAAAAAAGAAATAAATATATAAAAGGAGTAGGAAATGTTGAATGAAAATTGGGATAATTACTCTGCTCTAGGTTATGTTATATTAGCATTAAAAAATACAAATTGTAAGAAAATAACGATTCAAAAAGTTATCAACGAAATGTTTATACTCTTTGATGAATTAACTCTAAAAGAAGCAAAAGAAGTATATTTTAATAAATAGCAGTTGAAATAATAAATGTGTTCTTTGAAAATTTAATATGTTAAAAATAGCATCATCTAATTAATTTGTGTACATTAAAAATAGCCAGTGAAAATCGCATTAACAATTGATTATACTTGATTTATAGTATTAATGGGTGAGATAATATGAAAATTAAATTGACCATTAATACTAACTTTGAAATCAATAAACTAAAAGACCTAGAAAAATATAGAAATTATGTGGAGGTAAATAATTTGGAAAAACCTAATTTTAGTAGAATTTCTAGAGAATTAGGTGTGGATAGAAGAACTGCAAAAAAACATTATGATGACCTGATAAAGAAGGAAAGGAAGCCAAAGAAATCAGTTTTAGATGAATATTATAAAGAAATTGCATATCTTCTCTCAAATGAAAATATTCAGGAATTTGAATATAAGACGCATCTTTATAGGTATCTAACGAGAGAGAAAGGATTAAAGTGCAGCAGGAGTAATTTCAATCATTTCATACTATGTCATAGTGAACTTGCTAAATACTTTAATAAAACTAAAGACAAAAATGCTGTCAAAACTGAAACATCCTTTGGGTATGAAGCGCAATTTGACTGGAAAGAAAAATTAAGATTTGAATTTAGTGATGGAAGTATCTTTGTTTTTAATGTTGGAAGTTTAGTGTTATCAGCATCAAGGTTTAAAGTATGGTCTATATATCCTTCAACAAGCCAAGAATATCTATTTGACTTTTTAACAAATGCATTCCAAATACTTAAAGGAGTGCCAAAGAGGATACTGATAGATAATGCCACAACAATGATGATTAATGCAAGGACAGGGATTAGTGATGGAAGCATTAATCCTAAATTCAAGAACTTTGCTGATGATTTTCAATTTGATATAAAACCTTGC
>JAVBPQ010000186.1:0-16955 GCA_031549525.1 Clostridiaceae bacterium | reverse complement strand
TTAAAATAGTTGAGACTATTGGAGTAAAGAAGTTAAATGATATACGTCTTTTAAAATTCTTATGCGATAAGCGTAAAAAAAATCTCACAGAAAAAGAGATTCTAAATATACAAGAAAAATTAGATAATTACCCACTAAAGAAAATACACTTTTCCATAAATGTATCTAGAGAAATTGCAGGAGACTTTATGGATACAATATCTGAATTTAAAACGTCAAAGACGGAAAAACTGGATAAAGCTACTAAAAAGTTCAATATGAACAAGTTCTTTAGTGTAAATTATAACAAAGATGTCATGGAGACATTTTTAAAATCAAAGACCATAAATGCAGTTTCATTAGATAGGGTTTTGGCAAAGAATCTTGAGGAATTAAAGGAAATAAAAGCTAATAAATAATAGATAGTTATCATTAATAAATCATCATTAAATAATCTATGAGGAGTAATAAGGGATTGTAAAAAAGGATTCTTGCTATATCTAGCATATAGGGAAATTCCAAATATAAAGTCGTAAGTTCTGTTTTTTTAGAAAAAATAATCAGGACTATTTGCTGTATATTATTTTTAAGGATATTTTAATGACTTATTGCTTAACATATAGTCAAATCAAATTTTACATAAAAATCCATATAAAAATCAATGCTAGTTATTAAAATAAACAAAAATGAACATTAGTAGCTGAAAATTCCATATTTGGACTAATATGCACTAGCTATTTGAGCAAATAAATCCAGTAGAGTTAACCTCTGGTTACTTCTACTGGACAGATACATATATAGAACTTATCCTCCTGATACAACAGGCATTATTTTAATCACATCACCATCTGAAATATCTACTTTATCAATATTAGAAGGCTGAACAAAGGTTTTATTGACTAAATAAAAGCAAGCCTCACTTGTTATGTGGGATTTTCCACATTCAGCATACATTTTTATGACACTTTTAAGCGTCAATCCTTCCTTCCAATCAAATAAAATATCATTAACTTTTATCATACAAAATCGTGAACTGATTGCAATTCATCTGGTGAAAAATCAAATGTTGCTCCTGTAAAAGGAGATTTTTCATTCATTAAGAAATCAGGCATTTTATCATCATCTTTGGTGAATCCTGCTGCTTTATTAAATGCCTTTTCAAGCATAAGTGTCTTTACTCCAAGCCCCATAAACATCTCAGGTGTAACCTGCGTTCCATGGATGCTTGAATAAATCTTTATCAATAAATCCATCCTTGAGGAAGCTCCACCCCATGCCATGAGACACATACAAGAATCGCAAAGCGCAAAAACAGTTTGTACTGTTCTTGAAAGGTATAGCTGCATTGTTTTTGCACTGTGATCTATCTTAGCTGAAAGGGTTAAGCCTGCAGTATGGTCAGCTCCCATAGGAGATGAAGCATATGTTACACCAGTACCTTTAAGATTGCGAGGATCATATGCAGCAAGTGATTGACCCTTTACTACTGGAATGCGCTTTGCACCTAAATATTCACCGCATTTTTTGGTTCCTTGACCCATGATATTTCCAAACTCAGTACCATCTTTCATTTCATCAAGCAGCTTAAATATAGCTTCGGCATCGCCCCAAGGAATTTTTCCACAGTCCATACAAACGCCTAATGTGCATCCAATTTCTATGGTATCTACACCAAAATCATCACAGAATCTATCGATTTTTGCTATAGTATCAAAATCAGAAATATCTATATTAGGACCGCAAAGAGCAATAGTCTCATATTCAAAGCCTGAAGTTAAATATTTACCATCTTTATCTAAATAATCATTAGAACAATGGACTACGCATCCTGGCTGACATGCAACCTTGTTTTTTCCTCCACGAGTTGCAAGGTTTGTCATAAACTGTGTTGGTCCAACCTTATCAACATAAGGGCATATATCTCCTGAAAAGTTTTTATAAGGCATAACAGCTGTAGGTCCAGTTGCAGCAACATTTACAGCAGTTCCCACATTAGAAATTGGACTTGTTTTTGAATTCTCAACAATCACCTGAGCAAGTTCTTTTCTTGCAGAATCATAAACTTCTTGATTGACAACAGGAAGTTTATATCTTGTTTCAGGCTTTTCAATTATTACAGCTTTAATACCTTTTGAGCCAAGTACTGCGCCTAAACCACCTCTTGCTGCAATACGGCTTGGATGACCGCTTCCAAATTCTGAAACTGTAATACCTGAACATAAATATTTTCTCTCACCACTTACACCAATAGATGCAATGGCTACATCTTTTCCATATTTATCAAAGGCTTTTTCGCAAATTTCATAATTATTAATATGATCAAATTCTCCTGCAGGAATTAAATTGACATTTCCATCTTTATCAATATGAAGTACCTTAAACTCAAGATTCTCTGGAATATCCTCAAAAACAAGCATCTTTATGCCATGATTCGCAAGCTGAAAAGCTAGAGTTCCACCAACATTGCTCTCTTTAATGCCTCCTGTAAGAGGGCTTTTAGCACCAACGCTCATACGGTGAGCTGTAGAAACTGTAGTTCCTGCATAAATGCCTGTACACATAACAAGCTTATTTTCATGACCCAAAGGATCGCACTTTGGATTTACCTCATCCATCATAAACTGTGCTAATAAGGATCTGCCTCCTAGCATCTTATAACTTTCCTTAAGATCTTCTTGTTTTACTTCACCAGTTCTTGTATTTATTCTATAAACTTTCCACATAATACCATCTCCTCCCTATAAGTCATATGCTTCTTTAACCATTGCACCAAACTTAGATCCTGATAGCAAAATAGGAGCATAAGCTAAAACTATATCCCTAGGCATCATTGGAACGATATTCATAATCTGCTCTAAAGTGTAGCCCCATTCTTTAAGTGGCTTATAGCCAGTTCTTCTCATAAAATCAAGCATAGCATCATACATAATATTTCCAAGTTCCTCATTGGATACATTTTCAGGAATATCAATCATCATAGCCTTTGCAACTACCTTAACTCTATCTGGCATTGTGTTTGAATATAGCTTTATAAGTTGAGGCATACATACCATACAGCAATATCCATGAGGAATATGCAAAACAGTTCCTATGGAGTGACCAACACAATGGGTAAGGTGCGCCATAACACCCATCATCGTAATACCACCATATGTTGCAGCTAAAGCAAGCTCTCCTCTTGCTTCTAAATCTTTTCCATTTTCGATTACTTTAGGAAGATTTATCACAATCTGATTAATTGCCTTTTCAGCTAAAGCTTGACTTATAGGTTCTATATGATTACTGCAGATAGAATCAACACAATGAGTAAAAGCATCATAAGCACAATAAACTGAAGAAGCTGTTGGCATTCCAACATATAATTCTGGATCAATAATTGCAAAGGTTACAGTTCCATGCTCACCTGATATTCCACTCTTCTTTCCTGCTTTAGAATCTGTTATTATAGCTCCTCTCGTTGCTTCACTCCCAGTACCTGCTGTAGTAGGAATTGCAATAAGAGGGACAGGAGCACCTGGAGCAACTTTTGGTGAGAACCATTGATTAATAGGAAGGTCATTATTTATAAGAACATTGCAACCTTTTGCTGTGTCCATGGAGCTTCCTCCACCAACTGCTATAATACCGTTTACAGAAGCTTCGCGTGCAATCTTTCCGCACTCATCAACAGAATAATCTGGAGGGTCTGCAATAACACCATTAAACGTCACATACTCAATGCCACTTTTTTTTAGTGTATTAAGAATAGGTGCCACCACCCCAGCAGCTTCAACACCCTTGTCAAAAATTACGATTACCTTTGTCATACCAAGTTCTTTAGCTTTTGTACCAACTCTAAGTGAGGAACCATTGCCATAAAAAAATGGAACAATTCTAGGAGTTTGAGAGATCATATAATATCCTCCTTTTTTAAAATAGTAAATAAGATAAAAGGAGCCTAAATAACCTGAGTTTCAGGTTATTTAGGCTCCTTTGCAAAAGGCAGGCTCTACCATCTACGATAAAACCCAATGGCTGATTACAAATATTGCTATGTACAATCAGCTCGGAGCAATAGTATTTTTTATTATTATAAGCTTATTTTCTCTAATAGTAAATATTTTAATTTTAATTTATATATTTTTTTAAATAAAGCATAGCCTTTATACATTAAAAGCTATGCTCATATTCGATAATCCTTTTTCCATTATAAAGTTTAACCCAATCATCTGAAACTATAATTTCTATTGTGATGTCCATATTAAGATTTAAAAGCAATAGATTTCTTCGTATTTCCTCTTCTTTCACTATATTCCACGAGAAGCAAAATACTAAAAAATGCATATGATTGCAAGATATGTATTTCAATTTATAATCCATGACTCCATTTATTGAAAATATCACTTCATCTAGTTTTGAAATTGCTATAGGAACATTCCTCTCATCTATGCGCCCTTGTATTTTATCTAAAGTTTTCCCTGGCATTTTGCATGGGCATTTGCCTTTAAGAAAACGCCCTATATCCCCAGTTCTATAGCGTATAAGAGGCATTCCTTCTCTTGTTAAAGTGGTAAAGACGATCTCTCCAAAATCACCATCTTTTAAAATTTCTCCTGTATGAGGGTTTATTATTTCAAAATAAAGATCTGCTTCTCTAGGGTGCAACCCAAAATGATGATCGCACTGAACTGCTCCGCCTAAGCCTGCTTCTGTAATCCCATAATGATCAAATACTTTAGAAGAAGATAACTCCTCCAATTTTACTCGTATTATATCAGGAAGATAATCAGAGCTTACTAAAATTCCATTTAACTTTTTTATATTTTTCTTATGGTGCATATAATTTAAAAAAGCATATAAAATAATAGGTGGAGCTACTATGCCATCAGCTTCATAAAATTCCCTCTCTATATTATGAAAGCTTTTAGGTATTCCGAGAGGTATGGGAATGACTCCATCTTGTGATATAGCCTTGCATATTAAATCTCCTACACTATATTCATTGCCTAAAGGCATCATGATTAGCATCTTTTTTGAATTTAGTTGAGATAGACCATTTCTAAAAAAATCTATTGTAAGTTCTAAATCACTTTTAGTAAAGAATATCCTCTTAGGCTCCTTTGATGTTCCGCTAGTTGGCAAGGTCACAATCCTTTCAATTTCATCTTGAGAAACTGAGAGCATCTTAATATTAAACCTCTCTATATCGCTAGATGTTGTAAATGGCAAAGAAGCTATCTCTTCTAAATTTTCTAATCTATCTTTTAATATTCTCTTTCTATAAAATATGCTCTTTTTAGCATTATTTAAGGTTTCATTTAATTTTTTAAGCTGATACTCCTTTAGATCATCCTCTGTATAGGAAACTTTTCCTAATTTCTTTCCTATCCATAAAGCCAATATATCATCACGCATTTTTGTTACCACGGTACAATGCTTTACCATCTATGCTAGTAAGGTTATAGGAACAAAATGGAATAAGGCGACCATCTTCACTGATCTCATGTATATAGCATCTCTTTAGCCTCTCTAAATCTAAATTCCACACATCTTGAAAAGCCATGCCAGATACTGAAAATCTGCTTAAATTTCTCTTTTTTAAAAAATCATCCAGTGAAGTAGCCCTATATTTAACCTTGTTTAATGAAACTAAATTTTCAGATTCATTATGCAATGACCATTTATCAGCTACAACATCTCTAGCATTTTTGCTCGTGCTGCAGCATCCTGAGTTTGAGCTCTTAACATGCATAGGTTTCCCATCTTTAATATAATAATCTCCATGAAAAGAACAAAAAGGATGCTCCGCCCTTCCAGATGAAAAATCTGACATTTTAAATTTACCTTCTGTTTGGCTTTCAATATTAGATAGAACCTCTGGAATTGTAAATCTATCCTCATCATTTGGAGTATCCTTATATCTTCCAAAAAAGCTCATAGGCTGAAAGTTTACACCTCTCACATAGGGTATATTTTTCATGGCAAATTTTAAAATATCTCCAATTTCATCATCATTTACACCCTTTTTTATGGTTGGAGTTAAAACTACACCTATTTTAAGCTCTTTGCAATTTTCTATAGCTTTTATTTTATACTTTAAAATATCTTTACCTCTAAGATCTATATAACTCTTATCCTTTAATCCATCGAATTGCAAAAATACAGTATTTAAACCAGCTAAAACTAAAGAAGCTAAATAATCTTTATCCTCAGCAATCCTAATTCCATTGGTATTTAGCTGAAAAAAAGTAAATCCCTTTTCTTTGCCAAGAGAAATTATGTCCTTTAAATCATCTCGCAGAGTAGGTTCACCACCAGATAATTGTATATTAAACGGTCCTCCATGTTCCATTAACATATCATACCAATATTCTATTTTACTTAAATTAGGGTCTTCTTTATCACAAGAAGACCCTGAAGATGCAAAACAAACAGGACAATTTAAATTACATCTGGATGTGACTTCCATTAGAACACAGCAGGTCATCTGGCGATGGTCTTCGCAAATGCCACAATCATATGGACATCCTCTTTGAATCTTTGTATGAGGGTTTTTAATCGTTACATTTGCAATTGGACCATGCCATTTATTCCAGCTCTCGATTCCTTTCCACACCATGACAGAAAAATCCCCATGCTCTTCACATCTTTTCTCCATATAAATTTTATCGTCTCTTTCTACGTATTCAGCATCTATTTTTTTTAAGCAATAAGGGCAAAGACTTATTGTCTTATTCATAAACATCTACGCCATTATTTGTCAATATTTCCATGGCTTTTGTAAAGGTCTTTGCAATTAAAGTAGGGCAATACTCCACTCTTTTTTTCATATCAACTTCAACTAGATCTTTGCAGTCTATGCTCTTAAACTCACTCTCAAACCACTCTACTAATTCCTTTACCATAGGTTTATGAGGCATCTTAGGCTCTTCATTAACATCTGCCCTTGATACATAGCTTGATATAACACAGCATCCTCCTGTTAACGTTCCACAAGCTCTTTCTGCTGCCATACCTCCTCCAAGTCCTGCAAGAGTACGAATTAAATCAGGGTTATTTTTGCCTCTCATCTCCTGAGATAACAAAACCATTATTTGACTGCAGCTAAGTCCATGGCGCATAAGGTCTCTAGCTCTTGATTCGATTTCATCCATTTTTTTTACTCCCCTTTCTTAATTATTCCCCAACAATAGGTAATGTTTTTAAAATTAGCGTTGCCATTTAAACAATCCTTTAATTCACAAAGGTTTTTTGAATTCCATATAAGTTTTGATATGAAATTTTTCCACTCTTTATGAACAAAATGGCTCTCTTCTATTATAAATGAATGATTCATAAAAGTCTCTTCTAAATCCTTTAAAGTGTAAATCCCTTTAACATCATCCTCATTAATCAAGCAAATATCGCTAAAAAGCAATAATCCTCCAGGTTTTAATATGCGATTTATCTCTCTCATCCCAAGGTTTAAGTCGCTTAAAACAGTTAAAACACATTGACATAAAACAGCATCAAAGGAATTTGATAAAAAGGGCATATGCTCTATATCTCCTACTATAAATTCAATATCTTCATAATCCCTCTTAGCCTTTTCTATGAGAATAGAGGATATATCAAGCCCTGTGACATCAAAACCTTTCTGTTTTAAATAAAAGGAATCATCTCCTATACCACACCCTGCATCCAATATATAGCAAGGACTTAGCTTTGATGCTTTTAACATCTCCTCAGTTAATTCTAAACCTCCAGGGCGCATTTTATCTTTAAAGCAATCTCTTTCATATGGATTCATCACTTATCCTCAAGAGACTTTTCTACATGCAGCATCTTTCCCATAGCTAATTCCTCAGGAACAAATATCATCTTGCATATAGGGCAGCATGGAAGCTCTACAGGAAATCCATTTCCCATGTAGTTTAATTGAACAGGAGAAAGCACAAGCTCTTTATTGCATTTTGCACAAATCATATCTATATTTTCTTCTAAACCTGTCTCATAACGCTTCTCTTCTTTCATGTTTTATCACTTCCGCTTTTAATATTTAAGTTTTCAAAGGACATCCTATG
Source organism: Clostridiaceae bacterium (assembly GCA_031549525.1). Taxonomy (GTDB): domain Bacteria; phylum Bacillota; class Clostridia; order Clostridiales; family Clostridiaceae; genus WQUF01. The sequence goes on along the minus strand of JAVBPQ010000186.1, from coordinate 8,934 downwards.
GCTATAAGCATTGTGGACTAAAAATCCATCTTTAAATGGCTCATATTCCACCCAAAACGTTACATTTTGAGGTCTTAAGCTTGCAGTAAAATGCTTATTTTCAGGATTATAGAAGCGATTATTTTTCTCTTCTCCATATTTTATGACATTCTTTATATCGCTTTTTAATATCATCCTATCCTCTAGTTTTTCTATAAGTTTATCATCTAAATATATCTCTATATCATCACTCATCTCTATTTTTTCACCCCAAACCTCGTTTAAAATGGAATTTTTAAGATAAGCTCTATTCTCTTGCCTTAAAGACCATGTGGGAGATTTTCCATTTATCCTTACTCTACCTTCATATATCTTCTCTAGAATATGATAGCTTTTTACACCTTTAGATAGATATCTATCCCGACAGTTTATACAATATGTTAGTACTGCATCATTCATATCTAAAGAGTTGTCTTTTATATTTTTTGAAATGATCTCATCAGAAATAGTTTTATTCGAAAATAAAGCTAATCCCCCATATCCACAGCAGGACCCTTTATCTTTATTATCCTTCATCTCACAGACATTGCATCCTATATTTTTAATTAAAGAACGAACTTTATCTTGAGTATTTTTATCATTTCTTGCACCACATGCATCATGGATATAATAATTTTCATCATTAAAATTCTTTAAATCATCTAATTCAATTTCATGAAACAATTCATAAATATTGATAACAGGAAGATGAGCCATATCACTTAAAACTCGCTGGCAATTAGGGCATGATACTATTATTTTAGGAGAATTAAGCTTTATCCAGCTAGTTTTAATCTCATCTATAGCCTTTTGAAACTTATCCTTATCTCCACCCCAATGAGCCATGATGCCGCAGCAGCTTAACATAAGTCCAACTCCACCTGAAAGCTTTTCACATAAATCCTTATAAACTTGCTTTACTAAATCAGGTTCAGAAGCAGAAAGCTGGCATCCTGGAAAAAATAGATACTCACTTTTTTCAAATCCTTTTTGATTTTTTACCATAAATGCTTCATGTGACACAGAATATTCCATATCAAGCATTGCAAACTCAAAAACTGAAGGGGGCATTTTTTTAGATTCTACCATCTTATTCCTTGCAGCTAGAAATGTATCTGCCATATTAAGACCATTTGGGCATATTAAGCCACACTGACCGCATAGGGAACATGCATTTATCATCTCGTTTGCATGGTGTATTCCCATAGCAATGGATAAGTTGTTGTAGAGTTCCCTCACATAGCGCTTTGGATAGGCTTTATAATGCTGCATAAAACTACAGCTTTTCACACATTCAAGGCATGTGCATTGAATGCATCTTCTAGCTTCTTTTAGAGCTTCTTCTTTTGTATAACTTTTTCCTGATGATTTTATAGGAGCTTCATTAGAAAAGGATGCAACATCAGTAAACAAGGTTGTTTCAAAAGACCCTTCCTTTTCTCTTCCTGCCATGATAGATACATTTTGCAAGCTTCTCTCTAATGAAGTTGCAGCGCTTTTTCCATCAAACATATCATAAATTGGAGAAAATCCATCAGTTAAGCGATTCTTTCTCTTTCCTGAAAAAACATCTTTAACTTCAGTAATAAGGGTATCGCCATCATTTTTAAGGTCTGTTTCACATGCAATATACACTGCATCATAAGAGTTTTTTTCTTTAAATTCTAAAACCTCTTCTTTAGTTTTACAAGGTATGAAATTCTCATAAAATACTTCAACAGGGAATTTTAAAAGCCTTTTAATATCTTCTTCTATAGCTTCTGCTGATAAAACCTCTCTATCTATACCCCACAATTTCCCTCCAAGTCTGTTTTCCTTTTCATAAATTTTAACCTTATATCCCTTTTTAATTAGATCCATAGCGCATGTCATGCCACTTAATCCACCACCAATTATAGCGATGGTATGAGCTTTTTTAGGAAGAAAAAGAGGAGACTTTGCTTGCATTTTGTAATTATCTAATATTGCAATCTCAAGTTTCCCTATATCAATAGCCCCGCCGATCTCTTTTCTTCTGCATGTGCCCATGCAAGGTGCATCACAAGCGTGTGCAATGATCTCAGGAAATGGTATTGTCTTTAAAAAAAGTTCATAGGCTTTTACCCATTCTTCTTTTGTTATATGGTTTATGATATCCTTAATATTTACATGCAAAGGACATGCAGCTATGCAAGCTGCAGGCTCTTCTTGAGTACAAAGATTTTCAATTCTATTTAAAATCTTCTTATCTGTGATGTTTTGAGAGTTTAAGGAAAAATCCATGCTTCTTTCTCCTCTCTTTTTAATATTTTTAGTTAAACTAAACCGGCACAGTTTTTATCCTGAACCGGTTTAGAAAATTTTTAAAATCTATATTTTTAGGGGTTATTTTTTAAGTGCATCAAGTCCAGCTTTAACTTTTTCTGGAATAGCAGGTATTTCTGTAATTCTAACACCACATGCATTGTAGATAGCATTTAAAACAGCTGGGTGAGGAGCACAAAGTGGAGCTTCACCAACGCCAGATGCTCCATAAGGACCACTTTCTCTAGGTGTTTCTACATATATAATATCAAATTTATCAGGGATATCTTTGATATAAGGAAGCCCGCAACCCATAAGTGTTGTATGCTTTTTAAGATCATCAAAGTTTTCACTTAAAGCAAATCCTATACCTTGAGCTATACCTCCATAAATCTGACCATCTACTACAGAGCGATTTATAACCTTACCCACATCTGCAATTGTCAAGAAAGAAATAACCTTTACTTCTCCTGTTTCAGTATCGACACATACTTCAGGCATAAATAACTCATACATATAGTTACTAAAAGGACTTCCTTGAGCAGTTTCCAAATCACAATTTGAACACATGCTTGCAACCCATTTTCCATCATAGCGAAGTGGTAATTTTTCAGCTACCATTTCTTCATAAGTTCTATATGTGCCATCATCTTTTTTCATAGCATTTAATAGCATTTCACTTGCTATTCTAATAGCATTACCTGTCATAACGTTTGATCTACTTCCACCTGCAGGACCTGATACTGGAGTTACACCTGTATCGTTCATTAAAAGACGTATTTGCTCTGGTTTAACACCTGCATGACGCAAAGTTTCATGAGCCATAGTGAGGGTTCCTATATCAGCTCCTTGACCATGATCTTCCCAGCTTGAAGCTACTAAGAATTCACCCTTTGGCAATATCTCAACATAAGCTTCTGATGAATCTACACCATCAAGACCACAGCCATAAATACCAAGAGCAACACCCACACCATATTTATATTTTCCACTATCTTTATTTTTCTCTTCACAAGCCTTTTTAGCATCATAATATTTAGGACGAAGTATATCAAACATCTCTTCTAGAGAATAAACTTCAGGTTCTTGACCTGTTACAGTTGTGGATCCTTTTCTATAGATATTTTTATATCTTAACTCAAATGGGTCTACCCCAGCCTTCTCTGCTAATATATCCATTAAGATTTCACTAGTCATTTCAATTTCTGGAGCACCATATCCACGGAATGCACTTCCCCAAGCATGATTTGTACATACTGTAAAGTTTTCAGTCCTTATATTTGGAACATCATACCCTGCAAAGTGATATTGAGCAAGTCTAAGAGTCAATAGATCTCCAAATTCAGAATATGGACCATGGTCTAATATATTCTTACCTTCAAGAGCTACAATCTTTCCATCTTTATCTGTACCAACTTTTAAGTACATATTTACAGGTGAACGTTTTCCTGTATATGTAAGTTGTTGATACATATCATATACCAATGAAACTGGTCTGTTGTCACAAGCCATGCAAGCAACACCAAGAAGAGCTTCCATAGTTGGGCTAAACTTATATCCAAATGTTCCTCCAGATGGGTTTTGTACTATAATAAGTTTATCAGCTTCAACTCCAAGACCTGCTGCAATCATAGCAACATGAAGATGTATACCGATTGATTTAGAATGTATGGTTAAAACCCCATCCTCATTAATATATGCACATCCGCAATCTGGCTCAATATTAAGGTGTGGTTGTCTAGAAGAATATGCACTAACATCAGCTACAAAGGCAGCATTTTCCATAAATTCTTTTGTATCTTCACCTTTTTTATTGTTGATTTGGAAATACACATTAGGAACCCCAGGATGAATTTCAATAGCATCTTCTGCCATAGCATCTAATGCGCTCATATATGCAGGAAGCATCTCTAATTCAACCTTAACTTTTTTTGCAGCAGCTTTTGCTTGTTCTTCAGTTTCTGCTGCAACTATAGCTATAGCATCACCATATTGGAATACTTTTTCATCACATAGTATTGGACGATCCCATCCATCACCTTTATTAGTAGGGAATGTGATAAGCCCTGTTATCTTATTTTTACCTTTTACATCTTTTGCTGTTATTACTTTATAAACTCCAGGCATTTTTTCAGCCTCTGTAGTATCAATAGAGATTATATTAGCATGAGAAACCTCTGCTTGAACAAGAGCAAGCTTGAGAGTATTAGGAGGCATTTGAAGCGCTACATCAGCACCAAAATCCCATGTTCCTGTAACTTTTGCCAAAGCAGATGGCCTATGATAGTAGGTTCCAGTTATTACATTTCCTACAGGCTTAAATAACAAATCTTCCTTTGCCATCTCTCCTCTTAATACTTTTGCAGCATCCATAACTGCATCTACTAATGGCTTATATCCTGTACATCTACATGCATTGCGATGTTTTTGGAACCAATCACGAACTTCATCACGAGTTGGTGATGCATTTTCGCAAAGAAGCTTTTTAGCAGACATTATAAATCCTGGACTACAGAATCCACACTGAGCACATCCATGACCCATCCATGCAAGTTGCAATGGATGAAGATTATCAGGAGTTCCAATTCCTTCAATTGTCTCAATTTCACTAAAATCTGAAACTGACTTCATTTTTCTTGTACATGCCCTTACGACCTTGCCATCCATGATGATTGAGCATGCACCACACTGACCATTTCCGCAACCTACTTTGCAGCCTGTTAGCATGAGCTGGCTTCTTAAAACATCTGAAAGAAGACTTTCTGGATTTACAATCAAGCGACGTTCATATCCATTGACTTTTAATGTAACTTTCTTCATAGATTTCCTCCTATAAATTTTAAAATTAGTCTTTATAATAAAGCTGACAAAATATATTAAAATATCCAAATAAATTCTATCAGCATTACATGCATATTTGCAAAATTATGCCAATCTCATACGTTTACACATTATTTTTTTTGATATATAATAGTTAAAAACAATGGAGGCATTTTATGTATAAGGATTTTATTGGTAATATAACTTCTGAGGTTATGGATTTTATAAATGAAAAACAAATAAAAGATTCATTTGAAATCGCTAATCTCATTCGAAGCATTTTTGATGATATTTCAAATAAATTAACTAAAAATAATGAAGATCTGATTTTAGCAGAAAATATTGTCGTTGAGGTAATTAATAAAGATAGCGGCAACTTATATCGCAGATATCTTGAAATAAAATACCTAGAAAATAACAACGGTCTGATCCTTGAAGGAGAGGATCTATCTGGCAAGGACTCCAAAATCGTATTTATGTCAGAATCAGCTATCCTTAAAATAAAAGATTTACAAGGTATGGGTCTTAATAAACCTCGCTGCAAATAAAAAAAATATGTAAACCTTCTTTTAATTAAAATAACATACTAAAAATTAGTTGTCAAGCCAAATAAAAAAGTACCACTTTATTTAAGTGGTACCTTTATTAAGTACACAACCAAAAAAATATTTTAACATTAACTCGCCTAAATGAAGGAAATAAATGCTAAATAGTATTTATTTCCTTTTACTTTGCCCCTAGTAGCACTTTTACTGGCATTACCTCATATAGATAATCATCTATATATTTTGCGCAAAGAATTTTTTAATAATATATATTGACAGTTATCTATATGACTTATATAATAACATATAGATAATTATCTATATGTTAAGCAAGGAGGTGATCATATGAAGCATTCATTTGCTGAATATGCTTTGTCATTTAAAGCATTATCAGATGAAACAAGATTAAAAATTATAAGTATGCTTTCAGATAATGAATTATGTGCATGTAGTATTTTAGATGAATTTAATATTACACAGCCCACACTTTCATATCACATGAAAATTTTAATGGAATGCTCTTTAGTAAATGGAAGAAAGGATGGCTCATGGATGAGATATACATTAAATAAGGAAAAAAGTAATGAGCTAATTACATTTTTAAAAGATATAACTTCAGGTAATAATGATTTATTGATAAAAAAAGAATGTTGCGATTAAAATAGGAGGAATTATTTATGAATAAATTAGAAATTTTTGACCCAGCTATGTGCTGTTCAACAGGTGTATGTGGTCCTAGTATAGATACAGAACTTTTAAGAGTTGCAACAGTTATTAGTAATTTAAAGGAAAAAGGAATTGAAATTAAACGCCACAATCTATCAAGTGAGCCACAGGATTTTATAAAAAATAAAACTATAAGTGATATCTTAGAAAAAGAAGGTTCTGATGCTTTACCAGTGACGCTTTTAAATGATGAAATTATAAAGAAAAAAGAATATCCAACCAACGAAGAATTTTCAAAATGGCTTCAGATTGAAATTAATGTTGATGTTAAAGAAAAATCCACTAAAAAAGGTAAGAGTTGCTGAAATTAGTGTATGTTCTCAGGAGAGAGATAAAATGTTTGATTTAAAAAAGTTAAAAATGACTAAATATATATTTTTTACAGGCAAAGGTGGAGTTGGGAAGACTTCTATAGCTTGTGCAGTTGCTGTAAACTTAGCTGATATGGGAAAAAAAGTGCTTCTTATAAGCACAGATCCTGCTTCAAACCTTCAAGATGTTTTTAATATGAAATTAGATAATAAAGGGATACCAATTGATGGTGTTAATGGGCTTATTGTTGCAAATTTAGATCCTGAAGAAGCCGCAAGAGAGTATAGAGAATCAGTAGTTGGACCATACAGAGGGAAATTACCTGACAGTGTAATTGTAAATATGGAAGAGCAGTTATCAGGTTCTTGTACAGTAGAAATAGCAGCATTTGATCAATTTTCAAATTTTATTACTAATCCTGAAATGGAAAAAGAATATGATCATATTATTTTTGATACAGCTCCTACAGGCCATACTCTTAGAATGTTACAATTACCATCTGCATGGAGCAACTTTATAAGTGAAAACACTCACGGAGCTTCATGTTTAGGTCAACTTGCAGGGCTTGAAGATAAAAAGGAAATGTATAAAGAGGCAGTAAAAAACCTTTCAGATAAGAATAAAACCACTTTAATTTTAGTTTCAAGACCAGAAAAGACACCACTTTTAGAAGCAAATCGTTCAAGTTATGAACTTAGTGATTTAGGTATTAACAATCAGCTTTTAGTTATAAATGGTGTATTACAACAAGCTGATGATGATGTTTCTACTGACTTATATAATAAACAAAAAGAAGCAATGGATAATATGCCAGAGCATTTAAAAACTATTAAAACTTTTACATTACCACTTCGTTCATATAATATTATAGGACTTTACAATATAAGAGCATTTTTCAATAGTGAAATAAAATCTAATGAAAAAATATTAAAGGAAAATATTAAAGTAAATTCACTTGATGATTTGGTAGAAGATATTTATTCTTCTAGTAAAAAAGTTATTTTTACCATGGGTAAGGGTGGAGTCGGAAAAACTACAATTGCAGCAAGCTTAGCACTTTCTCTTGCAAATAAAGGTTTAAAAATACATTTAACTTCAACAGACCCAGCTAATCATTTAAAGTATGCTCTTGAAAGCTCTGACAATATAACTATAAGTAAAATTGATGAAAAAGAAGAATTATTAAAATATCAAAATGAAGTCTTAAGTAAAGCACGAGAAACTATGAGTGACGATGATATTTCATATATTGAAGAGGATTTACGCTCACCTTGTACACAAGAAATTGCTGTTTTTAGAGCATTTGCTGAAAAGCTTGAAAAAGCTGAAAATGAGGTAGTAATTATTGATACGGCACCTACAGGTCATACACTTTTACTGCTTGATTCTACTCAAAGTTATCATAGAGAGGTACAGCGTACAAAAGGCATAGTTCCAATATCTGTACAAAATTTATTGCCAAGGCTTAGAGATGATAAACAGACTGAAGTTATCATTGTTACACTTCCAGAAGCTACACCTGTTTTTGAAGCTATGCGTTTAAGAGAAGATTTGAAAAGAGCTGGAATAAACAATAAATGGTGGATAATAAATCAATGTTTATCACTTATTAACACAGAAAATAGTGTTTTAGCGGCAAGAGCAAGTGAAGAAAGAAAATGGATTGACAAGGTAAATGAAATTAGTAAAAATTATACTGCAATTGTTCCTTGGTTAAAAGATGTATCAATGTTGTTTGAAAATAGAGTAGATATGCAATAAAAAATGATAATGTGCTAAAATAGGCATATGTAATTCCTTCTATATAAGGCATTATACTGATTATAGAAGGAATTTTTTGTCATTGATCCCTCTATATTTTTTACTAAAACAAGATTTTTGTTTCACCACGATGGCGAAGTGTTTTCTCATTTTTAACAAGTAAGATTTCTGAAGTCAATTACCCCATAGATAAATCTAGGGGCTTGGAGCAGAAATGCGATTAAGCCAAATTGACTACACTAAGCACTTCGAGTGCTACGTTAAATCAAAATAGAGCGACAAGTTGCTAAATGAAAAGTTTAGCCAAATGGAAATAATTGAACTCTAATTACGATGAGTAGAATGAGGGAGTAACGCCCCAAAATGCTCACAATAAGACAGCGGAGAGCAAAATCTATTGCATAAGAAATTGTTCTAGAGCCCGCAGATGACGGCTGAGAGTACATCCTGAAAAATGGAATGAAATAAT
>JAVBPQ010000160.1:0-8517 GCA_031549525.1 Clostridiaceae bacterium | reverse complement strand
GGTCAAAGATATTGCAGTAGCAATATAGTTAAAGTTTATAATGGTTGTTTGCAAGTTTCTGAGCAAGTTTCCGAGCAAGTTTCTGAGCAAGTTTCCAATCCCGATTATTATATGGAGGTATGGAGAGATTATAATGGATGGCATGCTATTGTGTACTACAGTTGCTCATATACTGGTAAGAAGAGAATAATTGGGATATATGATATTTAAATAAAGGGGCTGTTGCACTAAGGGTTAAAAATCACAGGGTGTTAACTGCCCTTTTATTTAATTGACACTCCCCATAGCTAACGCAAGAGGATTCTTTGGTGGTAGTCTCTAGGTCCATTTCTGTTAAGAGTAGTTCCCCAAAGCTTAGGGCATGTCATTGCCCCTCCTAAGCCAGTACATATAGTAGCTTAGGCTATGGCTCTATTACCAAACCATATAGTTCAGTTTATAGTCTTAAACGGGACTACATACAAAGTTTTACTTAGGAGATGTTTGACTCCTAAAACCGTATACTTTGTTCACTTTTCAATGATCGTTTTTACAACTTTTGCTTGTTGCCAGTTTAGACTGGATTAGTTGATTATACAACAACAAATCAAACTTGTGTTTAAAACTGTCTTTAAAGAAGACAAATACCTTATATCCACATTGTTTAAACAAGTGGGTTTACGGTATTGTTTGATAAAATAACTACATAATGTCCATTAAGAGCAATTATTAAAGTAGTTGCTCTTTATAATATTATTTTAAAAAAGGACAGTCTAGTTATACTATACTGCCCATATGGTTTAGGTTTTAAATTTTTCTAAATTAATTCAAATCTTGCATTAAAGAATCTCAGCATTGGTGGTTCATATACAAATCTTAATCCTCTTATCGTATCTCTTTTCTTATAAAGATCTATTACAGCATCTGCAACAATGTCTAAATGAGCATATGTATATACTCTTCTTGGAATAGTGAGACGAACAAGCTCAAGCTTAGGATGATGATTTTCACCTGTCTTTATATCACGACCTGAAGATACTATACCTCTTTCCATAGAGCGAACGCCAGATTCTATATAAAGATGCGCAGCCAAGGATTGAGCTGGAAATTCATCTTGAGTTAAGTGAGGGAGAAATCTTTTTGCATCAAGGAAAACAGCATGACCTCCAATTGGCTCTACTATAGGAACTCCTGCTTCAAGGAGTTTATCTCCTAAATATGCAACCTGCTCAACTCTGTGTTGGATGTATTCAAAGCGCACACTTTCTTCAATACCAATTGCCATAGCTTCCATATCACGGCCAGCCATTCCGCCATAAGAAGGCATACCTTCAAATACAACAACCATTTCACGAGCTCTGGTATAGAGATTATCATCATTCATAGCTAAAAATCCGCCTATATTAACAAGACAATCTTTCTTTCCGCTCATAGTTGCACCATCTGCATAGCTGAACATTTCTTTAACTATATCCTTTATTGTCACATTTTCGTAACCAGGCTCTCTTGTCTTAATAAAATATGCATTTTCAACACAACGAGTAGCATCAAAGAAAACATCTATTCCATATTTACTAGCTAATTTTTTAACTTCTCTCATATTAGCCATGGAAACAGGTTGACCTCCTGCAAGATTTACAGTAACTGCAAGGCATATATAAGGTATTTTATCTGCACCAACTTCATCTATTAAAGCTTGAAGCTTATTTAAGTCTATATTTCCTTTAAAAGGAACATTGATTGAAGAATCATGAGCTTCATCACAGATTATATCTCTAAAAGTTGCACCATTAGCTTCCTGATGGAATCTTGTAGTTGTAAAATACATATTTCCAGGAACGAAATCTCCAGATTTAATTTTAAGCCTAGATAGTATATTTTCAGCACCTCTACCTTGATGAGTTGGAATAATATGTTTAAAACCATAATATTCTTTTACAGTTCTCTCAAGATGAAGCCAGTTTCTAGATCCAGCATAGGCTTCATCTCCTATCATAAGACCTGCCCATTGCCTGTCGCTCATAGCATTTGTACCGCTATCAGTCAAAAGATCTATATAACAATCTTCTGATTTTAATAAAAAGGTATTGTATCCTGCATTTTTCATTTCTTGTTCTCTTTCTTCTTTGGTTAAAATATTTGGAACTTCAACAACCTTGATTCTAAATGGTTCAGCAGGGTATTTTTTTGTATTCATTAAGAAATCACCTCACAAATATAATAATAAATCGTTTACTAAATTTAGAATATCAAATAATTATGCATAATGCAATATGTATAATTATTTAGTAAGACTAAAAATATTGACTATATTGTTTTTATATCAAGATAAAAGTTAAATTGAGAATATTTATTTGCTTGTTATAGCATTTCTCTGATAAAATATTTTTTATATTAATAAATAAAGGGGCAAGAGTCTTATGGCAGTTACTAAAAAAATTTTAGGTACTATAGATGGAAAGGATATTTATAAATTTACATTAAAAAATAAAAATAATATAGAAATAAGTTGTTTAAACTATGGAGGCATAATAACTGAAATTTTAACTCCAGATAGATATGGAAATTATGAAAATATAGTTTTAAGCTTCGATGATTTTTGTGATTATAAAGTTAATGAAGCTTACTTTGGTGCAATTATTGGAAGAGTTGCAGGTAGGATAAAAGATGCTAAGTTTTCTATAGATGATAAAGAATATTTTTTAGAAAAAAATGATGGAGAAAATTGTTTGCATGGAGGCATTAATAATTTTAGTCATTCCATATGGGATGTAGGTTATGAAGACGAATCTACATTGAAATTTACTTATTTTAGCAAAGATGGCTCTTGTGGATTTCCTGGGAATATAAAAATGGAAGTAAAATATACGCTTACAGATGAAGATGAATTTGTAATCCATTATAGAGGAGAAGCCGATGGAAAGACCATTTTAAATCCTACTAGTCATTCTTATTTTAATTTAAGCGGAAATGCTAAAAATACTATTTATGATCATCTTTTAAAAATATCTTCTGATAATTTTTTGGAGATTGATGAAAAATGCATTCCTACTGGTAAGCTAATAGATGTAAAAGATACGCCATTTGATTTTAATGAATTAAAAAATATTTCAGATGGGCTTAATCCTAGTTATATCCAAAATGAAATTGTAGGTGGTGGCTATGATCATACTTTTATTTTAAATAAGCATTTTGACAATGAAATAATGTTATATGATAGATTAAGCGGAAGAGGGCTTATAGTTGAAACAAGCGCTCCATCTGTTGTAGTATATACATCTAATAAGATGAAAGAGGATTTTAAAGTAAATGGTACTCTTAGCAAAAAATATATGGGGATATGCCTTGAAACTCAAATAGAACCTGATGCTATAAACAGTAATAATTTTTCAAATTGTGTAATTGATAAGAATGAAGTGTTTTTATCTACTACAAAATATAGTTTTAAAGTTATGAATTTTTAATAAATTTTAGGAGATATATATGATAGAGTTGGTTAAAGTTTCACTTGCAGAACAAATATATAATAAGCTTCGTCAGGATATCATATTGCAGACTATACCATGTGGACAAAAATTAACCATACGTGATCTTCAGGAAGTTTTTAATGTGAGCAGTACTCCAGTTCGAGAGGCTCTCACTAGACTTTCTCAAGAAGGGTTTGTAGAATTTAATATAAATCAAGGAGCAAAGGTTATTGAGCTTACGCTCAAAGATATGATAGAAATTCATGATATATGTGCTCTGCATGATAGCTATGCTGTGCGTCTTGCTATGGCATCAGAAAAGAGAGAAAGTTTAATATGTGATCTTAATAGAGTATTAGATGAGCAAAAATCTAATTTTTATGAGTCAAAAGAATATTATTTAAATAATTTTCATGAGATGTTTTATAATTATATTTCAAATAATAGATTCAAAAATATGCATAATCAGATAAAGGGATTATTTTCAATAGTAGTGATTAAATCTACAGGTAATAATTATCAAAAAGAGAGCTATGAAGAACACCTTCAAGTATTTGAGGAAGTTTGTTTAGGTAATGTTGAAAGAGCAGTTGATAAGATGTTTTATCATCTTGAAAATGGCAAAAAGCGTCTTATAAACCATATAACATAGTAAACAATTAACTATACAATTGCTTGACTTTTTAAGGTATTAAATATACTATAATACCTAAATAATTATACTATTGCAATTATAAATTTAGTAAAAATATAATAAAATTGTAAATTTCGAAAGGAAATAAACAATGGAAGTCATAAGTTATAAATGTCCTAAATGTTCTGCATCTTTATCTTATGATATTGACAAGCAAAAATGGGTGTGTGATTTTTGTTTGTCAGAATTTACTAAAGAAGATCTTAAGGATATAGATGTTCAAGGGGAAAGAGGAGTTTTAGATGAAGAGCTTATTTACCATGAACATGATAAATATGAAGAAGATGCTATAGCATATATGTGCCCAAGCTGCGGTGGTAAAATTATAACAGATAAAAATACAGCAGCTACATTTTGTGTCTATTGCCACAATTCCACCATTATAGCTTCTAACTTAACTGATGAGCATAGACCTATAGCTTTAATTCCATTTCAACTAAAAAAGGAAGCTGCAGTAGAAGCTGTTCAAAATCTATGTAAAAAAAGGCCTTTGCTTCCTAAGGATTTTAAAGAATATGCTAAAAGGGGTGAGGTTTCAGGTTTATATGTTCCATTTTGGCTTTTTAGTGTGGATTTAGATGCAGAGCTTACAGCAAGAGCTACAAAGGTATCACACTGGAGTGATAGTAATTATTCTTATACTAAAACTGATACTTATCAAGTAGAACGTGCTGGAAGAGTATCCTTTAAAAATGTGCCAGCAGATGGATCAATGAGAATGGATGACAATTTAATGCAATCTTTAGAGCCGTTTGATTATTCCAAATTGGTCAATTTTACTATGGAATATCTATCAGGTCATTATGCTGAAAGTTATGATGTGGAAGCAGAGAAAGCATATAGTAATGCATCTTCAAGATTTTATAAAACAACAGATTCTATGATAAGATCTACTGTAATTGCTTATTCTTATGTTAATGTGCTAAGGCAAAATATTAAAGTAAGAAGAGAAGTACATAAAAATGTAATGCTTCCTGTTTGGATACTTATGACTAACTATAAGGGAAAGAGCTATATATTTGCTATGAATGGCCAGACGGGAAAAATCACAGGTAGGCTCCCTCTTTCTATAGGGCTCTGTGCTGCATGGTTTGGTGGTATATTTGCTATTGTAACTTTAATATGTTTTATAGGGGTGATGTTCATTTGATTAAGAGAATAATATCTTCTATAGTGTTATTAATTGTTAGCTTTGGTATGATGTTAATCATGGAAATCAGTGCTGCTTCTTTTGATACTAGTATAAAGGTTTATGATTATGCTAATTTATTAGAAGATTCTGAAGAAAAAACCCTTTCTACAATGGCAAATGAAATATCAGAAAGATTGCAACTAGATACTGTAATCGTTACTATAAGGGATTCAGAAGGAAAAAGCTCTATGGAATATGCTGATGATTTCTTTGATTATAATGGCTTTGGATATGGCAATGATTATACAGGAATATTGCTCTTAGTAAATATGCAGGAGAGGGAAGTCTGGATAAGCACTACAGGTAAAGCAATACGCTACTTTAATGATAATGATATAGATAAGACAATAGATGTAATATATGGCGATCTAAAGAATGGAGAATATTTTAATTCAGCATATAAGTTTTTAAAGACTGTTGATTCACATGTGAATGAATATATCAACTGGGAAAAAGTAAAGGATTTGCCATTACACCTTAGATATTCAAGAATTCAGATCCTTGCTGTTTGTCTTATTATAGGGCTAACAGTTTCAGCAATTGTTTTAGGAGTAATGTTGGGGCTTCACAGGCTTAGTTTTTCTCCTGCCCCAAATGCTAGTGTATATTTAACTGATAAAGAGGTTTCGCTTTTTAGAAGCGAAGATAGATTTATGAGCACTCATACCTCAAGACGTTCAAGAAATAGTAGTAGTTCAGGGGGGGGATCAAGAGGAGGTGGCTCAACTCATACATCTTCAAGTGGAAGAAGTCATGGCGGTGGTGGAAGAAAATTTTAAATATAAAAATAAGCCTAAACCAATTGCAATTGCAAAGATTTAGGCTTTAATTATTTTGATAAATTTATTACATCATACTTAGGCGTTATTACTGGCAGAGGTTGAACCATGCCGCCATATGAGTCATCAATATAGACAGGAGTGACAGGTGTATTTACACGATCTAAAAACTCTTTTTTGTTATAAACAGCTTCCTTATAATTATAAGTTTTAAGAGTATTATCTATATTCTTCAAATTTAGAGTATTACCATCAATGTTGATAAATATAAATATAATTGATAGAAAATAAATAAAGCGCATTATCTTTTTATTCAATAATATCAACCCCCTTTGTGATATTCTTATTATAACATATTTTAATTCAAATATTAATTGAGCTATTTTTTAATTATATTAGAATTATTGGAATCCTTACATAGAATCTCCATAAACTGAGTTCCTGTAATTGTCTCCTTTTCATAGAGAAATTGTGCAATTTCCTGAAGTTTTAAATGATTTTTCTTAAGGAGGTTTATAGCTCTTTCATGGCATTCTTTAATTATTAAACGAACCTCTTCATCGATGGCTGTACCTGTTGAATCTGAATAATTTGTCACAGGACGCCCATCTAAATATTGATTTTGAATACTTTCAAGGTTCATCATATCAAATCTTTTGCTCATACCATATTGAGTAACCATGCTGCGAGCTATTTTAGTAGCACGTTCAATATCATTAGAAGCGCCTGTGGAACACTGCTGAAATTCAATCTCTTCTGCAGCACGACCACCTAAAAGCGTAGTTATTTGAGTGAGCAATTCATCTTTAGTCATAAGATAGCGCTCTTCCTCAGGCATATTCATAGTATAACCTAGTGAACCCATGGTACGAGGCACAATGGTGATCTTCTGAACAGGTTGACCATCCTTTTCCAGAGCAGTTACAAGTGCATGACCTACTTCATGAAAAGCTACCATAACTTTTTCTTTAGGGTTCATTATGCGATCTTTTTTCTCCTTACCAGCAATGACAACTTCAACAGCTTCCATCAAATCTTCTTGTTTAACAACCTCTCTATTCATGCGAACCGCACGAAGAGCAGCTTCATTTATCATATTTGCTAAATCGGCACCTGATGCTCCACTTGTTGCTAATGCAATTTCCCTTAAATTACAGGATGAATCCATCTTGACTTTGTTTGCATGTACTTTTAAAATTGCTTCACGTCCAGGTAAGTCTGGTCTTTCTACTATGATCCTTCTATCAAAACGTCCAGGTCTTAAAAGAGCTTTATCTAATATTTCAGGTCTATTAGTAGCAGCTAAAACTACAATTCCCTTTGAAGTATCAAAGCCATCCATTTCTGCTAAAAGTTGATTTAATGTTTGCTCACGCTCATCATTACCTCCAATTTGATTATCACGGCTTTTTCCAATAGCATCTATTTCATCAATAAAAACTATGCATGGTGCTTTTTTAGAAGCTTGATTAAATAAGTCCCTAACTCTTGATGCCCCGACTCCTACAAACATCTCTACAAATTCAGAACCTGACAGCGAGAAAAATGGAACATTAGCTTCTCCTGCTACAGCTTTAGCAAGAAGTGTTTTACCCGTTCCAGGAGGACCAACAAGCAGTGCCCCTTTAGGTTGTTTTGCACCAATTTTTTGGTATTTTTCAGGATTATGCAAAAAATCTACGATCTCATCAAGACTCTCCTTAGCTTCATCTTGTCCTGCTACATCTTTAAATTTTACACCTGTATTTTGTTCTAGCTCATATAGTTTGGCACTTGATTTTCCTACATTCATAATGCCCCCTATACCGCCTTCCATGCCCCCAAGTCTTTTTTTCATAGAACGTAAGAAGAATATGTAGAGCACGTACATTATCACAATAGGTATTACCCAACTTGCAATAAAATCGATAATAGGTGTAGAATTTGTAATTGGCTTAAATATCTCTACATTATTAGAGAGCAATCTATCTATAAGCTCAGGGTCATCTACTAGTCCTGTATAAAAAATTTGACCTGATTTTATAATATTATCTATTTGTTTATTATAATTTTCATCAGTATTGTTATTGACAATGATTTCTTTTACAGCTTCTGCATCTAAAGTTTTTTTAAGATTTACAAGAATTTGATCACTATCTAGTTGTACCTTTTCAACATTACCACTTTCTACAAGCTTTATAAATTGACTATAGGTTACTTGAAACTTGGTATTGGACTTAAAGCTACCAAATAAAGAATTAAAAAGGTAGGTGATGACAATGCCTATGATAATTATATTGAGTAATCCGCTGGAATTTCTTATTGGTGGTTTATGATCGTTGTTGGTATTTTTGTTATCCATAAAAAAACCTCCTTCTATAGTCGTCATGATATAATGCTTTTACTGTAGATGTCAATAGAGTTTAA
>JAVBPQ010000175.1:0-7333 GCA_031549525.1 Clostridiaceae bacterium | reverse complement strand
AGAAGTATCAGAAAACAAAGATACTTTTATCAACCAAATGACTTAGTTAAATATGACGGAAAAATATATACGGTAAGAGGTACTCAAAATAAGGGTGCATATGTAGCTTTGAAGGAGATTAAAAAAGTTATAAGAGTTGAAAATTTATTGCCTTATAGATTTAGGCAAGGATTTGTTATTATATAATATAATTTTCATAGTTTGCTACTCAAAAGGCAATTCATCTCACTACCTATAGAGGTAGGAGTCTTCTTGCCACATAATGATAAACTTTTAACGTACAATATATCTAGGTTTAAAATTAAGGAACAAAACTTTAATATTTTGTTCCTTATATAAATATATCCTTTACAGGAAATCTTATTGTAACCTTTGTAAAAGAACCCACTTTTGATGTTATTGAGATTGTATGGGAAAGCTTTGTTAAAATGGTTTTGCAAAGATAAAGTCCAATGCCAGTAGATTTTTTGTCCATTCTGCCATTGTATCCAGTAAAGCCCTTTTCAAAAACCCTTGGTATATCTTCATCATAAATTCCAATTCCAGTATCTTTGATGGTAAGTTCTCTATTATCACAATCTATAGAGATGCTTATACTTCCTTCATTTGTATACTTAAGGGCATTTGAAATGAGCTGTTCTATAACAAAAGTGAGCCATTTTTCATCAGTTATTACATTTAAATTTTCTTCAGAAAACTGAAGTTTTATTTTTTTATAAATAAACAAGATAGAATACTTTTTAATTGCTTGTTTGACTAAATTTGAAATATCATAAGTTTTAAATACTAAATCTGACATGTCATCAATTTTTAAAAAATTTAAAACCATTTCCACATATTGCTCTATTTTAAATAATTCTTGTTTCATAGCTTCATTTGAGTTATTCATCTTTAATAATATATTTAAAGCTGAAATGGGGGTTTTAATCTGATGCACCCACATGCTGTAGTAATCCATCATATCTGATTTTAAAATATCTGCTTTAGATATAAGATCTAATTTTTCGTTATATAGTTTTTTAATTATATCTTGATATCTTTCTTCCATTTTAGTATTAGCTTCAGAGAGCCTATCTATAGTTTCATTAACTTCATCATACAAAAATATTAAAGTTTTGTATTTTTTAAAATATGAGATAAAACTTATTGCTATAAGCAAAATTGAAAAAGTAGACACCAATAAAAGGCTATATTTTATTATGTAAAAAGGGGTTTTATATAAATAAAATACAATTAAAAATGTAAGCAGTAATATTATAAAAGAAAAAAATATCTTCCCATAATCTTTTAAATAAAAGAAGAAAATTTTAAAAACAGAATCATTCTTCAATAGCATCACCAACTAAATAGCCAATCCCCTTTTTTGTCATGATCATATGTTTTAATCCAATAGTTTCAAGTTTTTTTCTAAGCCTTGTTATATTTACTGTCAGAGTATTATCATCAACAAAGCTCTCGCTATCCCATAAAAATTTCATGATATCCTCTCTAGTTACTGCTACACCTTTATTTTGAATTAGAACTTGTAGGATTTTTAATTCATTTTTTGTAAGCTCGCATTTATTATTTTTATAAGTAATGGTTGAATCTCCAAGATTTAATATAGCTTCTTTATGCTCTATTATGTTTATGCTCCCTTGAAAAGAATAAGCTCTCCTGAGCATTGCCTGTATTTTAGCAAGGAGAACATTTAAATCAAAAGGCTTTGCTATAAAATCATCTCCTCCCATATTTACAGCCATGACAATATTCATGTTTAAAGATGCAGAAGATAAAAATATGATTGGTACATTTGAAATCTTTCTAATCTCTTTGCATAAGTGATAGCCATTATAATATGGAAGTAGGATATCAAGAATCACTAAATGAGGTTCAATCTCCTTAAAGCTCTTTATTACAGAGTGAAAATCAAAAATTCTATAGACATCGTAATCCCACTTTTTTAAATAATCGTATAAAGTTTCAGAGATGATTTGATCATCTTCAATGATTAAGATTTTAAACATTAAAACCACCTATTTTGAAAAAAGATCTGAATGTGTACCTGTTCTGGTCAAATGCAAAATAAGTTCGTTATTATCTATTTCGTAAATAAGAAGCCAATCAGGAGTGATGTGGCACTCCTGACAGCCTTTATAATTGCCTTTTAATATATGATTGTGATAAGTTACAACAAGCATTTCTCCTGCAGTAAGTTTAGTAACAACAACATCTAAAAGAGAAATATTATAGTTTCTTTTAATGGCAAGTTTTAAATCTTTTTTGAATTTAGTAGAAGCTGATATTTTATACATCATTTTCAATATCTTTCAAAAGTTCATCAAAACTAGAATATAGCTTTTTCTTTGGATCTTTTTTCATCTCTTGTACTTCTTTTATTGCTGCTATTGTTTCAGCATTAGGTATATCTAAAGAGATTTCAAAGGGTATTCTCTGCTGTCTGACAACAGTTTTTGCAAAAATATTAAATGCCGTAGTCATAGTTAATCCTAACTTATTGCAAAGATTATCAAATTCCTTTTTTAAATCCTCGTCTATACGGATATTGATATTTGTTTGAGCCATAAAATCACTCCTGTATATTTTAATATTACCATTATACTATAAATTTATTTATATTGTAAATAAATTTTAGTGCAATATATACTTTTTCTAAAATATGATAAGAAATATAAGAGAGTGGGTACTAGATTTTAAATCTGTATCCCACTCCCCAAACTGTTTCAATATATTTAGGATTTTGCGGATCTTTTTCAATTTTATGCCTTAATTTTTTGATATGCACTGTTATTGTAGCATTATCTGTAAAGGATTCATAACCCCATATGTTGTTTAGAAGCTGTTCTTTTGTAAAGACTTTGTTAGGGTTCTTTGCTAAAAATACTAATAGGTCAAATTCTTTATTTGCAAGGATTATTTCTTCTTTATCTATAAATATGCGCCTAGCTTCTTGATCTATCTCAAGTCCATTTATATTTATATTGCTATTTTTTTTAATTTTTCCAACAGTGAGCCTATCATAACGGTTTAAATGGGCATTTACTCTTGCAACAAATTCATTTAAATTAAATGGCTTTGTTATATAATCATCAGCTCCAAGGCCGAGACCTCTTATTTTATCTATTTCTTCACTCTTAGCAGTTACCATAAGTACAGGTATATCACTATGCTTTCTTATCATCTTTAAAACTTCAAAGCCATCCATGCAAGGAAGCATGATATCTAAAACAACTAAGTCGTAATCTTTAGTATATACAGCGTCTATCCCATCTTTTCCGTTATTTTTAACAGACACTTCATATCCATTTATTTCTAAATAGTCTCTCTCAAGTTCAGAGATTGCATCATCATCTTCAATTATCAGAATTCTTTTCATAACCAATCCTCACATATTTTTAGTCAATTTTTTTAAATGAAATATAAATAGATAATCCATTTTCACGACCTCTTGCCCATATAAGACCATTTTCAGAATTTATGATTTTTTTTGCAATGGATAAACCTAATCCACTGCCTTCACCATGCTTTCTTGAAACATCTTCTCTAAAAAAAGGTTCAAAGATCTTAGATTCATTATCTTTTTCTATACCAAGACCATTATCTTGCAGTATTATTAAAATATTTTTTCCAGAATTCTTTGTTTCTATGTTGATTTCAACTTGATCTTTTCCTTTATATTTTATGCTGTTTTGAATTATATTTTGGATAACTCTAAAGGTTTCAGATTTGTCAATTCTAACTTTAGCATCATAAGATAGGTTTAAATTTATCTTAACATCTTTATCTACATCAAATTGTATTTCACTTATGATCTCTTTTAGATATTTTACAACATAGACATCAGAGAAATTTAATAAGACCTTATTTAAATCAAGTTTTGACATCATGAAAAGATCATCTACTAAGTTGTTTATATCTTTGATCTTCTTGTATATTGTAGTTAAATATTTTTTC
The DNA here is from genome assembly GCA_031549525.1 of Clostridiaceae bacterium. Classification (GTDB taxonomy): domain Bacteria; phylum Bacillota; class Clostridia; order Clostridiales; family Clostridiaceae; genus WQUF01. Next base: position 3,379 of record JAVBPQ010000175.1, on the reverse strand, counting down.
TGCTTTTCAGGTGTGTTTGCAACATTATCAAGAATTCCTTCTACATATCCTTGTATTACTGTAATTGGGGTTTTTAAATCGTGAGTTATGCTGGCTATGAATTGCTTTTTTTCCTCTTCATATTTTAAATTTTCAGCTAAGGTATTTTTTAATTTTTCTCGCATCTCATTAAATTCTTGAATAACATTATAAAATTCATCTTTGGTTTCATACTCTATATTAAAATCTAGGTTATCATTTTTTATTTCATTTGCAGCTTTTCTAAGCTTTCTTAGAGGGCTTAAAATGCTTTCTGAAATAAAATAAGATAAAATTATACTTACTATGATTAACAATGCAGCAATGCATATGATTATTAAAATAGCAATATCATAATCAACATATTCATCATAGACACTAAGCCAGTTTCTTAAAAGAAAGAATATGAAAACCCCAGGAATAAATAAGAGCATTATATTTGATAAAAATAATTTAATTCTTAATGGCATAGATCACACTTCTTTTGAATCAAATATTAAAAATCCTACTATAAAAAAAATTGCAATGTAGGATAATAATAAAAAAATAGTATTTAAAAGCATTTTAAAAGGCACTAGAGAACCTATCCACATCTGATACCAAGTGTTATAAGATACAAACAGCGCAGCACTTATATTTGAAAAGACTATCTTAATAGCAGTTAAAAAAATATATATACCTATGCAAGTAAACATCATTAAAGAAGGACTGTTTATTATTTGAGCTATAAGAGATGCCATGAGCACGAATATTATCATAGGTACTATGGAGATAAAGTACGAAAGAAGAGCATTATGTATGCTGCTTATCTCTTTTCTAAATATCAATTGTAATGTGATATTTACTATAAATACTATCATCAGGTTAACAAAAATCAAAAATGAAACTGCCAAATTTTTTGAGATAAATATTTTAAATCTGCTCACTGGTCTTAAAAGTACTGATTTTATAGAATTATTTTCAAATTCTGAGGAAAATATATCTGCAACAAATATAAATATTATAAGAGGTATAAAAACCGTAGTGAAGAAGGGGAGTAAAGTAAACGGCAGGTTAGGTAAACTTATATAGAATCCGCTTATATTTAGCTTGATGCTTTGGGATCCTAAGATTGCCATAAATATACATAAAAATATTTCAGACATTAAAATAAATTTTGTTCTGTTTTTTAAAATAAGCTTTATGATTTCATTTTTAGTTGTGATTAAAACTAAGTTCAAAATTATTCCCCCATATTTGATTTTTTATTAGATTCGCGATGTTCTCTTATTATGTTTAAAAAATATTCTTCAACAGAAGGATAGTTTTCATGTATAAAATCCATAGTGCATTCATTTATAAGGGAACCTTCATACATTATACCAACTTTTGTACAGATTTTTTCTATTTCAATTGCTAAATGGCTTGAAATTAGGAATGAAACATCTTTTTTTTGTTTTAGGTTTAAAATTATATTGCGTATATCTATCATTCCCTCGATATCAAATCCATTTGTAGGTTCATCTAAGATTATTAATTTTGGATCTCCTACCAAGGATAACGCAATACCCAACCTCTGTTTCATTCCTAAAGAAAAATTTTCAGGTTTTTCATTTTTAAATTTTAAAAGACCAACAAGGTGAAGGATATCATCGATTTTATTTTTTGTATTGTAATATTTTGATGCTATCTCCATATTTTTTTCAACTGATATATATTCAATAAAGGATGGGTTTTCTATAAGACTTCCTATATTATATAGTGCATCCTCATGATTTTCATTAAGATCATTTCCAAATATCATAACCGTGCCCTTATCTTGTTTAATAAGACCTGTTATTATCTTTAAAATTGTGGTCTTACCTGCACCATTTGAGCCTAAAAGACCATAAATTTCACCTTTTTTTAAATTGAAAGTTATATCTCTAACTCCCCGTTTATTTTTAAATATCTTTGTTATATTGTATACTTTTAGTATATCATTCATAAAATATTCCTCTAATTTAGGAAATTATATTATTTTTCTTAAGCATTTTATAGCTGCATTTCTTTATTAGATATAATGAGTATATGGTTAAACCTAATTTAGATTCATTCTTTCTAACCTTTGCTTTATCATTAATTATTCTTATTATAGGATTTGTTTCAATTATATTTTCCATAATAATACTCCCTTCTTACTTTATAGAATTTAATATGTTATCATCTATTTTTTCAGGAACAGTGGAACCGAAGTTATCAAATGAAATTTCAGAGTTTATAATTACCTCATGGGAAATATCAGAAGCATCTTTGTAGGTTATTTTAGTTGTAACTTTGGTATCTCTTACGAGGTTATTATCATCTAATGTAGCATTAAATTTAAAACCTTTTATAATTGTATCCTTAACAGTATTATTTGCATTTTCATTATTTTTAATATAAAATCTATTTTCTACATCCATAAAGGATGATAATCCAAGCTGTGATAATTCTGGTATTTGATTTTCAGAGAGTGTTAGCGATATATTATTTCCATCAGTTACGATATAATTTTTCGTATCACCTGTTAAGGTATCAGATAGAAGTTCTATAAATTTAATTTGTACAGGAGTTAAATTTGCAAATGGATTTGATCCATCAAGATAACCACTTTTTTTTAATAAATTCCATTCTCCATTTTCATCTGTATATACAGTTTTACCTGCTTGGGAGATTGTCTTAATTTTCTTTATTGAATTTCCACTATCTATTTTCATATCTGTGCTTACATTATCTGTTCCATCATTTTTTACTTCATTTGAAGAGATCAGAGTATTTTTATCATCTATAATTATGTTTAAACTTATATTAGCTGTATAATTTTTTTCATTTAATGTAGTATTTATAAGTGCCTTTTTATATTTATCATAACCAGATGCTGTGTTTATACTTGCAAAAGCTGTAACTGTAAATACTAAAACTGCTATAACAATGCCAATGGTTGAAAATAATAATTTCTTTTTATTCTTCATTTGAATACCTCTATCTTTCAAATTTTAAAACTTAACTTGTTTATGATTTAATTTTATCAGGTAAAAATTAAACCCCTCTAAAGATATTCTAAACTTTTTCTAAACTTTCCATAAAAAATATGGCTTCCCATATTTTTTATGAGAAACCATATTTAAATTCTAATATTTTGTTATTTTTTTAAATACCAAGCTGCTGTATTCCAGAAGTTAGTGATATTTGTTGGAGATGGTTCAAATCCTTCAAGTCCTTCATCCATAGCAGTAAGTCCAACTGAGTTAAATAATACAAGTTCAGGGATATCTGTCATAAAGATCTCTTGAGCCTGTTGTACTAATTCTTTGCGCTTATTAACATCAACAGTTTTGTCAAGCTCTTCTAATATTTTATC
>JAVBPQ010000145.1:0-6234 GCA_031549525.1 Clostridiaceae bacterium | reverse complement strand
TATTTCTGTTTCAGTTAGTTCATATATAAGTAACCAATTAGATTCAATGTGACATTCTCTGCATCCAATATAATTTCCAGATAATGCATGATCTTTATTTATCTGTGGAAGTTTATTCTCGTTTGTGAGTTCTGTCATAATATATTTTATTTTATTTAAATCGTACCCTCGTTTTGCTGATAATTTGTAATCTTTCTTGAATTTTGCCGTTATAACTGGAATCTTCAATCTTTATCAAGCTCCTCAAACATTTCATCAACTGAAGAGAATTTTTTTACATCTATTCCTCGTCTTGCATCGTTTATTGTTTTGATTGTATCTAAATTATAATCATCAGGCAGTGAAATTTCACAAGGGAATTTTCTTTTTCTTAGTGCTTCACGGACAAAAATATTAAATGCTGTAGTTATATTCATGCCAAATTCTGAAAAAAGTTTTTCTGCTTGCTCCTTTACTTCTTTTTCCATCCTAATAGATATATTAGTTGTTTCAGACATAATAATCACCTCTATTTTATTACTTCATATATATTATATATTAATAAGCGGTCCAACCACTATCTGCCACAATACATTGTCCATTGATAAGGCTAGAATCATCACAAGCAAGAAAAACTGCTAAAGAAGCGATCTCATCAGGTTTTCCGTTTCTTGGGTTTATAGATATTCCAGACATGGAACGTGCCATGCCAGCTTCATTTATATTTTTCATAAATTCCCCTGATGATATTTCTGTTTCAATGGAACCTGGACATATAGCATTGCATCTTATATTTTTATTTGCATACATAAACGCAGTATTTTTAGTAAGACCAACAATAGCATGCTTTGAAGCAGTATAGGCAGCACCAGCACGACAACCATATAGACCGCCAATTGATGCAACATTTATTATTGTGCCTCTATTTTGATTTAAAAAGACTTTTATGGCTTCCCTCATTGCATAAAATGGACCATAAACATTGATCTTCATAACTCTGTCAAACATATTAGAATCAGTTTCCCCTACAGCGCTCATATCATCCATAATACCAGCATTGTTAACTAAAATGTCGAGTTTACCAAATATGTTGATAGCTTCTAAAATCATGCTTTCGATCTGTTTTTCATCTGACACATCTCCAGTAAATGGTATTATCTTGCCAGGGAGGTCTTTAGCTTCCTTTGATAGAGCGTTTAATCTATCTAAACGGCGTGCTACAGCTAAAACCTTTGCTCCTTCTTTTGCAAATTTTAAAGAAATCTCTCTTCCCATTCCAGAACTTGCACCTGTTACTATAGCAACCTTATCTTGTAACTTCATAGAGCGATACCTCCTTAAAATTATTATATTTTTTTATATATTTATTATAGCATAATGAAGAAATAATAAAAAGCAAAGCAATAGTTCTTTTTTGATTTTTAAAGATTAGAAAAATTTAATTTATTTTAAAATACAATAGAATACAATATGTATTTATAAATATTTTTTCGTTTTAAGTAATATTATACTATATAATTTATTTGAAAATTTGTATCCACTTTTTGGATGTTTTAATAGTATATAGTATATTATTAAAATAATTAGGAGGAAGATAAATGATAACTGTAAAAACTAAGGATGTATTAAGCCTTACCTATACTGCTCTTACTAATGAGGGGAAAAATGTTAAGAGGTCAAGTGAAATAAGATATTTGGATTATGATTTAGTGGATGAAGATTTTTTTGAAATTGCAAGTTTATTGAAAAATATGCTCAAATATAATGTAGATGATATATTAAGAAAATCTGAAGTTAAATTTTTAGAAGATTAGGGGGTAAAAAATTTGGAAAGATACACATTAATCATGAACTTTAAAGATGTAGACAGTAAGAAGATTCAGTTGAAGTTTGATGACATAAAAACTGATATAACTAGTGAAGAAGTAGGAGCTTTTGCAAGTAAAATTTTAGAAAAGAATGCAGTGAATTATAAAGGAAAACGTCTTGTTGGGTATATTGATTCTACGCTTGAAAAATTAACAACAGAAACTATATAGTATAGTTAAGAAAGGCTTTCATTTAGAGAAATCTTTATGAAGCTTTTTTTATGTCATTTTTTAAAATTTTTAGAGTATACATATAAAAATAAGTATATCTAAAAGGAGACAGAAATGAGTAATAATAATGAAATGATAAATTTATTTGAATCTTATGGCTTTAAAGTTGAAACTATTGTTGGAGTAGATTTTGCACCTAAAAAGAGGGCTTCTTGTGATCCCCTAAAACCTGAAGTCATAAAAATTCATAGCAGCAATACTCCTTTATCTGAAGAGGTACGAAATGAAATTAGAGAGGCTATGAAGAAGGATATTTTAGTTCGAGAAGATAACTTTACAAACAAAGTAAATATTCATGAAAATTTTCAGATGGTTGATATATTTAAATTTGAGAACGCTCCTGAAAATTGGTATCCTGAACCTAAAATAAAATCTGAAGAGGTGATTTCATTAATTTCCTCCATAGAAAGTATAGGATTAATTAATCCAATTGTTGTAACAAAGGGAAAAAATGATGATTATTGGACAATAATTTGTGGAAGGGCTAGAGTCTCTGCTTTTAAGATGCTAGCAAAGTTTTCAGATTATACAGAGTATTTGACAATTCCTTGTTTTGTTTTAGATAAAGATACTACAAGTGAATACTTCCTTAGGTCCATGATGATAGATTCACTTTTAACAGAGAGAAAGCATGTTGATAAAAAGTTTCTATATAGAGCAATTTATGAGCGTCATCAGATTTTATCAAGGACTGATAAGTATAGAAAGGATAAAAAAAGTTTAACTAAACAGCTTATGGAGGAATTTGACCTCAGCAAAACTTCTGTGTATAATGCCCTAACTTTAAATAAGCTATGCCTTGAAGCTCAAGCTTTAGTATGGGATAATAAGTTAACAAATGCAGCAGGTTTAAATTTAGCTAAGCTAAACCATGAAACTCAGCTTAGGATAATTGAAACCCTTGGAATAGAGAAGCTAAATGATATAAGGACTCTTAGAATTCTTTGTTCAAAGAATAATATAAAAGAAGATGATATAAAGAAGGTTTCTGAGAGGATGAATACCTATGCGCCTACTGATATAACATTCTCAATAAAGGTTCATAAGGAGTATGTGGGGATTTTTACAGATAAAATAGCAGAGGTAAATGAAATTGTAGTTAGAGAAAAGGATGATGGCAAGAAGAGAAAGACTCAAAAATCTAGGATGAACAATTTTCTTAGAGTAAAATATGACGAGCATTTGATGGATATATATTTAAGAGCACAAACTGTATCTGAAATTTCTCATAAGAGAATGATTTCAAGATCCCTTGAGGAATTAGCCAAGTTATAATTTTAAAAATTTTATTTCTAATAGCTTCTATTCATTCAAAAACAAGAATTCTAATGCAAACCTAGGTGAGAGCCTAGAATGTAAGAGATTTCTTCATAGCAAAATAAATTTAATCTTAAATTTCGACTTAATTAGATAGAGATTTTAAGATTTTTAGTCATTTCATTTAATAATCAGCATATAAAATTTAATTTAAAAAACCATAAAATCTCAAAAACCATTCCCTAATAGTCTACATATCTTTTATTTTCTATGCGAAGATTCTGAAGGAAATTTTTTGAAAGTATGCACATTTAAAATTCTAAAATTCCAGTATTGAACTAATTTGGATTCATTTATTAAAAAAAACTCCCCTAATTTAAGATAATTGGGAGAGTTTTAAATTTTAAAATTTTGAATGAAATTTAGATTATAAAAATGAATTAGCCTATATAAAAAGTTTTTTTTAGTTAACTTTCCATAAGAAGTATGGGCAAAATATTGATGCATCAAGATAAACTTTTGGAAAATAAATTAACAGTATTTAACATCTGTTTCATATGTGGCAAACTCCATATATAAATTTTTTAAGAATCTCTCTGTAAGTTTTCTAGATTTATTATTTTCTTTAAGTATCCAACTGGTGATGACCTCTTCTACATTCGGAAAATATCTATTTGCAATTTCAAATATTTTATATAAAAGTATTATAATAACACCGCTGCCCTCATATTCAGGTAAAACTCCAAATTCTACTATTTTAAGTTTTTTAGGAATTTTTCTTAATATTCTATATTTAAACCATGTGGTAATATTTGGATATTTACCTATGGGAGTAAGCTCATTGTAATCAAAATACCAAAAAATAAATCCAATTTTTTTACCATCTTTTTCTGCAAATATTAAATTATATTTATTTAATATAGGTGCCATTGAGGAAAATAGCTCCATATCTTCTTTTTCTGTACAATTAAAGTAATATCTATGTTCCTTGAATATTTCATTAGTTAAATTGGTATAATCCCTTAAAGAATCCTTAATTTCTTTTGTGAAACTTGCATAACTTATGTTAAATTGCTTACCTCTTAATTGAGTTACTCTCTTTAATAGTGGTATATCAATATCTTGAGGTTTAGTGTGAAAACTTACAAAGGGTATTTTTTCATATCCTTTATTTTCAAAGTATTCACTATAATAAGGAGGATTAAAGGATTGTCCAAAACTTGGAGGAGTGTTAAAATTATTCGTTAAATACCCTATAGAATAGCAACAATTACCATCTATGCCAAAAAAGATTTTCTTACATCCTCTTCTCTTACCTTCATTATTAGCATAATCAATTAAAAGATTTACTTCATCATGATGATTTTCCAAAGCTTCGAAAAAGGAAAACATTAAATTTTCCTTATATTCATTATGTGTGATTAAAACCACTGCACAAGTTAAATTACCATCTTTTTTTATTCCTACCATATCTTGAATAGAATTTTTATAATAAAAAGTGTTTTTCTTACAAATTAAATCCATTATTCCAAACTTATTATTTATAAAATTTTTATTGTTTTTATAAACGATACATATAAACTTCTTATATTCTTTTAAACTTAGCTTGATTAATTCCATTTTTTCTCCTTTGAATTTATAATATAACTTAGGTTAATAAAATACTAGCAATAAACTTTTATAGTCTAAGTGAATCTATAGGATTTAAGGATGAAGCTTTTTTAGCTGGGTATAACCCAAAAAATACGCCAACAAGTGACGAAAATACTAGAGATATAATTATACTTAGAATATTAGGAGATGATTCAAGTACAGTTAAATTGCTAATTAAAGTGGAAACTATAATACCAAAGGCTACACCAATTATTCCTCCAAAAAAACACATTATTAATGATTCAACTAAAAACTGCTTCATTATATCGTAGTCAGTAGCTCCTAAAGATTTCCTTAAACCAATCTCCTTGGTTCTTTCTGCAACAGATACAAGCATTATATTCATAATACCTATACCTCCAACTATAAGAGATATGAATGCAACAGAAGCAACTAAAAGGGTAACTGTATTTAAAATGCTTCTTAGGCTACTGTATTGCTTATTTGTCCTTTCTATGATGTACATGTTTTTACCCATGTTATTATGCTTAATTGATAAAACTTTTGTTATATTATCTGCTACCTGTTTGTCTAGAGACATATCACTTAATATTGCAGATATCTTTGCTGAATAATTATCATATATTCCAAAATCCTGTTTTATTGAAAATGGCACAAGTGCAAAGCCTGGTATACTAACAGATTCTGCCATAGAACCAATCCCTGAAAAATAAGATTCAATATCAAATACTCCACAAATGATTAATTTTCTTGAAATGCCTCCTATATTCACCTTAACACTTTTTCCAATAGCGTCTGAAGTTTTGAATAATTTTTTACAACTAAGTGAATCTAAAACAATATATTGTTTTTTATCCTCATAGTCATTTTTATAAAAAAATTTTCCATATATTATATTGATACCTCCAGTATCAATATAATTTTCATTTACAAAGGTAATATAACAAGATTCACTTTTATCATTTAATTCAATACTACCTGACATTTCATCCTGTGGCGAAACAGATATTATATTATTGTCACTATCTTGAATGGATTTTACATCATTAATTGTAAGCAAGTCTGATTTTCTTGCTTTATCTAAATTTGTTGATATATCTAAGCTATTTTCACCCATTTTATATAATTGATTTGCTATTTTGTTTGTACTACCTGTCCCTAAAGCCATAATCATAATAAATGATGAAACTCCAATAATAATGCCTAGCATTGTTAAAAAAGATCTTGTTTTATTATGCAAAATATTAATTACAGAAAATTTGATAACTTCAAAAAAATTCAAAAG
>JAVBPQ010000023.1:0-82745 GCA_031549525.1 Clostridiaceae bacterium | reverse complement strand
ATCCATCTTTAAAGTAGCTCGAATAAAAGTTTTTCTTGAGATTGTTCTATAGCTTAAATTAGAAGATATTATCATGCTTTCAAGCTTTAGAGGGTCTATTTTATCTTTTTCTATAATAAAACATGGAAGAGTGCTATATTTATGCGATTTTGAAACATCATAGAGAGCACGAAGAGCTATAAGCCTTGTTCTGCCTATTATTACAGTATACTTTCCATCTCCATCATCTAAAGCAATGCAAGGGCTTAAAATATTGTCATTTTCTATGGATGAAATAGCGTTCAGGAGTTGCTCATTGTCGGGAAAATCGAAAAAATTTAGCTTATCCTCAGCCCTAAGCTTTAATATAGGAATCCTCTGAAAATTTTGAAATATATCTATCTCATTTAAATTTTGAATATTATCATTATCAGCTTTACTATTTTCCAAAGCTTCTTTTTTCTTTTTTTCTTCTCTTACCTCATTTAAAAGCTCTTGAACCATTGGGTCGTTAAAGTCTACAGTCAATCCCTTTTCTTCTTCTTGAAATCTTGAATCATCGTTATTAGTCATATTACTACACCTCTTTAATTTAAAATTTAGTCTATTATTAAATATCTATTTTAAAAATTAAAAAATTATGATAAAAATAAAAAAAACTCTTGCCAAATAATAAGAAAATTTTATGAATTGACAAAATTAACAAAATAAAGAGGTGTATATATAAAATATTCATTGCTTTAGGATTAATTTCTCTCCCAATGCATCCTATTATCTACAAAGAGGTATTTTATCTTATCTTCCTCATATAGATATGTTAAATATGCTTTCACTGTACTTCCAAGCAATACATATGTATTAGGGTCCAAAATAAATCCATAATGATCTAATACACCTTTTAAAATATCTTCAAAAGTAGTTTTAACTTTTACAATATCTAGAATTAAATTAATCACTTCATATGCCTTATCTCTGTTTATCCTTACAATTTCATGAGGATCTTTAAAAGGTTCACAATGAGAAGGTATAAACAATTCACCTTTTAAATCTTCAATCTTGCAAAGAGTATTTAGGTAGTCTCTCAAATTATAAATTAAAATCAATTGATGCTTTGATAAAACTTCCTCTGAAAATATGCTATCGGCTAGAAAATACACACCATCAGAAGTCTTAACTCCAAACATGTCAAATGAATGTCCTTTTAAATCTATAAATTCAAGCCCCTCTATTGTAGAATTTTCAATACTCCCAGTTGGGTTTGAGACTTCTGCTAATAAGAATCTGTTTTTTAATTCTTTAAAAGGATTTCCTCCATAAAAATAAGATAACTCTAAAATAGGGTGTTTTATAAATACATTTTCAATATCAGTTGATATTATCTTACAATTTGTCCTTGCTTGAATAAATGAATTTCCATTTACATGGTCAGCATTTGAATGAGTATTTATAATTGCTATTAAGTTCCAATTATTATCCTTTATTATCTTTAATACCTTTCTGCCAACTTCTTTATTGTTTCCGCTATCTATTAAATAGATGTCATTTTCATTTACCTTGTATATCCCCATATTAGTTGGAGATTTTATATAATAAGTTGATTTACCTACTTGAACTAATTCATACATTTCCAAAACTTCTTTCCTTATAATATTATAATTATTATATATTTTTTTATATAATCTTCTATCTTTTAAAGATTATACCCAAAAAAGCAGCATTTTTGCAACAAGGATTTGCTTAACTCTCATAAACAATTTATAATATATCTTATTTGCATGTTGCAGCAAACACCTGAAATAAATTTGAAAATGTTAAGAAAGGAGGCGTTACATTAAAACATGCAGCATTATAAAGCTACTACAAGTTTTATAAGTTTTAAGTAACGACAATAAATGAATTATAATTTAACAGACCCTTATGAAATAGCAAGATATATAAAAGATGCAAAAAAAATTACTCCTATAAAAGCTTATATTTCTGGGGATATTAAAAAGATAAATTTAAAAGATTTTGAACACTATGGCGAGGAAGATTCAACCATCATATTTGGTGAAGCAAAAGAAGTGTTATCACTCATTGAAAAAAATAAAAATTATATTAAACGATATAGAATAGAAAATGATAGAAGAAATTCAGCAATACCAATGCTTGATTTATTAAATATAGATGCAAGAATTGAACCTGGAGCTATTATACGTGATAATGTAATAATAGGAAAAGGTGCTGTAATAATGATGGGAGCTGTTATAAACATAGGTGCAGAAATTGGTGAAAACACCATGATAGATATGAATGCAGTGGTTGGTGCAAGAGGAAAGCTTGGTAAAAATGTTCACCTTGGAGCAGGTGCTGTAATAGCAGGAGTATTAGAACCTCCCTCTAAGGAACCATGCATAATTGAAGATAATGTATTAATAGGTGCTAATGCAGTTATATTAGAAGGAGTGCGTATTGGCAGAGGATCAGTGATAGCTGCAGGCTCTGTAGTAACTTGCGATATTAAAGAAGGAGTCGTTGCAGCAGGGGCACCTGCTAAAATATTAAAAGAAGTTGATGATAAGACAAAATCTAAAACTGAACTTTTAGAGGATCTTAGAAAGTAAATTTTATATTTTAAGGGCTGCTTAAACTAAATTTAAATTAGTTTAAACAGCCCATTATCTATCTTATAAATTCTAAATTAAACACTTAATATATATTATTATTTTGCATATTCTATAGCTCTTACTTCTCTAATCACATTTACTTTAATTTGCCCTGGATACTCAAGTTCAGATTCAATTTTCTTTACTATATCCCTTGCCATCAATATTGCGCTAGAGTCATCTATGGTATCTGGTTTAACCATAATTCTAATTTCTCTTCCCGCTTGAATTGCATATGACCTTTCAACACCTTCATATGAATTTGCTATTTCTTCTAATTTTTCTAATCTTTTTATATATGTTTCAATGGTTTCTCGTCTAGCCCCAGGTCTTGCTGCTGAAATTGCATCTGCTGCCTGAACAAGAATTGCCTCTATTGACTGCTGCTCAACATCCAAATGATGTGCTGCAATAGCATTTACAATTATTGAATTTTCATGATACTTTTTAGCATATTCAGCTCCAATTATTGCGTGTAAACTACTCGTTTCACTATCAATTGCCTTTCCAATATCGTGTAGCAAGCCAGCTCTTTTTGCGGTAATAGGGTCCAATCCAAGTTCAGCGGCCATGTATCCTGCAAGCTGAGAAACTTCCACCGAATGTTTTAAAACATTCTGACCATAACTAGTTCTAAATTTAAGCCTTCCTAAAATTTTAATAATTTCTAAATGTAAACCATGAACACCAACCTCGAAAGCTGCCTGTTCACCCTCTTCTTTAATTATAGTATCGATTTCTTTTTTTGCTTTCTCTACTAATTCCTCAATTCTCGCTGGATGAATTCTTCCATCTATGATTAATTTTTCAAGTGCAAGTCTTGCAACTTCCCTTCTTATAGGATCAAATGCTGATAATATAACAGCTTCAGGTGTATCATCTATTATTAAATCCACACCTGTTAAAGTCTCAAGTGTCCTTATGTTCCGTCCTTCTCTTCCTATTATTCTACCCTTCATATCATCGTTTGGCAGAGCTACTACATGAACTGTGCTCTCTACCACATGATCTGCAGCGCATTTTTGAATCGCATAAGTAATTATCTCCCTCGCTTTTTTATCAGCTTCTTCTTTTGTACTTGTTTCCAATTCCTTTATCAGAATTGCAGTCTCTTGTTTAATTTCTTTTTCAAGTTCTTTAAGCAATGTATTTTTAGCTTCCTCTTGTGTAAGACCAGAAATGGTTTCAAGCCTTTCTTTTTGCATAAGTAATGTACCTTGAAGCTCTTTTTCCTCGTCATCAATTTTTGCAATTTTATCATTTAAAAGGATATCCTTCTTTTCAAGCGATTCAGTTTTTTTATCTAAAAATTCTTCTCTTTGAATCAATCTCTTTTCAAGTTGTTGGATCTCTTTTCTTCTGTCTTTAGTTTCTTTTTCAATTTCTATCCTTAGCTTATGAGCCTCTTCTTTTGCCTCAAGTATAGCTTCTTTCTTCTTTGTATCAGCTTCTTTTGAAGCATTTTCAATTATTAACTTTGCCTTCTCTTCAGAAAGCTTTATATTAATCTGAAATTTATTCTTCAAATAATATACTATTGCCATAGCTGCTATTGCAAGAGAAACGATTAAAGCTACAATCCCAATTAATATCTCCAAGTATTAAACACCTCCTTGCCCTATTTGCTTTATATTGCAAATATAAAAGCGGAGAAAGTGCATATTATTCAGTTGGTATTTTAAGTATGATAAACCAGAATTTTTTATATATTATAAGTCATTTTAATTTTATATTAAGTAATTTTTTATGTCAAGATTTTTATTCTACTACTTGTTCTTCAGATAAAACTTCACTAATAACCATATTAGAACTCTGATTTACAAAAAGATTGTGTTTTTCTCTGATTATCCTCTCAATTTCACTACAAATATTAGAATTGTCTTTTAAAAACTGTTTAGCGTTTTCTCGACCTTGTCCCAATTTATTTTTATCATAAGAAAACCATGCACCACTTTTTTGGATGATATTCTCTCTTACAGCAACATCCAGTATCACACCTTCTCTAGAGATTCCCTCATTATACATGATATCAAATTCTGCCTGCTTAAACGGTGCTGCAACTTTATTCTTTACAACTTTAACCTTAGTCCTATTTCCAACAATGTCATCGCCTTGTTTTATAGCATCTGATTTTCTTATATCAAGCCTTACTGACGAATAAAATTTCAAAGCTCTTCCGCCTGTTGTGGTTTCTGGGTTTCCAAACATTATTCCTACCTTTTCTCTAAGTTGATTTATAAATATGGCAATGCATTTTGTTTTACTGATGCTCCCTGTAAGCTTTCTTAAAGCTTGGGACATGAGCCTTGCTTGAAGTCCTACATGGGAATCTCCCATCTCCCCCTCAATCTCTGCCCTTGGAACTAAAGCTGCAACTGAATCTATAACTATCACATCGATTGCTCCAGATCTTACCAAAGCTTCTGTTATTTCAAGTGCTTGTTCACCATTATCAGGTTGAGAAACTAAAAGATCATCTGTCTCAACGCCCAAATTTTTAGCATATGAAGGATCAAGAGCATGTTCAGCATCAATAAATGCTGCCACTCCTCCTGCTTTTTGAGCTTCTGCAATGATATGTAAAGCAACAGTAGTCTTTCCTGAAGATTCAGGACCAAATATCTCAATAACCCTTCCTTTTGGCACTCCACCAATTCCTAATGCAATATCTAAATCAATGCATCCTGTTGAAATGCTCTCTATATTTAATTTTGAACTGTCAGACAATGTCATAACAGAACCTTTTCCAAATTGTTTTTCAATATCGCTTAATGTCTTTTCTAGTACTTTAAATTTATCGGCATTAATAATTTTACTCATTTCTTCCTCCATAACAAACATCTGTTCTTTAATTGTACACCAAAAACAAATTTTATACAACTAATTATCTTTATTATTGTCAAATTTTATTCTAGCTAATCTCTATAATTCACTTATGACATTTTTATTCTTATAAAAATAATCAATACCAGAAATAACTGTTATAATAACTGCTAAAATCATAAATATATTTGTCAATATATTAGTTGCATTAATAAATGTCTGATTTTCTATAAGATTTATTTTTATCAAATTTAAATTTAAAAGAGCAAGAAGTATGGCTATTATTTGAATTATGGTCTTTACCTTCCCCCACACGCTAGCAGCTATAACCACACCATCTGAAGCAGCAATACTTCTAAGACCTGAAATCATAAATTCTCGTGCAATTATTATAAAAGCAACCCATGCATTTATACTATGATACTCAACAAGTGCTACAAGCGCAGCTGTAACCAATAACTTGTCTGCTAGAGGATCTAAAAATTTTCCAAATCTTGTAATTTGATTAAACTTCCTCGCAAAATATCCATCTAATGTATCAGTCAATGAGGCAATAATAAAAATCGCTGTAGCTATAAAGATTCCATATGGTATTTCTGTCATGGTTAAAAAAAACAAAAATACAGGTACAAGCAAAATTCTAAGAACGGTCATTTTATTTGGTAGATTCATCTTCTAACTCCCCCATCAAATCATAACTATATGTTTTTATTATCTTAACATTATAAAATTCTCCAATATTTAAACATTGACTGGTTTTTATAAAAACCTTACCATCTATTTCTGGAGCCATATATTGATTTCTTCCATAATAAAAATCATCTTTTTTTCCTTCAACTAAAACTTCCATATCCTTTCCCATGTATGATCTGTTTATATTTTTAGATATTTTCTTTTGTAATAACATTATCTCTTTTTCTCTCTCATCTTTTAACTCTTCTGATATCTGATCTTTTATACTAGCTGCAGGAGTACCTTCTTCAACGGAATATTTAAAAACACCAACATTATTAATCTTGTACGTATTAAGAAACCCTTTCATCTCTTCTATATCCTCTTCATCCTCTCCTGGAAATCCTACGATCAAGGATGTTCTAAATACAATATCAGGTATCTCATATCTTATATATTTTATAAGCTGTTCAATCCTTTGTTTAGTACTTTTTCTTCCCATAGCCTTTAATACTTTATTGGATATATGCTGAAGAGGTATATCTAAATAGTGACACACTTTTTTATTTGTCTTTATCTCATCTATAAGCGCAATAGTGATCTCCTCAGGATAACAATATAAAACTCGTATCCACTTCAAACTCTCTATTTTAGAAATTAAAGATAAAAGATCACTAAGAGCATTTTCATTATAAATATCTTTGCCATAATAAGTAGTATCTTGAGCTACAAGTATTAATTCACGAACCCCGCCTTCACACAGTTTAGTTGCTTCATCTATTATATCTTCCATCCTTCTACTTCTATATTTTCCTCTTATTTTTGGAATGATGCAATATGTACAATGATTATCACAACCTTCTGCAATTCTTAAATATGCTGTGGATTTATCAGTTGTCAAAATTCTTTCACCATAATTTATATAAGAATCTGAATTGTCAAGCATGATAATTTTTTCTTTTTTTATGAAAAATTCATCTATTTTATCGATCAAACTTTCATAATTATTTACTCCAAGCATGATATCAACTTCTGGCAAATGTTTCATAAGTTCATCCTTATATCTTGCACTTAAACAGCCTGTTACAACTAAAAGTTTACACTTTTGTTTTTTAAAGCTTGCCATTTCTAAAATAGTCTGTATGGATTCATCTATGGCAGATTGTATAAACCCGCAAGTATTCACGATGATAATATCTGCTTCTTCAGGCTTTTGTGTTATTTCATATTTATGTGTAAGCTTGCCTAAAATAAGCTCTGAATCTACCCTATTCTTATCACATCCAAGACTTACCACTCCAACTTTTAGCATAACATACCTCCACTACTCATAGTCTAATCTATTTATATAAACCTCCCTTGGCTTACTACCCTGAGGTTTTGAAATTATCTTTTGTTCTTCCATCTGCTCTATTATCCTTGCTGCTCTATTATATCCAATTCTAAGCCTTCTTTGGATCAATGATGTAGATGCCTGACCAGTTTCTCTTACAATTTCAACAGCATTATCATATAATTCATCTAATACATCTTGCTTATCCTTTGATCCTGGAGAATTTTTTTCAATTTCTTCAATTATATCAGTATAATAATTAGCTAAACCTTTCTCGTTCTTTATATATTCTACCACATTTTCAACCTCTATTTCAGAAATAAATGCTCCTTGAACCCTAAAAGGCTTAGCTTCACCCACAGGATTAAAGAGCATATCACCTTTTCCTAAAAGCTTTTCAGCACCTGACATATCAAGTATGGTTCTTGAATCTATCTGGCTTGAAACAGCAAATGAAATTCTAGAGGGGATGTTTGCCTTTATGACTCCTGTTATAACATCTACAGAAGGTCTTTGAGTTGCAATAACAAGGTGCATACCAGCTGCCCTTGCCATTTGAGATAATCTTGCAATGTAATCTTCAACATCGCTTGGACATATCATCATAAGATCTGCAAGCTCATCTATTATTATAACAATCCAATGCATTCTATCTAGTATTTTCCTACTATTATACAATTGATTATAACTATGAATATTTCTTACATTATTATCTGCAAATAACTTATACCTCTTTGTCATCTCATTTACCGCCCAATTAAGAGCCCCTGCCGCTTTTTTAGGTTCTGTCACAACAGGGATCAATAGATGAGGTATTCCATTATATACATTTAACTCAACCACTTTAGGATCTATCATCAAAAGCTTCACATCATCTGGAGAATATTTATATAATATACTTGTTATCAAGGAATTAATGCAAACTGATTTACCAGATCCTGTTGCACCTGCTATTAAAAGATGAGGCATCTGTGTTAAATCAGAAATAATACTTTTACCACTTATATCCTTTCCAACAGCAAAAGCTATGTCAGCATTTGAGTTTTTAAATTCCTCACTCTCTATAACCTCTCTTAAAAATACAGATGTTTGCTTTTTATTTGGAATCTCAATTCCTATTGCAGGCTTTCCTGGTATAGGAGCCTCTATTCTAACTCCTATTGCAGCAAGAGACAGCGCAATATCATCTGACAAATTCACAATTTTGCTAACTTTAGTCCCAGGTTTTGGTTGAAGTTCAAACCTTGTGACAGATGGTCCTTTTGTGACTTGAATCACTTTAGCCTCAACTCCAAATGTTCCCAAAGTCTCAATAAGCTTTGAAGCACTTTTTAAAAGCTCTTTCTTATCTTCTCCAGCCATAGGGCTTAAATTATTTTCTTTTAATAATTGATATGTTGGATAATTATAGTTAAATTTTTTCTCACGATTTTTAATATCCTCTTCTGTTTCATTATGTATTTTATTTTCTTTATTCTCACTTACAATATTTATATCATCCTTTGATAATGCACTTTCGTCTTGTATAATATCATAATCTTGGTCTATTAAATTTAAAACCGCATCATCTTTGAAAACATCCTCTTTAATACCTTTTGAAAAATTTTCTTCTATCTTTATGTCTTCTTTCCTATCTTCATCTTTTACCTTCTTAACTTCAAATTTGATATTTTTAAGAAAATTAAAGAAATTGAGCTTATCCAAAAGCTTTTTATTTTTTTGTCTTTTGTTTTTATAAAAAAAATCCCTAGGAAATTTCTCCATAGTTTTCTTTGTCTTCTTTTTTAAATTATCATAAACATCTCCTAAGCTTATTTGAAAAAATATCACTAAACATATAAAAATAGTGGAAAAATAAATTATCAAGGTTATCGTCTCTCCAAAGTATTTAATCATTGGTATATCTATTAAATAGGCCACAACTCCACCATGAAAGTGATCCTCTGAATTTAATAAAAGATCAAATCCTCCTTTAATATCACTGTCCATATAATATTTATACATATTAAACCTTTGAAATAAAAGCATTATCATAAATATTACAACAAGAAGAGTATAAAATTTTAAATTAAATTTTAAAACTCCTTTTTTTATTATCATAAAAATACCTATAAATAAAATAAAAAAAGGTATAATAAAAGCACTAACCCCAAATAAATAAAACACAACTTTTCTTATATTATAAATAAAAACAGCTTTGTTTATTTTGTCATTATTTGAAAAAATACCCACAAAAAGAATTATAGCTAAACTTATAAGCCATATACCTGAAATTTCAGATGAAAAATCAGATTTTTTATTGTTCCGCTTTTCCTTTTTTTGTTTTGGCATGTGTTTCACCTCTTAAATATAATTCTACAAAGTTATAAATTATCCTTTTGGTGAATATGATCCTTAAGATCAAATATTATAATCATAAAATCATAGAAAAACCATAGAATATCTATGGTTTTTTTCTCTCATCTATCATGGTTTCCAATTTCTTTAAAGCATCTTTTATGCCTCCTACAGCATCTATAAGCCCAGCTTCAACTGCTTCTTTACCAATTAAAATGGTTCCCATATCGTTTAAAAGTCCATCTGTTTTATTCATAAATCTTTTCAAATCTTCAGCACTTATTGAAGATGTTTCTACTATAAAATTGATTATCCTCTCTTGCATTTTGCTAAAATACTGAAAGGTTTGAGGAACTCCTATTATTAAACCATTCATCCTTATTGGATGAATTATCATAGTGGCAGATGGGGATATATATGAGTATGCTGCTGATGTTGCAAGGGGTACTCCAATGGAATGTCCTCCACCAATCACAAGAGACACAGTAGGTTTAGTTATGCTTCTTATCATCTCTGCTATTGCAAGACCAGCTTCTACATCCCCACCTACTGTATTTAATACGATTAAAATACCTTCTACTTTCTTGCTTACCTCTGCTGCAAATATCTGAGGAATGGTATGCTCATACTTTGTAGCTTTAACCTGTGGTCCTAATATAGAATGTCCTTCAATTTGACCAATTATTGGCAATATCTGTATTCTTTCATCTATTTCAGGTACTGTAGGAACACCTAATTCAACAATTGACTGAATTTTATCTTTCATCTTTGCACTAGGGGATTCATCTGACTCAACATTCTCTTCATCCTCATCTTCTTCACTTATAAACTCTATATCATGAAACTTAAAATTGTCTATTTCATCATTATACACAAAAAAACCTCCTATTAAAAGTAATACATATATTGTTTACCAAAAAAGAAGGTTAATTCATTAAATTATTCGTCTAAAAGCTCTTTATGAAGAAGATTAATGGCATCCTGCTTATCTTTAGTATGAACAAGGCACCATATTGTAGAATTTGAATCTGCAGTTTGCAAAATTTCAATGCCATGAATCCTTAAAGTCTTTAAAATCTTAGCCATTATCCCAGGTATTCCAGTCATCCCTCTACCTATTATAGATATTTGAGTCAAATCATCTTTATACTCAAATTGAACATCATTATGATTCATAATATCACTAAAGCTTACAAAATCATCCTGTGAAATAGTAAAGATACTTTCATTTGGAAATACATTTATCAAATCTATGCTGATTTCATTTTCTGCCATTATAGAAAAAACATCCTGCTCGATGTCATTATTAAATTTTATTTGTATCCTTCCATCTATACTAGCAATCCCAGTAAATAATTTTTTAGTCCTTGAAAATCCATCATGTATTATCGTTCCAAATTCATCGGATAATGTATTTTTAATTATGAGAGGGATATTACTTCTCATGGCAATTTCAACAGCTCCTGGATGTATAACTTGAGCTCCTTGATCTGCAAGTTGGAAAACTTCTAGATAACTCAAATCAGCGATTATCTTAGCAGAAGATACAAGTTTTGGATCTGCAGTCATTATACCATCCACATCTGTATATATTTCAACCCTTGATACTTTAAATGCTTCTCCAATTAAAGCTGCAGAAGTGTCACTACCACCTCTACCTATTGTGGTAATAAGGCCATCTTCAGTAGTACCTTGAAATCCTGTTACTATAGGTATATATCCTTCTTCAATAATCTTTAAAATCCTATCCTTTTCTAACCTTATAAAATTTGCATTGTTAAAATTATCATCTGTAATTATACCTGCATTAGCCCCTGATAATGGCATAGCATTTATTCCATAACCATATAGTGTATTGCATAATACCACAGAGCTTATATTTTCTCCACAAGATATTAAAAAATCAACTGCTCTTTTATTCTTTTGTATAAACCCAGGTGATAATAAAGAAAGCAAAGTATCAGTTGCATAAGATGCTCCTTTTCTTCCCATTGCAGAAACCACAATAATAGGAGTCAATCCCTCAGCAATTGCAGACTTTATCTTCTTTACAACCATCTGCCTTGAAATTTCAGAAGAAACAGATGTACCTCCAAATTTTTGAACTATTAATCTCATCTCATCCACCCTTTGTATTATAAATTAAAATTATCACTATCTATTATTATGGTTCTTGTCCCAATCTTCTTTATATTTTCCCAAGGTATTTCTATATACTGTTCTTTATTAGAAAAAAAAGAAATTGTAGAATTATTTACTGCAAGGATCATAAGCTTAAACTTTCCTTCTTCATCCACAATAATATCATTATCTTTAAGCAGATTATATTTTTCTCCATCGTTAATATTTATTATCTCATATTTTTCAAGGGAGCTATATAAAACCTCATTGTTTTCAATCATAAAACCCTTCCTATAAAATTAATTAATACTAATTATAATTATGTTTTATAGGATTGTTATATAACCAAATAAATAATTTTAAAAAATAAAAAGGCATCTGCCCTTCTATTCCCACCATCTATTCATCTTTATCTTTGTCTTTATTTTTTTCTTCTGATATAGCATCTCGTCTTGAAAGATTAATCCTGCCTTGAGAATCTATTTCAGTAACCTTAACTAATATCTCATCTCCAACACTTACTATATCTTCAACTTTATTAACCCTTTTAACATCGAGTTTAGATATGTGAACTAATCCTTCTTTTCCGCCTAAAATTTCAACAAATGCACCAAATGTAGTGATTTTAATAACCTTACCTAAAAATATTTCTCCTTCTTTAATATCATGAGTTAATTCATCTATCATCTTGATAGCTCTTTTTAATGAAGCCTCATCATTTGAAAATACAAATACCTTTCCATCATCTTTTGTATCAATTTTAACTGCAGTTTCAGCAATGATCTTATTTATATTCTTTCCACCAGGTCCAATTAAATCTCTTATCCTATCAGGATCTATAGTTAATATTTCAATTCTTGGAGCATATTTTGAAAGACTGCTTCTTGGTTTAGATATGCATGCATTCATCTTCTCTAAAATTTGCATCCTGGCTTTTTTTGCAGCTTCCATAGAATTTTTAATACACTCTTTTGATAACCCTTCTATCTTTGTATCAACCTGTATAGCTGTAATGCCTTCTGTAGTACCTGCAACTTTAAAATCCATATCTCCAAAAAAATCTTCTATGCCTTGAATATCAGTTAAAATTCCTTCCTTTGATAAATCTTCATTTGTGATAAGTCCAATAGCAATACCTGCAGCAGGTCTTTTAATAGGTACTCCTGCATCTAATAAAGATAATGTGCTTGCACATACTGAAGCTTGAGATGTAGAACCGTTTGAAGACAATACTTCTGATACAAGCCTTATTGTATAAGGAAATTTTTCTTCATTTGGTATCAAAGGTTCAAGAGCTTTTTCAGCAAGAGCGCCATGTCCTATCTCTCTTCTTCCAGGACCTCTTAAAGGTTTAACTTCGCCTGTTGAATAACTTGGAAAATTATAATGGTGTATGTATCTTTTAAATACCTCTTCACCAATTCCATCAAGCTTTTGAACTTCACTTATAGTTCCAAGGGTAGATACCGTAAGAACTTGAGTTAGCCCTCTTGAAAATAATCCCGTACCATGTGTTCTTGGAAGAATACCAACTTCACAGGTTATAGGTCTTATTTCATCAAATCTTCTTTCATCAGGTCTTCTGTGTTCATCAAGCAACATATGCCTTACAACATCCTTTTGAATATCATAAACTATTTCCTTAATGTCAGAAGAATTATCAGGATATTTTTCATCAAATTCTAAAGAAATTTTTTCTTTAACTAAATCCATTTTTTGATTTCTAATATCTTTATCTGTTTCATACATAGCTTCCTTTATCATTTCAAAAGAAAATTCAAGGACTTCTTTTCTTACATTCTCATCAGGAAAATATAGCTCAGGCTCTATTTTTGATCTTCCAAATTGCTTCATAGCTTCTTTTTGAAAAGATATTATACTTTGACATGCATCAAAACCAAACATTATAGCATCATACATAACATCATCAGGTATTTCATCACCACCTGCTTCAATCATCATAACTCGGTGCTCAGTAGCACAGACAGTAAGATTTAAACAAGATTCTTCTCTTTCTTTAGAATTAGGATTTACTATAAATTTACCATCAATTAAACCCACATTTACAGTTCCAACAGGAACACTAAAAGGTAAGTTAGATAAACAAAGAGCGAGAGAAGCTCCATTGCTTGCTAGCATCTCAGGTAAATTATCATTATCTACTGAAAGGACTGTACAAACTACTTGAACATCATTTCTATATCCTTTAGGAAAAAGAGGTCTTATAGGTCTGTCAATGGCTCTTCCAGCTAAAATTGCCTTTTCAGTAGGTTTACCTTCTCTTTTTATAAATCCACCAGGTATCTTTCCAACAGCATAAAGCCTCTCTTCATATTCAACGCTTAGAGGAAAAAAATCGATGCCTTCTCTTGGTGTATCGTTTGCATTTACATTAACTAGCACTACTGTATCTCCATAACTTATCAGTATCGCACAATTTGAAAGTGCACCCACTTTACCATAATCAACCTTAAGAGTTCTTCCTGCTACAGTAGTCTCTAGTATATGGTTCATATAAAAAACCTCCTATATGTTAAAATAAGAGCGGATACATCCGCTCCAAAGTGCATGTTATATAAATTTCTTAATCATAAAAAATCTATTTATAATCTTTATTTTCTTAAATTTAATTCTCTTATGATGATTCTATATCTTTCAATGTCTTTTTTCTTTAAGTAATCAAGAAGTCCTCTCCTCTTACCTACCATCATTAAGAGCCCTCTCCTAGAGTGAAAATCCTTCTTATGCAATTTTAAATGATCTGTTAAATGATTTATCCTCTCTGTTAAAATTGCAATCTGTACTTCCGGAGAACCTGTATCTCTTTCAGACCTTGCAAATTTTGTGATTATATTGTTTTTTAAAACTTTTTCCATATTTACCTCCAAATTTTTATAAGCCATTATCCAAGAATAAAGTTGGTAAATCTAAATTCATAGATATGGTAATTTTCAAAATAAATTATAACAAAAACATTTTTAATTGTAAAATGTTTTATGTATATAATTTATATCACTTTCGATTTGTTTTTTAAGGTCATAAATATTATCAAATTTTATTTCATTCCTTATTCTATCCAAAAATAAAATTTTAATATCTTTTTCATAAATATTATTATTAAAATCAAATATATATGTCTCAATTTTTATATCATTATTTTGTGAAATAGTTGGATTATATCCAATACTAGTAATTGCTTTATATAATCTATTATCTAATAAAACCTCTGTGTAATATACTCCGTTAGATGGCACCGCAAGAGATTTATCAAAATCTAAATTTGCTGTAGGAAACCCAAGGGTTCTTCCTAATCTTTTTCCGCTCATAACTTTACCATTTATACAAAATCTTCTCCCTAAAAGAGTATTTACTAATTTAATATTACCTTCATTACAAAGTGCTTCTCTTATATAAGTACTGCTTACTATTTTATCATCATATTTAACAGGAGGAACTACATAAAATTTCATATCATTAGCCTTACAAAACTTTTCTATAAGCAAATTATCACCTAAATTTTCATAACCAAATCTAAAATTAAAACCTGTTATTATTGCTTTAATATTGAAACTATCCCTTAATATATAAAGAAAATCTTCTGCTCCTATATGCAAAATTTTCTCATCAAAATCTACTAATAAAAAATAATCTATTTTATCACAAAGAAGCTTTATTTTTTCTTCATTTTCTATAAGAACCTTTTTACTATTACAATCACCATTTTTAAATAAATGGGAAGGATTATTTTTAAAGGATAAAACTGCAGATTTATAGTTCTCTTTTTTAGATAAGGCTATACATTTCTCTATTAGTTTCATATGACCTATATGAAATCCATCAAAATTTCCTAAAGCAATGACTTTTCCTTCAGAATTCTCTTTTTCAAACAAGCTATCTATTATTATCACTTATGACTTTGCTACTTAAAAATATGGATAAAACCCATATTAAGACAATTTACTTTATTCATTTAGTATATATAAAATTTTTATAAAATTTTATATATTTTGCAGTAGCCTTACTCCTTTCGTATTTTATGCTTACAATTCAAACTTTATAATGATCATTTATGAATTTGACCATAGCTTTTTATAATTTTTAACTTTCTATCTAATACTTTTCCAAAGCCCCAAAATTCATTTTCCACATATACCCTATAACACCCATCTTCAATGTTTAAAAATATAGGTACTCCATTTAAAAGTTTTTTATTAAATTCATAAGAAAGCTTAACAGCATCATATTCCATCAATGCATTCTCTGGTGAAATTAAAAAATCATATAAGTTGTCCTTTGTGAGATTTTTAATCTTAACTGAGTTATCCACAAAAAAATTTCCATTTTGTATCCTTCTAAGTTCACAGATAGCGGCACCACAACCAAGCATATCACCTAAATCATTTGCAAGTGATCTTATATATGTTCCTTTTGAACAATGAATTTTAAGCCTTAATATATTATCTTCATAATTTAGTACATCTATAGAGTAAACCTTTATTTTCCTTTCATCAACATCTATATTAACATTTTTTCTTGCAAATTCATATAATTTTTTACCATTTACTTTTATAGCAGAATACATTGGCGGTTTCTGTGTCTCTATATGCGCCAACTTACATATATTATCTTTAATATCATCTATATGAATATCTGGCTTTGATGAGAATATAATATCCCCTTCCATATCATAGGTTGATGTCTTTACACCTAAAACTATATCTGTTATATAAATCTTATCTTTATTCATCAAATAATCTGAAAGAGAAGTAGCCCTGCCAATCAATACAATTAAAAGTCCAGTGGCTAAAGGATCAAGAGTTCCTGTATGACCAACTGATTTAATATTTGTAATCTTTCTTATCTCTCTCACAACATCAAATGAAGTTACTCCCTTTTCTTTATCAACAAGCAAAATGCCATCCATATTCTATAAACCTTTTTTAAGTTCCATCAATATGTTATCTTTTACTTCTTCGATATCTTTGTTATTTATAATGCAACCTGAAGCCTTTGTATGTCCTCCTCCATTGAACACCTCGGCTAAAGATTTAACATCAATGAAATTTTTAGACCTTAAACTTATCTTATACCCATCATCTATTTCCTTTGCTACAATTGAAACTTCAATATCTTCAATATTTAATCCAAAATCTATCACATCAGATGTAGAAAAATCCTCAAGTCCAAATGCTTTTAAATCCCTTTCAAAAATACTCATAAAAACTGCTTTAGGATGAATATATTCCATACCCATAAGAACCTTTCCCATAAGCTTTGTATTTTGAAATGTATTATAGTTTAGTACCCTTCTTGTAATCTCTGTATGATCAATTCCATAATTTAAAAGATCCCCTGCAATGCCATGTGTCAATGATGTGGTATTTGAAAATTTAAAATTTCCAGTATCATAAATAATAGATGTGTAAAGACAAGTAGCAATTTCAGCATCTATATCTATATCTAAACTCTTTAAAATTTGATACACTATCTCTCCCATACAAGAAGCATGTGTATCTACAAAATTAATATCTCCAAACATATCATTGGTACCATGATGATCTAAATTGATCACTGTGTAGGTTTTATTATTAAGATTAAAATTACCACTTAATCTATTTATTGAACCACAATCTAATGTTATTAAAAGCTCAGTATCCTTTTCCACATTTTGAACAAATTTTGATTCCATCATATCAGCTTTTGGTAAAAATTTATAATTATTAGGTATTTTATCCTCACATATTATATATGGTAGCTTTTTCAAAGTCTTTAAAGCAATATACAGAGCAAATGAAGCACCAATGGAATCTCCATCTACTCCTTTATGAAATGAAATAGCTATTTTTGAATTACGTTTTATCTCATTAATTAACCTATTCATTGTCATTTGTATTGCCCTTATGAATCCTCTCTATAAGATTTTCTATCTTTATGGCTCTATCCATTGAATCATCTACATGAAATGTTATTTTTGGAGTAAATCTTAATTTTATTCTTTTACTCACCTCATGGCTTAAGAATCCTTCTGCACTCTTTAATGCTTTAAAAGAATCTTCTTTATTTTCACTATCTCCAAATAAGCTGACATATACCTTTGCATATTTATAATCTTTTGAAAGGTCAACTCCTGTTATGCTTAATAAACCTGAAACCCTAGGATCCTTTACTTCATGTAATATCAAGTAACTTATTTCTCTTTTGATATCTTCAGAGGCTCTCTCAATCTTATAATTTGCCATATTTCACCTCAGTTAAGCCTTTCTATTTAAACTTTTAATTTATAATTCTTTCTTTTTAAACTCTTCTATGGTAAATGCTTCAATCAAATCTCCTTCTTTTATATCATTATACCTATCTATGGAAAGCCCACATTCAAAATTCTGAGCAACTTCTTTTACATCATCTTTAAATCTCTTAAGAGAAGAAAGTGTGGATTCAAAAATAACTATACCATCTCTTATAATTCTTATTTGGTTATTTCTTGCTATTTTTCCATGTATAACCATACACCCTGCGACAGAACCCACATTTGAAATCTTATATACTTTTCTAACTTCACAAGTACCAACAACAACCTCTTTTTTCTCAGGCTCTAGCATTCCAATCATAGCCTTTTTTACATCTTCAATAGCATCATATATAACTCTATAAGTTTGAATATTAACATTTTCTTTTATAGCAAGGTTTTGAGCATTTATATTAGGTCGTACATTAAATCCTATTATTATAGCATTAGATACATTTGCAAGGATAACATCGCTTTCTGTTATTGCTCCTACACCGCTATGTATAACCCTAACTTTAACTTCATCTGTGGAAAGTTTTTCTAATGATGAATGTATTGCTTCAGCTGAACCTTGAACATCCGTCTTAACTATAATATCAAGTTCTTTAATTTTACCTTCTTTTATCTGACTATATAAATCCTCTAAAGAAACCCTTGTCTTTGAAAAGGAGTCTTCTTTTTTCTCTAATTTTCTAGACTCTGCAATCTCCCTTGCTTTTTTCTCATCTTTTACTACAAAAAATCTATCTCCAGCTTCTGGAACTTCAGATAATCCCAATATCTCAGCAGGTATTGAAGGACCTGCAGTTTTTATAGATTTCATTTTATCATCAAACATAGCACGTACTCTACCATAAGTATTTCCAACTACAACTGCATCTCCAATTTTAAGAGTTCCATTTTCCACTAAGAGGGTAGCTACAGCACCTCTTCCTTTGTCTAAATTAGCCTCTATAACTGCACCTTTTGCTTCTCTATCAGGATTTGCTTTTAATTCTTCCATCTCTGCAACTAAAAGAACCATTTCTAAAAGATCATCAATTCCTATTTTAGCTTTTGCTGAAACAGGTGAACATATAGTTTTTCCTCCCCAATCTTCAGCTAAAAGATCATAGTCAGCAAGCTCCTGTTTTACTCTATCAATATTTGCTCCAGGTTTATCAATTTTATTTATTGCAACAATTATGGGAACATTTGCAGCTTTACAGTGATTTATTGCTTCAACTGTCTGAGGCATTATACCATCATCAGCTGCTACTACAAGTATAACTATGTCAGTAATTTTAGCACCCCTTGCTCTCATAGCTGTAAATGCTTCGTGACCAGGTGTATCTAAAAATGTTATTTTTTCATCATTTATATCAACCGTATATGCCCCTATATGCTGAGTAATCCCACCAGCTTCTCCTTCAACAACTTTAGATTTTCTAATAGCATCAAGTAAAGATGTCTTTCCATGATCTACGTGCCCCATAACTGTAATTACAGGCGGTCTTTTAGTGAGCTTATTGTTATCTTCTAGTTCCTCTTCGTAATCTTCCATATAATTTTTTTCTTTTTTTGAAATTTCTATTCCAAATTTATTGCATAGTTTTTTTGCAGTATCAAAATCTATCTCCTGATTTATAGCTGCTATTACTCCTAAAAATATAAGAGTCTTTATGACCTCATTTACAGGTTTATTTATCTTTTCAGATAGCTCTTTAATTGAAATAGTATCTCCAATCTCAATACTATCATTTTCATTTTTTTCAGCAGATGCATCAAACATTCTACCTTTTTTATTTTTCCTTCCTTTTTTAAAGATCACATTTTTTTCAATAAGATTCTCATATTTTTGCTCAAGCTTTTCTTTTTCATTTAATATTCTGATTTGATCATTATCAATTTCATCTTTAGCAATGTCGTTTTTAATATTATTATCTTTCATATCATTATTTCCTATATAAAATTCTTTAATTATATCCAAATATTCATCCTCAATTATGCTCATGTGATTTTTCACATTAACATCTATATTTTCATCTTTAATAAAATTAATCAATTCTTTACTCGATATATCCATCTCCTTAGCAAGCTCATATACTCTTATCTTGGCCATATAATTCACCCCCAGAGTTTATTTTATTTAACATGCTAACACTAAGTTTATAATCCTTTATTCCAATAACTCCAATTTCTTCTTTTCCAAGTATATTTCCTAAATTTTTCTTTGAAAAACATTTTACAAGCTTAAAATTGCCACTTGAAGATAATCTTTCAAATAATTCATAAGTGTTTTCTGAAACATCACAAGCTACTATTACAAGAAATAACTTAACTTTTGATTTTATAGCCTTCTCACAATTATTATACCCAATTATTAAATTTCCAGATTTATTTATTATTCCAATAAAATTTAAAGCATTATTCATTTATTAATGTACCTTTTAAATTATTATAGATATCATCATCTATTTTTTGCTCCAAATTTTTCTCCAACCTTTTGCTTTTAATGGCTTTATTAAGGCATTCCAAGTTTTTGCAAATGTAAGCTCCTCTGCCTGGTTTTTTTCCTATTAAATCGATAGATATCTCTCCTTCTTTATTCTTAACCACCCGAATCAAATCCCTTTTATTTTTCATCTCACCACAACCTGTGCACATTCTCTGTGGAATTTTCTTTTTTTTCATCTTCCCCTCCCCACTATTTACTCTTGATATCTATTTTCCATCCAGTAAGTTTTGCTGCAAGCCTAGCATTTTGACCTTCTTTACCTATTGCAAGCGATAGATGCTCAGGATCTACTAAAACATGAGCAGACTTATTTTCTTCATTAAGTGTAACCTCCATGACATTTGCTGGGCTTAATGAATTTGAAATATATTCTTCAGGTAGTTTACTCCATTTTATGATATCTATCTTTTCATTTTTTAATTCATCTACGATATTCTTAACCCTTATTCCTTTTGTACCCACACAAGCACCCATAGGATCCACATTTTCATCCTTTGAATAAACTGCAATTTTAGTCCTTGACCCAGCTTCCCTCGCTATTGATTTTATTTCAACAGTTCCATTATATATTTCTGGAACTTCAAACTCAAATAATCTCTTTACAAATCCAGGATGTGTCCTTGAAATTACAATATGTGCACCCTTTGGTTTATTTTGAACCTCTACAACATATAATTTTATAGGTTCATTAAATTTGTAATCTTCTCCAGGAATTTGACCAGTTGGAGCAAGTACAGCTTCAGTATTTCCAATTTTAACCAAAACAGAAGACTTTTCTTTCCTAAGCACTATACCAGTTACAATATCATCTTCTTTTTCAGCAAATTCATTATATGTTAATTTTCTCTCCTCTTCTTTAATTCGCTGTACTACAACCTGCCTTGCAGCTTGGGCTGCAACTCTTCCAAATGACTTTGGTGTAACTTCTTTATTTAGAATATCGCCTGCCTTATATTTATTATTTATTCTTTTAGCTTCTGATACGATAATCTCAATATTTTCATCCATTAGTTCCCCATCTTCAACAACTTTATATTGACCGTATACATGAAAATCTCCAGTTTCTTTATCTAATGTAACATTTACATTTTGAGAACCTGTTCCATAGTTTTTTTTGTATGCAGATTCTAAAGCCTGGATAATAGTATTAAAAAGAAGTTCCTCACTTATACCTTTATCTTTTGTAATCTCTTTCAGTGCTTCAATTAATTCTTTGCCCATTTGTATCCTCCTAAAAGTCAACCTTTAAAGTTATCTCTTTTATATTATTTCTTAAAATTGCTGTTTCTTCATCTTTATATTGGACTATAATTGAATCTTCATTGAAACCTTTTAAAGCAGCAGTTAATTTTTTTATCCCATTGAAACTCTTTTTTAATTTTATATTAATGTCACATTGTGTATACTTTTCTAAATGTTTATCATTATATAAAACCCTCTCAATGCCAGGTGATGATACCTCAAGGCAATAAGAAAATGGAATAGGATCTTCTTCATCTAGCATGTCACTTATATTCTTTGATACCTTTTCGCAATCGTCAAGGGTTACACCATCTTTTTTATCTATATATATGCTTAAATAATCTGTTCCATTTTTTTTAGGCATATCAACATAATATAATTCTAGTCCACACTTTTCTACAATACTCTCTATTTGTGGCATGAGAGATTCCAAAATTTTATTGCTCATTTTTCACCTCAAATTTTAAAAGAATATTCAAGCACTCAATAATATATTCTTTTAATAAATAGAAAGAGCGGGATATTTCCCACTCATTTCTTAGTTTCTATACTTCTTTTATATATTATATCATATCAAAATTTATTATCAAGCTTAAAATAAACATATTTGATTTTTTTCTCCAAGTCCTTGAAGGCATCCATGCTGTTTAAGGGTTTCAATTACCGTTTTTGAAAGTTTTGCTCTTACTTTAAGATCTTCAATCGATAAAAATTTTCCTAATGCTCTCATCTCACATATAAGTTTTGATGCATTTTCTCCAACCCCTTGAAGAGAACTAAGAGGTGGTATTAAACAGTTATCTTTAATCAAAAATTTTGTAGCATGAGATTCATATAAATCTGCTTTTAATAATTTAAATCCTCTTTTATACATTTCATGACAAATCTCTAATATGGTAAATAAATTTTTATCTTTAGCAGTAGCATTATTTCCAAGTTTACTTATCTCTTCCATTTTATTTTTCATAGTATTTTCCCCTTTTACAATTAGATCTGCATCAAAATCAGAACTCCTCACGCTAAAATAAGTAGCATAATATGCTAAGGGATAATAAACTTTAAAGTAAGCTATTCTTATAGCCATCATAACATAAGCAACTGCATGACCTAATGGAAACATGTATTTAATCCTTTTACAAGATTCTATATACCAATCAGGTACATTATTTTCTCTCATAATGTTCTCGTCATCTTCGCTCAATCCTTTACCTTTTCTGACTTTTTCCATTATTGTAAATGATATTTTAGGTTTTATTCCTTTATACATCAAATAAACCATTATACCATCTCTTGTTGCAATGCAATCTTTTAAAGTTGTGTATCCTTCTTTTATAAAATACTGAGCATTATTTATCCATACATCAGTACCATGAGATAATCCTGATATTCTTACAAGATCAGAGAATGTCTGTGGCTTTGTCTCAAGGAGCATCTGCCTTACAAATTTAGTGCCAAACTCAGGAATTCCCAAGCATCCAAGTTCACACCCAAGCTCTTTACTCGATATTCCAAGCGCATTTGTACAGGTAAATAAGCTTAAAACTTTTTCATCAGATAGAGGTATAGATTTTGGGTCAATTCCTGTTAAATCTTGAAGCATCCTAAGTATTGTAGGATCATCATGACCTAATATATCAAGCTTTAATAATCTTCCACTTATAGAGTGATAATCAAAATGTGTTGTTATTGTTGTACTATCAGCATCATCTGCAGGATGCTGTATAGGTGTAAAATTATGTATATCATTATCGCTTGGAACTACCATTATGCCACCAGGATGTTGACCAGTGGTTCTTTTTACCCCATTACAACCTTGAGCAAGCCTCTCTATTTCAGCATTTGAAGCAGTGATACCTTTTTCTTCAAAATATTTTTTTGAAAAACCATAGGCAGTTTTTTCTGCAATACTGCCTATAGTTCCAGCTCTAAACACATATCCCTTTCCAAACAATTCTTCTGTATATTTATGTACCACAGATTGATATTCTCCAGAAAAGTTTAAATCAATATCAGGCTCCTTATCACCATCAAACCCTAAAAAGGTCTCAAAAGGAATATCAAATCCATCTTTTCTATATTTAGCACCGCAATTTTTACAAATTTTATCTGGAAGATCTACCCCTGATGCTACACAGCCATCTAAAATAAATTCACTATCCTTACAATTATCACATATATAATGAGGAGGAAGTCCATTTACTTCCGTGATGCCACACATAGTAGCTACAAAAGATGAACCAACTGAGCCTCTTGAACCTACAAGATATCCATCGTTATAAGATTTTTTAACTAATTTATGCGCTATAAGATATAATACAGCATATCCATTGTTTATTATGGAATTTAACTCTTTATCAAGCCTTGTTTTTATTATCTCTGGAAGATTCTCACCATATATCCTATTTACATTAAATAGTGTGATACTTCTTATTTCATCTTCTGCTCCAGGTATCTTAGGTGTAAAAGTCTCATCTGGGATAGGCTTTACATCTCCTATGCTATTTGCAATTATATTTGTATTTGTTACCACAACTTCATAACATTTTTCTTTACCTAAATAGGAAAACTCCTCTATCATCTCATCTGTAGTTCTAAAATATAATGGAATATCATCATCGCTATCTGAAAATCCTTGACCTTTAAGGAGAACTTTTCTATATATAGACATATATTTATCTAAAAAATGCACATCACATGTTGCAACAACTGGTCTGTCATACATTTCTCCTAGTTTTACTATATTTTTATTTAATTGCCTTAAATCATCTTCAGAATGAACTGTTTCATTTTTTAATAAAAACCTATTATTGTCAATTGGCTGAATTTCTAAATAATCATAAAATTCAACAATATCTTTTAATTCCTCCATAGCTTTTCCAGAAAGAATTTCTCTAAATAAAAGCCCACTTTCACAAGCAGAACCTATCACTAAATCCCTTCTTGCTTCCATTATCATGCTTTTTCTTATCCTCGGCCTTTTGTAGAAATTATTTAAATGTGAATCTGATATTATCTCGTATAATTTTTTTAATCCTGTTT
Source organism: Clostridiaceae bacterium (assembly GCA_031549525.1). Lineage (GTDB taxonomy): Bacteria > Bacillota > Clostridia > Clostridiales > Clostridiaceae > WQUF01. The sequence goes on along the minus strand of JAVBPQ010000023.1, from coordinate 57,771 downwards.
GATTTTTAGCATATATGATGGTGTGATATGTATTTAGTTTTTTTATATCTATGGTTTTTTTAAATTCTATATTTAATTTCTTTAGACTATAGATGTCCATAGCCTTTAGTTTTTCTATAGAATGTATCAATATTTCACCACAAGCCTTAGCATCATCTTCTGCCCTATGATGGTTTTCAAGTGATATCTTAAGATATTTGCAAATAGTATCTAGTTTATGTTTTTTTAAATCTGTAAATAACATTCTAGATAGCTGAAGTGTATCAATTACAGTAAAATTACTCTTTATACCTTGCCTTTTACAATTTTTATTTATAAAAGACATATCAAAGGATGCATTATGTGCAACAAGGATAGATTTACCACAAAACTCTATAAATTTTGGCAAAATATCTTCAATAGAGGGTTTATCTTCAAGCATATCATCAGTTATATTTGTAATCTCAATTATCTTAGATGTAAGTTTTTTATTGGGGTTTACAAGTGCAGAAAATGTGTCAATTATCTTATTATCTTTTATCTTTACAGCACCAATTTCAATTATTAAGTCATTATCTGGTGAAAAACCAGTAGTCTCTATATCAAATGCTACAAATTCATCATCCAATGTATATTCATTTGGATTTACAACAACTTTACTATCATCATCAATCATGTATCCTTCCACACCATAGAGTATTTTTATTCCATATTTTTTACCAGCATCCATAGCCTCTGGGAAAGATTGGACGACACCATGGTCAGTGAGGCCTATAGCTTTATGTCCCCATTTTGCAGCTCTTTTTACAATATCCTCTATAGATGAAACCGCATCCATAGCGCTCATTTTAGTATGTAAATGAAGCTCTACTCTCTTTTCATTCGCATTATCTATTCTTACTTCTTTTTCAAGTTTTACAATATCGCAAGCCATGAGCACTAGCTCTTTAGAAAACGAATCATAAATCAAATCTCCTCTTATCTTTCCATAGAAACCAGGCTTTATATTTTCCTTAACAGCTTCTATATCCTTTTCTTTCAAAAAAAATTTAATAAGAAGAGAGGATGTAAAATCCGTAAAATAAATATTATATAACTTTTTCTGTGTCTTTGTTTCTACAATATCTACTTTAAATATCTCTCCACATACAGCTATTTTCCCCATAGGCTCATTTATTTCAATTATATCTAACATGCTATCCATAAAATCCTTACCTATTACTATATTATCACTGACTTTTTTAACTTCTTTTAATATAGGCTTAGGTTTAATTTCACTCTTTATAAGCTCTTTCTCTTTTATGAATTCTCTTTCTTTTATAAATTCTTCTTTTTTATAATTGTTTTCATTAGATGAAATATTATTCTCTATTTTTGAATATTTTAAAGCTAACTCCTCATCTAGAACTAATTCCACTGAATATTTTAAATTGAATTTTTCTTCAATTGCTTTACTGAATTTTTTACAAAATCCGTTTATCTCTAAAACATTAGAAAGATATTTATTTCCATGATATATGATGATTTTTTCATCTTTAAATTCTCTTTTACAGTTAAAAAAGATCATTTTACTCATAGGAATTATATTGACTACAGATTGGACAAGTTCATTCCAATATTTATTCAAAACATATTCCATAGTTAAATTTTCATAATTTCTATTTAATATGACTTCTATATTCTTGCAAAAATTAATATTAGCTTTTAAACATCGCTTAAAGGCTAATATATTTTCAGAATTTAATTCATCATCAGATAAAACAAATACTTTTAAAATATTTGATTTTTTTAAATATTGAATCTTTTTTAATCTTAAGTTATAGGAATCTATATTATCTAAAATGGAGCTTTCTAAGACATTCATAGAATTACCACCTTATAATTTGTCAATTTCGCATAGGAGTGCAGGAATTATTTCACTTTCCTTAACCTTTTTTATTACCTCTCCTTTTCTAAAAATAAGACCAACTCCTCTGCCTCCTGCTACTCCAATATCCGCATCTCTTGCTTCTCCTGGTCCATTTACTATACATCCCATAATAGCAACTTTTATATCTTTATTTACATTTTTAAGCTTCTCTTCAACTTGTCTTGCAATATTTATTAAATCTATCTCTGTCCTTCCACAAGTAGGACAGGAGACAAAAACAATTCCTCCTTGTCTAAGATGGAGAGATTTTAAGATCTCTTTTCCAACTTTTACTTCTTCTATTGGATGGGAAGTCAAGGATACCCTTATGGTATCCCCAATGCCATAAGATAATAAAGCGCCTATCCCAACAGCAGATTTTATAGCTCCTATAAAGGCTGTACCAGCTTCAGTAACTCCTAAATGAAGGGGATAATCTACTTTTTCAGAAAAAATTTTATAGCTTTCTATTGTCATAGCAACATCAGAAGATTTTATTGAAATTACAATATCATGAAAATTTACTTTTTCTAGTATGGATACATGCTCCAGTGCACTTTCTACTAATCCTTGAGCTGTTACTCCGTTATATTTTTCTAATATTTTTTTAGAAATAGAACCAGAGTTTACACCAATTCTTATAGGTATGTTTTTTTCAAGGCAAGATTTTGCTACCATCTCAACTTTTTCTATGGAACCAATATTTCCAGGATTGATTCTTATCTTTGAAATACCGTTATCTATACACTTAAGTGCAAGCTTATAATCAAAATGAATATCTGCAACAACAGGTATACTAGAAAATGACACTATCTCCTTTATAGCCTCTGCAGCTTCCATATCAGGTACAGCACATCTTATAATATCACAACCTTCACCAGCAAGAATCCTTATTTGATCTATAGTGGATTTTGCATCTCTTGTATCTGTATTAGTCATGGATTGAACTGTAATATTGCTATTTCCACCAATTTTAATATCCTTTACTATAACTTCTCTAGTTTTTAATCTCCCCATCTTAATCCCTCACATTAAAATTTAACTGGAAAAAATATATCTTTAAATAACATAAAAACCATAAGTGCCATTAAAAACATATAACCAAAATAGTTTAAATTCTCAACTAGTTTTTGATTTGCTTTCCTTCTTGAAATAATTTCATATAAAAATATAACAATCTGACCCCCATCTAATGCAGGAAGCGGAAGAAGATTCATTATACCAAGATTTAGATTGATAAATGCTATTACCCCAATTAAAGATAAAAGACCTTGTTCTGATGCCATTGCCGTAACTCTAATTAAACTGATAGGTCCGCCTACATCATCAGCTTTTGCTTTACCTTTAAATAATGTTCCAAAGAATCCTATTATTTGTTTAAACATAGATATCGATTGATTGACTCCATACTTAAATGACGTAATAAGAGATGGATGTTCATCAGATCTAGGATTTATCCCAATTGAATAATCTCCTTCAATTTTTATAGGTTTAATAGTAAAAGGTATTATTTCTCCATTGCGATTAACTTTTAAATCTACATCCCCACCAGTGTTAATTGCCATTATATTGCTAAATTCTTCATAACTTGAAATTTCTTTCCCGCCTGCATAAGTAATAACATCATTTACAAGAATACCTGCTTCTTTAGCAGGGTATCCATCCATAAGTGCTCCAACTTTAGGCAATACTATTCCATTTTCAGATATAGGAGTAAAACCAATTATATATCTTGAATCTTTAGTTGGAGTAACATCTATATACTGTTTTACACCATCTCTTTTAATTGTAAGCTCTAATTTTTCTCCCGGATTGTTATATAAAGATATTGCTAAATCTGAATAAGTAAATAGTTTGTTTCCATTTATAGCTAATATTTCATCACCTATTTGAACTCCTGCATCCTTTGCTGCAGACTTTGGACTAAAACTTTCCACAGTATTTAAAACAACTCCACTTATTGATGATATAAACGTAAAAAGCAGTAATGCTGTTATTATGTTTATAAGCGGTCCTGCAAATACTACAGTTAACTTTCTCCAAGGTGCTTTTGAACTAAAACTCCTCTGGCTTTCGACTTCGCTTTCCTCACCGAGCATCTTTACGAATCCTCCAAAAGGAAAAATCCTGATATTAAATTGAGTTTCCTTGCCTTTTATTCCAAAGAGTTTTGGACCCATCCCTATGGAAAACTCCTCAACTAATATACCATTTAATTTTGCTGCACAAAAGTGACCTAGCTCATGGATTATTACAATAAATCCAAAAGCTAATACTGCAATCATTATATATAAAAATTGTGACATTATATCCCTCCATATTCTTCATATATATTTTTTTTAACTTTTTTATCTATATAAATAAGTTCTTCTAACTGAAAACTTAACTTATTTTCAAATTTATTTAATGATTTTTCCACTATATCTCCAATTTGTAAAAATGAAATCTTATCTTTTAAAAATAAATCTACACAAGCTTCATTAGCTCCGTTTAAAATGCATGGTTTAATACCGCCTTCTTTAATAGCATTATATGCTAATTTTAAACATTTAAAAGTATTTAAATCTGGTTTTTCAAAAGTCAATTCTTTAAGGTCAAAAAAGTTAATTCTTTCAACTATTCTATTTGCTCGATTAGGATAATTAAGTGCAAATTGAATAGGAAGCCTCATATCAGTGCAAGATATTTGTGCCATAACTGAACCATCTATATACTCTACCATAGAATGAATTTTGGATTGTGGGTGAATTACTACTTCAATATTTTTCTCACTAACTCCATATAACCAATATGCTTCAATAAGTTCAAGTCCTTTATTCATAAGTGTAGATGAATCTATGGTAACTTTAGGTCCCATTACCCAATTAGGATGGTTTAATGCTTCTTTTTTTGTTATATTTTTTAGTTTGTCTAAATTAAGTCCCCTAAATGGTCCTCCTGATGCTGTAAGCAATATCTTATAAATTTCACTTTTTTTATTTCCCATAAGGCATTGAAATATAGCACTATGTTCTGAATCTATGGGCAATATTTCTACATTATGTTTTGTAGCTAAGGACATTATTATTTCTCCTGCTACAACTAAGGTCTCTTTGTTAGAGAGAGCAATGGTCTTTCCGCATTTAATAGCTTCTACAGTAGGAATAAGTCCAACCATCCCTACAATTGCAGTAACTACTATATCAATTTCACTAAGAGTGCATATTTTAACATTTCCATCCATTCCAAATAACAATTCAAATTTATATGCACTATTTTGTTTAAAGTCCTTTAGCACTTCATAACATTTTTCATCACTACAAGATACATATTTAGGAGAAAATTCTTGTATTATTTCTATAAGCTTTTTATAATCTTTATTTGCAGAAATTGCAATTAATTTCAAATCATCTTTTTGGTTTCTTATGCAGTCTAAAGTTTGAGTGCCTATAGAACCAGTAGCACCCATAATTGAAACATTTTTCATAACTACCTCCTAATTAATTATATTTCATACATCATAAATTTAATATTAAACTTAAGTAAAAATATACCGCAATATTTGTCAATATTACACTATCAAATCTATCTAATATTCCACCATGACCAGGTATTAAATTGCTAAAATCCTTAATGCCATTATATCTTTTAATAAGTGAAGCTATTAAATCTCCCATCTGCCCTACAATTCCAGTAATAATTCCAATTGTTAAAAAATGTATAAGTGATATTTGCACAGTTTTAGAAAATATTATGCTAAAAATAATGCACACTAAAACTGACCCAATTATTCCTCCAATGGCTCCTTCTACAGTTTTTTTAGGACTTATTCTTTCACATAATTTTCTCTTACCAAATATTCTTCCAAAATAAAATGCAAGGGAATCACAGCTCCAACATGTTATAAAAGATAGCCAAACAAGGAGATTTCCATAGCTCATTTTATTTATCAAATATACTAGTCCATAAGGAACAGTTATATATACTAAAGCTATGTATGTAATTATAGAATCCATTATAGTATTTTTTTCACTAAATAAACTAACGCATAAACATATCATAAAGGATGCAATAAAGAAAAAGGATGTTAATTTTTCATCACTATTTCTTCCAAGTATTAATGTATAATAGATAAGATTGAATAAAACTCCTAAAAGTGCATAGGAATTAATTTCTTTATTTTTAAAAGCGTCGTAAAATTCTAAAATTGCCATCGTACTAAGTATTAACATCCCATATCTTAAAAATTCTTTTCCAAGAAAAATTACTAATAATAATAATGGAAATACTAATAATATTCCTAAAAATCTGTTATTAGAAGTCATTTTAAACCTCCAAAACGCCTATCTCTATTTTGATAATCTATGATAGCCTTATGAAGATGCTCTATTCTAAAATCAGGCCAATATATATTTGAAAACCAAAATTCAGAATAAGCACATTGCCATATTAAAAAATTACTCAACCTATATTCCCCTGATGGTCTTATTACTATATCAGGATCAGGCATACCACAGGTATAAAGGTGAGATGAGATTGTCTCTTCATTTACATCATCTATTGAAATATTTCCATTTTTTATTTCATAGTATATATCTTTAAAAGATTTTAATATTTCATCTCTTCCTCCGTAGTTTAAACACAGGTTTAAAAATAAACCAGAATTAATTTTAGTTTTATCCTTTGAAGCTTTTAAAATCTTTATACACCTTTCAGGGAGCCTTGTTATATCTCCTAAATAGTTTATTACAACATTTTCTTTATGTAACTCTTCCAATTCTCTTGTTAAAAATTCAACCAAAAGATCCATAAGGGCAAAAACCTCTTCTTTTGGCCTTATCCAATTTTCTGTTGAAAAAGCATAAACAGAAAGATACTTTATACCAATATCATTGCATTCTCGTACAATTCTCTTTAATGTCTCAACACCTGCTCTATGCCCCATAGTCCTTGGCAAATTTCTTTCTTTTGCCCATCTCCCATTGCCATCCATTATTATGGCAATATGCTTTGGTAACCTTTCTACATCTATTTTTTTAACATCATCATTTAATTGCTTTTTAGGCTGCCAAAATCTCATAAAATTTAACTGCGAAATCTCTGCATTTAAGCTAGAAAAATCCGTTCTCCTTTCTTAAAATAATTTTTTTAATAATTTAACTATATGATGAAATTATCCATTAAATAAAAACCTGGAAAAAAACCAGGTTTACTTATCTTATATAGACATTATCTCTTTTTCTTTGTTATCCAAAATTTTGTCTATTTCCTTAATATGAGCATCTGTTTTTTTCTGAAGCTCATTTTCAGCATTTTTTATCTCATCTTCAGATATATCTTCTTTCTTTAACTTTTTCAATTTATCATTTATCTCTCTTCTTATAGATCTTACTGCAACCTTAATCTCTTCACCTTGTTTTTTTACATTTTTTACAAGATTTTTTCTAGTTTCTTCGGTAAGCTCTGGAACTATAAGCCTTATGATATTACCATCATTGGTTGGGTTTATACCTAAATCAGATTTTTGTATAGCTTTTTCAATCTCTTTAAGGGATGATTTATCATATGGAGTTATTTGAAGCATCCTTGGTTCTGGTGCAGAAATATTAGCTATTGCATTTATTTTATTTTTGCTTCCATAATAATCAACTTGAATCTTATCTAACATTGCAGCATTTGCTCTACCTGCTTTAAGTGTAGCTAATTCTTTCTTTAATACATCAATGGATTTTAACATTCTCTCATCAGCATTAGTTAATAAATCTTTGATCATTTTCTACCCTCCTATTTATTCATGATTTATTATCGTTCCTATTTTCTCTCCAGAGATAGCTTTAAGGATGCTATCTTCTTCATTTAGCCCAAATATTATTATTGGTATATTATTGTCCATACATAGAGATGTTGCTGTTGAATCCATAACTTGCAATCCCATCTCTAAGACATTTAGATAAGTTAACTTATCTATCTTTTTTGCATCATTGTGCATATTTGGATCTTTGTCATAAACTCCATCTACATTTTTAGCAAGCAGTATAACATCAGCTTCTATTTCTGCAGCTCTAAGGGCTGCAACAGTATCTGTTGTAAAAAAGGGGTTTCCTGAACCTGCTCCAAATATAACTACTCTTCCTTTTTCTAAATGCCTCATAGCTCTTCTTCTTATAAATGGTTCTGCAATCTCTCTCATTTCAATGGCAGTTTGAACTCTTGTTTCAACATTCAACCTTTCTAATGAGTCTTGCAGCGCAAGAGCATTTATACAAGTAGCTAACATTCCCATGTGATCTGCTGTGGTCCTATCCATCCCTTTTCCATCTCTACCTCTCCAGATATTCCCTCCGCCTATTACAACTCCAACCTCAATTCCAAGATCAATTACTTTCTTTATTTCCTTTCCAACAGTTTGAACAACTTCAAAATCTATTCCAAAACCTTTTTCTCCAGCAAGTGCTTCTCCTGAAAGTTTTAGCATAACTCTCCTATATTTAGCTAACATATATACATTATACCTCCTGAAGTAATATTTTTAAACTACTTTAATAACGCTTTTTAAATTTCGTAAAAATAGGGAACGTTAACTGTCCCCATTTTTTCATCGTTATTATAAATTAATTTACTAAATAGAGAACAAAATTAAATCAAACTTTACAATTTTATTAAAAGTTCTATTATTTTCCTTTAATTTGTTTTTCTATTTCACTTGCAAAATCTTCTACTTCTTTCTCTATGCCTTCTCCTCTTTCAAACCTAACAAAATCAGAGCATTTTATTTCAGAGCCAATTTCTTTTGATTTTTCAGAGATTAGTTTGCTTATGGTGTAATCTTGATTTCTAACCCAGATCTGCTCAAGCAGACAATTTTCCTTATAATATTTTTGGATCCTTCCTTCAACCATCTTTTCAGCGATATTCTCTGGTTTTCCTTCATTCATAGCCTGAACTTTATATATTTCTCTTTCTTTATTTAGGCTCTCGTTATCTACAGAGTTTCTATCTAAATAAATAGGATTTGCAGCTGCAACTTGCATAGCTAAATCTTTTCCTAGCTGTCTTAATACTTCATTTGAAGTATTGCTCTCTAATTTAACAAGAACCCCAATCTTTCCACCTGCATGTATGTAACTGTTTATTATTCCATTTGATACTTGAAGCTTATGAATCCTCCTAAGGGTCATGTTTTCTCCAAGCCTTGCAATCAAACCTGATATAGCATCTTTAACTGTGATAGAATTATCTGCAAAATATTTTTCATTTAATATATCATCAACATTTGTGCTGTTAGAATTTAAAAATTGTTTAGCAATATTATTGCCTAAAGATTTAAATTCATCATTTGCAGCAACAAAATCTGTCTCACAATTGAATTCAATCAATATTCCAGTTTTATTATCTTCTGAAACTTGTGAAATAACAAGACCTTCAGAAGCTACGCGACCTGCTTTTTTTGCTACAGCAGCAAGACCTTTTTCCCTTAAAATTTCTATAGCTTTTTCTGCATTACCCTCTGCTTGCACAAGTGCTTTTTTGCAATCCATCATTCCTGCACCTGTTCTTTGTCTTAATTCATTTACCATAGTAGCTGTAATGTTAGCCATTTAAATTCCTCCTAATTAGTGTTTTTGTATAATTTTACAAAAGGTAAATGAGAATTGCTCATCTACCTTTTAATAATCTATATTGAAACTAAGCTGATTGTTCTCCTTGTCTTGCTTCTAGAACTGCATCTGCAATTTTAGATGCGATGAGTTTAACTGCTCTTATTGCATCATCATTTCCAGGTATAACATAATCTGCTTCATCTGGATCGCAATTAGTATCAACAATTGCAACAATTGGAATACCAAGTATTTTTGCTTCATCTACTGCATTCTTTTCTTTTCTTGGATCTATTACAAAAATTGCACCTACATTGTCTGTATCTAAGTTTTTAATTCCACCTAAATTTTTAACAAGTTTTTCTTTTTCATGTTTTAGTTTAATTACTTCTTTTTTAGGTAAGAGATCAAAGGTACCATCTATTTCCATTTCTTCAAGCTTTTCTAGCTGCCTTATTCTGCTTTTAATTGTCTTAAAGTTTGTAAGCATACCGCCAAGCCATCTATTATTTACATAGTGCATGTTACATCTCTTTGCTTCATCTTCTACAGCTTCTTGTGCTTGTTTTTTTGTTCCTACGAATATTACTTCCTTGCCTTCTCCTACAACTGATTTAATAAATTCATAAGCAGCTTCTATTTTAGCAACAGTCTTTTGCAGGTCTATTATATAAATACCATTTCTCTCAGTAAAAATATATTGACCCATTTTAGGGTTCCATCTTCTTGTTTGATGTCCAAAATGAACTCCAGCCTCTAATAACTGTTTCATTGATATTATTGACATTTTTTTATCCTCCTTTAGGTTATTTCCTCCACCATTGAACCTATGACATACTAATTTAGTTTAGCACCTTATCATAGCAAAAATGATGTGTGTATTTTTCCTAAGCTATTATATCACAGAAGTTTTTAATCTTCAATGATTATTTATTGCAAATAGCTTCTTTCAACATGTTTATAGGTACTAAGAATTTAATCCTTGTACCCTTAACACCCATTGAAGTTGTTTGAATAATTCTAGCCCCTTCTAATTTCCTTAGAGCATTTACAATTACTGATCTTGTAATTCCAACTTTATCTGCAACTCTTGATGCAATCAATATACCATCATTGCCGTTTAATTCATTTATAATAAATTGAATAGCTCTGATTTCAGTATATGATAAGATATTTATTGCAGATATTATGTCATCATTTTTCTTCAATATGCTTGAATTTTTTAAATTTCTTTCATTTATGCATATCATAAGAATAAATGAAGATACGATCTCAAAAATAATCTCTTCATCTTTTAAAAATTCCGAATTTTGTTTAAACAACAATATGCTTAAAATTCTTGTACTTTCAACATTTATAGGGATTAATACTCCATAAAATTTATCTTCCTTTTTTTGATTGTATTCATCAAATAAACTTAAATCACTACATTTAAAATTAAATAAAATATTGTTAAATGAATTTATTTTTTGAAGAGAAACATCTCTTATTTTATCTTCATTTTGAATCATAGATAAATAAGAATTTTCTAATATATTATTATATTTTGAGATTTCTCCACAGTTATCTATTATTATGCTGCTACAACCCATGTTTTCATAAAAATACTCTAAGAGTTTATTTAAAAATTCTTCTAAATTAGAAAATTTTTCAATCATATTTAAAAATACTCTTATTTTATAGAAAGTAGGATTCATCAGCATTACTCCAATCACTAGTTAATTTGCTTTTTTGGCTGTTTTTTCTTTTCCTTTGATGGACACTCATTATTTGAGCATATTGTATAAGTACCTTTTGATTTTGTTACTCTCTTAACCATGATAGAGTTGCAAACTTTACATCTTTCATTTACAGGCTCATACCAACTTACAAAGTCACAATTAGGATAACCAGAACATCCATAAAAAGTTCTACCTTTTTTGCTCCTCTTTACTTCTACGTCTCCTCCACATTTTGGACATTTTACATCTAATTTTTTTACAATGGGTTTGGTATTTTTACAATCAGGATAATTAGGGCAAGCTAAAAATTCACCATATCTTCCTCTTTTTATAACCATGAGTTTACCACATTTATCGCAAGGCACATCACTAATCTCATCTTCAATTGTTATTTTTGATACTTCCCTCTCTGCAATATCTATATTTTCTTTAAAAGGATCAAAAAAATCTTTTATAATCTGTTTCCAATCAGAATTTCCATCTTCTATTAGATCTAGTTTATTTTCCATATCTGCAGTAAAATCTATATCTACAATGGAATTAAAATACTTTTCCATTATGCTGTTTACAATATATCCAAGCTCTGTTACTATAAAAAACTTCTTTTCTTTTTCTATATATTTTCTTGCAAGTAATGTTGAAATAGTTGGAGCATATGTGCTAGGTCTTCCTATTCCATTTTCTTCTAAAAATTTTACAAGAGACCCTTCTGTAAACCTTGGTGGAGGCTGTGTAAAATGTTGTTTACCATCTATTGATTTATAGTCTAACTCATCATTTATGTTTAATTGTGGTATATTGTTTAATTCTTCTTCTGAATCTAATGCATAACTGTAAATTTTCATGAATCCTTCAAAAACCATCTTGCTACCAGTGGATCTTAGAGTATATTTACCATTTTCAACTTCTATGGTTTTAACATCATATTCGCAATTGCTCATTTGGCTTGCTACATATCTTTCCCAGATTAGCTTATATAATTTGTATTGTTCATCAGGAAGAGAATTTTTAACTAAATCTGGTGTTATAAATACATCTGAAGGTCTTATAGCTTCATGAGCATCTTGAGAATTTTTTTTGCTTTTATATATTCTTTTGGATTCTGGTACATATTCTTTCCCATAATTATTTATAATGTAAGAGCAACATGATTTTTGAGCTTCTTCTGATATTCTTGTAGAATCAGTTCTCATATAGGTAATTAAGCCTAAAGTGCCATGACCTTCAACTGTAACTCCTTCATATAATTTTTGTGCAATATTCATGGTTTTTTTTGTTGTATAGTTAAGCCTTTTATAGGCATCTTGTTGCATGGTGCTTGTTATAAAAGGTGGGAGAGGATTCTTTGATCTTTTGGTATCCTTGATAGATTTAACTATAAATTTTCCTTCTTCAAGCTCCTTTTTAATCCTATCTGCTTCTTCTTTATTTGGAATTTCGATTTTTTCTTTATTATATAAAACAAGTTTTAATATAAATCCAGCATATCCCTTTACTAAAACTTCAATTGTCCAATATTCTCTAGGTATGAATTTTTTTATCTCTTCTTCTCTTTCGCAAATAATCTTTAATGCAACAGACTGTACTCTCCCTGCACTTAAACCCCATTTGACGTTTCGCCATAAAATAGGGCTTATTTCATATCCTACTAACCTATCTAATACTCTTCTTGCCTGTTGTGCATCTACAAGGTTCATATTTACTTTTCTTGGGTTTTTAATCGCATTTTTAACAGCAGTTTTAGTTATTTCATTAAACTCTATTCTAAAAATTTTACTCTCATCAATTTTTAATATATGGTTTAAATGCCAGGAAATTGCTTCTCCTTCCCTGTCTGGATCTGTTGCAAGATATACTTTTTCAGATTTTTTTGAAGCTTTTTTTAGTTTATCTATTATTTCACCTTTGCCTCTTATAGTAATGTATTTAGGTTCAAAATTATTTTCTATATCAATTCCTAGCTGGCTTTTTGGAAGATCTCTTACATGACCTAAGGAAGCGATAACTTTATAAGTACTACCTAAATATTTCTCGATGGTCTTAGCTTTTGCAGCTGATTCAACTATAACTAATTTTTCTCCCATAAAACACCGATTTCTCAGTATTCACCCCCTAAAAAAGGTTATTCATTAACACATTTTACATAATAATTACCTATAATACAAGTAATTTTATTTTTAAATTGTAAATTTAGCAGTAATATATTTAATTTTTCATAATCAATCTTACTGGATTCTTTTATATTCTCTAAGTGCTTTGGAGTAAAATTTATAATTTTCAATAATTTTTTTTCATCATCTGAGAGAAGGCTTTCATCTTCTTTTACATCTTTTCCAAAATATACATTGAGATCTTCATTTGATGTATATACCAATGCTCCTTCTCTTATTAAGTTATTACACCCTTTATAATTATCTTCGCTTATATTTCCAGGAACCGCCATAACATCTTTGTTAAGTTCAAGTGCAAAATCTGCAGTGTATAGAGAACCGCTTTTAGAAGTAGCTTCTGTAACTATTATAATACGGCTTAGAGCACTTATTATCCTGTTTCTTTGAGGAAAATTTTTAGGAAGCGGTGGATAACCAATTGGAAATTCACTGATAAGTAAACCATCTTCTGCTATCTTATTTATTAAACCTTTGTTTTCCATTGGATAATAAATATCTATTCCACAGCCTAAAACAGCTATTGTCTTCTTTTTATTGCCAATAGCTGCTTTATGAGCTATTGCATCTATTCCCTTTGCTGCACCACTTACTATAGTTATATCCATCTTAGATATATGATTTGATATAGATTTTGTGACAGCACTTCCATAATAGGAGCATTTTCTTGATCCTACAATAGCGCAACATTGACTTTGCGTAAGGGTTAAATCTCCTTTATAGTATAAAACTGCAGGAGGATAAGGTATATCTTTTAGTTTATCAGGATAATTATCTTCTCCAAAAACAGTAAAATTTATTTGTTTTTCATTTAAGTATTTTTGAAAATCTTCTATTTTATCCTCTTTAGGGATCAATTCTTTAGGAATATTTTTTAAAATTATATCTTTTAAATCGTTTTTTGATTCTAATAATTCCAATTTTTTTGCATTATTTAATTCTACTAATGCGAAAACAGCCTTTTCTTTGTACATTATTTCCAATACTCCTTAAATACTCTTAATTTGTTTTTAAAATTATTTCCACATTCATCCTTAATATTCTTATTTTCATGTTTAAAAAAAATTAAGCTGTCAATATTTTCATATAAGAGGTGAAAAAAATGTATCAAGAATTGTGTAGTTCAACATTTTTAGGAATAAACGGATTTATAATCAAAGTAGAGGTTCATATTTCAAATGGTCTTCCAACATTTAATATAGTAGGTCTTGGTGATGTTGCAGTAAAAGAATCTAAAGAAAGAGTGAAATGTGCAATTATAAACTCTGGATTTATCTTTCCCATTGGTAAAATAATAGTCAATCTTTCTCCAGGCAATATTAAAAAAGTTGGAACCCATTTTGATGTCGCAATAGCAGTTGCCATTTTGTTAGCTTCTAATCAAATAAAAATAGATACTAAAAATAAAATGTTTATAGGTGAATTATCCTTATCAGGTGAAGTTAAATTTGTTAAGGGTGCTCTTCCAATGGTTATAGAGTCATTCCAGCAAAACATCAAAGATATTGTACTTCCAATTAATAATCTTAAAGAATGTTCCATACTAAATGATATTAGTTTTTATCCTATAAAGCATTTAAAAGACTTTAAAAGTGGACTAAAAAAGATATATTTAAAGGAGAATATCAAAAGCAATAATAAAAATTATAATATAGATATTTCATCAATCTTTGGTCATCAATTTGCAAAAAGAGCTTTGGAGATATCTGCAGCAGGCAAACACCCTCTTTTGATGATAGGATCTCCTGGTTCTGGAAAGACTATGCTTGCAAGATCTATCTGTTCTATACTTCCAGATTTAACTAAAGAAGAAGCTATAGAAGTTAGTAAAATATATAGTATCATGGGACTTTTAAAAGATAATACAAGGCTCTCATTTTCTCCTCCATTTAGAGACCCTCATCATACTACTACTCCAATAGCAATGACAGGAGGAGGCAATTCATTAAATCCAGGGGAAATCAGCTTAGCACACAATGGAGTGTTGTTTTTAGATGAAATACTTGAATTTAAAAAAGATACAATAGAGGTATTAAGACAACCTATAGAAGATAATGTTATAAAACTCTCAAAGTCCTATGGAAATATATCTTATCCTTCTAATTTTCTCTTAATTGCTGCATTAAATCCTTGTTTATGTGGATATTTTGGATCTACCGTTAAAAAGTGTACATGTAGTGAAGGAGAAATAAAAAATCACTTAAAAAAGCTGTCAGGACCAATACTTGATAGATTTGATCTTGCCCTTAGCGTTTCTAGCATATCATTTGATGAATTAAAGAAGAAGAGATCTGAAAATTCAGGTAATGAGATAAAACAAAGGGTTATAAATGCACGCGATAGGCAAAAATTAAGATTTAAAAACCTTAACATAAAATATAACAGCCAATTAACTGGTGATATATTATATGATTATTGCAATTTAGATAATGAGAGTGAAAAATTTCTAAAAGAGCTGTATAGGGATTTTGGCTTTTCTTTAAGATGCTTTAACAATATAATCAAAGTTTCAAGAACTATATCTGATCTTTATGACGAAGATTTTATAAGAAAAAATCATATAGTTGAAGCTTTAAGTTATAGGGTATCTATATAAATTACAAATATTTTATTATAGTTAGAAATAAAAAGTTATGCATGATATAATTATTACAACAAAATTAATATGGCAAGGATTGATAATAATCATGATTTCTCATAATAAAAAACAACTTGGAGACCTAGGTGAAAGTTTAGCACAGAGCTTTTTGTTATATAGAGGATATACTATTCTTGAAAAAAATTTTAGATGCAAGTTTGAAAAGATATATGGTGAAATTGATATTATTGCAAAAGATCAAGAGTTTATTTGTTTTGTAGAAGTCAAAACAAGATTTGGAAACATATATTCAAGCCCTGCTGAATCAGTTACACTGTTTAAGCAAAAAAAAATCGCACATGTAGCTCAACTGTATCTTTTAAAGAAAAAACTCACAAAATATAATGCACGGTTTGATGTGGTTGAGTTGATATTTCATAAAGATATAGGCAACTATTCAATAAAACTCATTAAAGATGCATTTTACTGCGACCTATAGAAAATTACAATAATAATAGGAAAAATGACCTTCTTTAACTGTAATGCCCTGATGATAAAATTTAAATATATAATTTTAAAAAACTGTTGTTAAAATTAATTTTAAAGTTAGTTTTGCAACTGTTTTTTATTTTTAATATATAAAACTTAATATTGGGTTTTTAAACAAAGCAAAATCCTACAAAAGCAACCACTCTTTTTAAAATCGAAGAGAGGGTAAGAGGATATGCTCTTTTTTTTGAAAAAAAAGTATAAAATATAAAAATAACATCAAAATAGATGTAAATATGCTAATGTTATTTTAATACGATTAAGTCGTTTTAATTACTTCTTGATTCAAATTTACACTTACAATGGTTAGTATTTTTTAAAGAAGGCTATGGTTCTATATACTAATAATTGTTTGTACTTGCTTATTTTTGCACATTATAATTTATATGATATAATAAAATAGGAAATAATAAAAGTATCTTATCAATTTATGATTTCTTTTCACAGTAAATAAATGATAAAATGGCAATTTATCACTACGCTAAAGTGTTAGTGATTTTTTTGCTAAACCTATAAAAAAGGAGATTTTTCCCATGCTTATACATGTAACAGATGAAATAAGCCCAATGAAAAAAGTATTATTGCATAGACCTGGGCAAGAACTTGAACAACTTGTGCCACAGTATCTTGTACAACTACTGTTTGATGATATACCATATCTTGCAGCAGCTCAGCACGAGCATGATCATTTTGCAGATCTTTTGCGCAAAAACAATATCGAAGTCATATATTTAGAAGATCTTGCTGCAGAAACTATATCTCAAAGTATAGAAATAAAAAAACAATTTATAAATGATTTTATAAGTGAAGGCGGCAATATAGCACTCCACCATAGAAATAAACTTATAGATTTGCTGTTATCCATAGACAATGCTAAGGAGCTTATTTTAAAGACCATGTCAGGAGTTAATTTAGGGGAGCTCCCTGATACAAACCTTGGACCGCTTGTTAAAATGCTCTCGCATAGTACTCAATTTGTTTTAGAACCTATACCTAATCTTTATTTTACACGAGATCCTTTTGCTTCAATAGGCAATGGAATCAGCATGAATCATATGTATTCATTTACAAGAAATCGTGAAACTATATATTCACGCTATATCTTTAATTATCATCCTGAGTATGGACACAAAGTGCCGCTTTACTATACCAATGATTCTCCTTATAGTATTGAAGGAGGGGATATTCTCAATTTAAGTGAAAATGTTTTAGCCATAGGGTTATCACAAAGAACAAGCCCAGAGGCTATTGAGCTTTTATCTTATAATATCTTTAAGAATGAAGAGTGTAAAATTCATACTGTGCTAGCTATAGATATCCCTAATTTAAGAACTTATATGCATCTTGATACAGTATTTACGCAGGTTGATAAATCTAAGTTTACAATACATCCTGCTATACTTGATAATTTAGGTGTTTATATAATCAAAAAAAATAATGATAATAGTTTGGCAGTAGAAAAATCTACATTTAATTTGGCAGATACTCTAAAGATGGTCTTAGGATTAGATGAGTGCACATTGATCTATTGCGGAGGGCGGGATCAAGTTGCCTCTGCTCGTGAACAATGGAACGATGGGGCTAATACACTATGTATTGCGCCAGGAGTCGTCGTGGCATATGATCGTAATACCATAACAAATCGAATCTTAGAAGAAAATGATGTAAAGGTTTTGACTACTCCAAGCTCTGAATTATCAAGAGGCAGAGGAGGCCCTCGTTGCATGAGCATGCCTCTTTTAAGAGAAATTTATAAATTTTAAATCTATTATTAAAATAGGAGCGTGATAAAATGGGGTTTAAATTACCAATATATAATCCCCCTGATTTTTTTGAAAAAAAATTTACAGATGCACCTTGTGTAAAAACTCAAATAGCAGAGATGGATGGTGTTGCACCTGATAATTATCATAGCACCTCCATATTTCCTGAATACTTTAAAATAGATAAAAAATGGCTCCTTGCAAAAGAGAGCCGTATGGACTGTGCTGTAATCTTAAGAGATGATGAAACTTTAGATGTGCTTGAGATGCGAAATATAAAAAAAGGAGATAATGTAATCTTAGGTCGCAGCGAAAACTGTGAAGAAGGTATATATGTATATACAAAGGGGTTTTTAAATAAAGAGGAAATCAATGATAATTTTGTGTTTAGAAGCAATCGCTCAAGAGAAACTGCTTACTCTAAAGACTATGATGAGCTTTATGAGCTTTTAAAATATGAAAGAGAAAATGGCAATATACTATGGGTCATGGGCCCTGCTTTTGCTTTTGATAAAGATGCTCGCTTTGCTATGCAGCGCATGATAGAAGAAAATTTTGTAAATGGACTTCTCTCAGGAAATGCCCTAGCTACTCATGATTTAGAAGGTGGACTTTTACGTACTGCTTTAGGTCAAGATATATATACACAAAAATCCATGCCAAATGGCCACTATCACCATCTTGATGTGATAAATTTAGTAAGAAAAAGTGGGTCCATCCCTAAATTTATTGAGGAACATAACATTAAAGATGGTATAATCTATGGTCTTGTAAAAAAACAAGTGCCATTTATACTTACAGGATCAATTCGAGATGATGGTCCTCTGCCTGAAGTTATAGGCGATGTTTATGAAGGTCAAAATAAAATGCGCAATCTTGTAAAAAAAGCCACCACTGTCATCTGCCTTGCTACACAGCTTCACACAATAGCTACTGGAAATATGACTCCTTCTTTTAGAGTAGTAGATGGCATAATACGCCCATTATATATATATTCCATAGATGTCTCTGAATTTGCTGTAAATAAACTAGCTGATAGAGGAAGTTTAAGTGCTGTAGGTATAATAACCAATGTACAGGATTTTATCATAAATGTGGCTAAAGGCCTTAAAATTATGTAAAGGAGGAGTTTGTATGGCAGTAAATTTAAAAGGAAGAAGTTTTTTAACACTGATGGATTTTAGCAAGGAAGAGATACGATATTTAATAGATCTATCTCATGATTTAAAGAAAAAGAAAAGAACTGGAATATATAATTATTTATTAAAAGATAAAAATATAGTTTTGCTGTTTGAAAAAGCTTCCACCCGTACAAGGTGTGCTTTTGAAGTTGCAGCTTTTGATGAAGGAGCTCATGTTACCTTTTTAGATTATGGAAGCTCCCATATGGGCAAAAAGGAATCTTTAGAGGATAGCGCTAAGGTTTTAGGAAGATTTTACGATGGCATTGAATACCGTGGCTTTGAACAATCAGTTGTAGAAAACCTAGCAAAGTTTTCTGGTATTCCTGTTTGGAACGGCTTAACAGATGTAGATCATCCTACACAGATTTTAGCGGACTTTATGACCATTGAAGAGCATGTTAATAAACCTCTAAGTAAATGCAAAGTGGTTTTCTGTGGCGATATAAGAAACAACATGGCTTATGCCTGGATGTATGGATGTGCAAAGATGGGAATGCATTTTGTGGCTTATGGTCCTTCTGAATTAAAGATTGATGAAGATGTGCTTATTAAAGCAAACAAAGCTGCATCTCTCTCAGGTGCTAAGATTGAAATTTGTCATGATCCATCTTGTCTTAAGGGTGCAGATGTCCTATGCAGCGATGTGTGGGTTTCTATGGGCGAAGAGGATAAGGTTAAGGAGTATGTTGAAAGGCTATCTCCTTACCAAATTACAATGGAAATGTTAAATGCTACCGAAAATCCTGATGTACTTTTCCTCCACTGCTTACCTGCATTCCACGATTTTGAAACTAAGATGGCAAAGGAGCAAAAAGAATTAGGATACGATATAAGAGAAGTAACTGATGAGGTTTTTAGAAGCAAGCACTCAAAGGTATTTGACGAAGCTGAAAATCGCATGCACACCATTAAAGCGGTTATGGTTGCAACCATTGGCAAATAAAGAAAAAAGGATGAGGTTTAAGCTTCATCCTTCTTTATTGTATGACTTTTTAATGACTTTCTTAAAAGCAGCACAGCTATTATAAAAAATGCTAAAGATATAAAAAATGTATACTCATACATAAATTTGCTCATAAACCACCCTGCGAAATAAGAACCTGTACTTCTAAATAGGGATTCAAATAATTTTATAAAGCTTATAAATAAGGTTTTAACTTTATCTTGAACCACCTGAAGGCTAAAGTTCATAACCAAAGGATACATCATATTTACTAGCATATGCCTTATGATAAATGACATGGCAGCAACAGGCATAATTTTAGATATGATGATAAGAAACAAAAAGGGGATTGCTGCAATTTGACATAACATCAAAAGATCCTTTCTCTTTATCCATCTAAGTAAATATGGAACAGCAAGGGTTGCTACAATAATAGCACCTTGGCTTATTGAATATAATGCACTCAATTGGTATTCCTCTATTTGAAACTTACTCTTAAAAAATATATTATAAAATGGCAAGGAAGAACCTGCTGAAAAACCCATAAAAGCAAAATATGCTAATAACCATTTTCCAGATTTTAAATTTTTATAATCTCTATAATGAATTTTATCTTCATCCTTTGTTTCCAAAGTTCTATTTTGAGTTTTAATTAAAAAAGCAGGTATTAAAGATGTGAAAGATAAAGTCGTAAAAATTAACATGGATATCTTTAAACTTTCGCTGTAATTAAATCTAATCTTAAAAATATCACTCACTATCCCTGAAAAAAATGTGCCTATAATCAAAGCTACCATTATAACAGAATAATTATAACTAAACATCTTAACTTGAGTCTTACTAGGAGAATTCTCCATTATATAAGGTCCTTCAACAATTGCCACGAATATAAGTCCAATTCCAAATAGAATAGCTCCTAAAATTATAGCAATTTTACTAAAAAAAATAACTTGTATCAAGCAACCTATAAAAGAAAGCAATGATGCAAGTCTTAAACATACAGCATATCCCCACCTTTTTGCAAGTATTCCTGCTATAATTGAAAAAAATGCCATAGTCATGACCCTTGCTCCAAAAATAGTGCCTACAAAGTCTTCCTTATATCCTATGCTTATCATATAAAGCCCAATCAACACATCAAATGCTCCAGATGATATATAAAATAAAAAAGTAAATATAAAATAACGTTTTATATCAAAATTTAATGATAATATTTTTTTCAAAATGTTACCCCCATAGAATCAAATCCCCGCTTATAAAAAAGCGGAGATTTTTCAATAAATTATTTTTCTATATTAAAAATACTGGCTAAATTTGCATTTTCATCGATAAAAGGTGTGATGATGGAATCTTTGCTGCTCATGAGGGTTGTAACTCCTGGTCCATGCCCTGGGATTATGCAATCACTGTGAATCACAACACCAATTGTAACAGCTCCTTTTAAATAAGTCCTTCCATATCTTGTATCTGCATCAATTATAGCCACAATATCCCCAAGACGAAGGTTATAAAGATCATATTCTTCGTTTATTTTTTTATCAAATAAAGTTATATCATAATCTCCATAGATTGGTACAGAACCAATACCAGAGCCCATAATACATGCAGGAACTATTTTACTGACTCCTACATTTAATTTCCCATCTTTTTCTAAAATATTCATCTTCTCTAAAAGCTCTGGGCTCGTATTTCTCACAGCTATATTTTCATAATCTAAAAGCTTTATACCTTGCCCTTGAGAGTAAACATTTATCTTATCGTCAATAGAAAGGAGGTTTAAGGCTTCCTCAGGAAAATATATCATAAGATGATTACATCCGCCATGTTTGCCTGTTACAAACCCACATTTTCCCTTAGCATCTCCTGATGCTACCACAGCTTTATTGCCAATGCAGCTATAGGTTATATAAGCATCATTTTTATAAGGATCTTGATTTTTTGAAGAAACTCCAGGTTCTAAATGGTCTGCAGCCCAACCAATTGCACTATCACCAATTTTTACATTATAGGTAATGCCTCCAGTGCCTGGCAGAAAATCCACATGTCCATCTATTCCAGTTTTCCCATTTACATTAAAACTTGAATGCCAAACCTGACCTTGAACTAAAAGTTTTGGCAGCTTGTCTTTATTATATCTAATCATAAAAAAAAGACCCCCTTAAAAATTAAAATACATAGTTTACGATTCCCTTTAATAGCTTAATACATTCATCTAAATCAGATTTTTTTATAAGTTCGCTTCCTGTGTGGATCCATCTTGTTGGAACCGATATGCATCCGCTCTTTATTCCGCTTCTTGTAAGCTGTGCTGCTGTTGCATCAGTAGTCCCAGCTTCTAAAACCTCAAATTGATATTTTATATTTTCTTTATTTGCCACATCAACCATAAGCTTTTTAACTTCAGGATTTGTAATCATACCTTGGTCCATGAGCTTAATTGCTGCTCCTCCTCCAAGCTTTACATTCATCTTAGTGCCTTGATAAGTATCTCCTGTCCTTGTAACATCTATTGCAATACAATATTCAGGATCTACATTAAAGCTTGATACTTTAGCGCCTCTTAATCCAACTTCTTCTTGAGTTGTAAAAACAAAATAACAATCATTATGATTTTCTGAATTTAATATTGTCTCTAGCATGATATAGCATCCAATTCTATCATCAAGAGCCCTTGACATAATAGATGTTTCATTTTCATAATAAGGAGTATTTATTATGCACATATCTCCTACAGAAACATATTTTAAAGCATCTTCATAACTTTCAGCCCCAATATCTATATAAAGTTTAGTCATATTCAATTCAGAAATATTTTTTATTTCATCATGACCAATGATTCCCTGAACACCATTTTCAAAGACAACACGCTGTCCAAATATATAGACTGGACTATGATATCCAACTTGTGCAAACCTTAAAAATCCCTTTTCATCTATATGAGTTATTATAAATCCTATCTGATCCATATGAGCTGCTATCATTATCTTCTTTCCTTGGCCTTTTTTTCTTATTACTAAATTTCCAAGGGCATCTGTAAAAATTTCAGAAGCTTTTCCTTCTGCCTTTAATCTAATCAGTTCAGAGATCTTACCTTCTCTTCCACTTGGTCCAAAACAGGAAAGAATTTCATTTAAAATATCAGATTGCATGTTTAAAGTCCCCCTTCTTTTTCTAAAAATTTAAAAAGCAATTTTTTTGTATTATCTATATCTAGTTTGCTAGTTACGGACACTGGTGAATGAATATACCTACAAGGAACAGATAATCCTATAAGTTTACACCCAGCCTTAGCTTTATGCACAGCTGCTCCATCAGTTGCTCCCATGACAGATCCTCGTATTTGACATGGTATATCATTTTCTTTTGCAATATTCTTTAGATTGTTTATCTCATTTACATCATAGATAGAACCTCCATCCATTATGGAAATAGCAGGTCCTTTTCTTAAACGGGTAGCCTTTTCATGCTCTTTTACATCATGCATATCAGCTGAAATCGTACCTTCAAGTATTATAGCTAAATCAGGCTCTACAATTTTTGCTACTATTTGTGCCCCTCTTGTTCCTAACTCTTCCATAACCGTAAAAACTACATAAAACTCTAAATCTATCTTCTTCTCTAGTATACTTAAGAGCACTTCAACGCCAACTCTATCATCTAAAGCTTTAGCTTTTATAAGTCCGCTTCCAAACTCAACATAATCGCTTTTAAAAGCTACATAATCTCCTAGATTAACCTTGCTCTCAGCATCTTCCTTTGATTTTGCTCCAATATCTATATAGAGCTCATTAAAGTCTTTTTTCTTTCCCCTTTCATGATCCTTTAGAAGATGAATGGGTTTAAAACCTATGACACCTTTAATCTTATTGTCACCTATTTCAACTACCTTTGAAATTAAAATATCAGAATTTACACCTCCCATAGGGTGAAATTTTAAAAATCCTGATGATGTTATGGATGTAACAATAAGCCCAACCTCATCCATATGAGCACCTAATAGCAATTTTCTCTTAGGAGTTTTTCCTTCATTTTTCACGATTATATTCCCAAGCTTGTCTATTTTATATGAAGAGCCTATCTCTTCAATAGCTTTCTTTAAATATTTTCTAACGGAAGATTCATATCCTGATACTCCATTTAATTCTGTAAGCTCTTTTAATCGCATAATACATCCTCCCAACAAAAATCATCCAATTCCTTTATAAACATAGCAAGCATTAAGCTTAAATCTTCTATATCTTTAACATTTACAACTTCTGTTGAAGAGTGCATATATCTTAGCGGAATAGATAAAACCACACAAGGCACTCCTTCATTTGCAAGCTGAATAGCTTCTGCATCTGTACCTGTTTGAGATGGGTATACTTCCACAGTGTATTTATGCTTAAATTTATTAAATGTATCCATAAGTCGCTTTGTAAATACCCTATTTGCCCTTGACCCCACTGCAATTCCAGGACCTTTTCCAATAGGAATTGCCCTATCTTCAGAGACATCATGAGTAACTCCAAAGGTTACATCGATTATTATTCCTAAATCAGGCTTTATAGCATAGGAAGATGTAGTAGCACCTTTATAACCTAGCTCTTCTTGAGAAGTAGCTGTAAAATACACATTATTGTGAGGATTTAAAGTTTTTAAATGTTTTGCTGTGAGTGCAAGAGTTGCAATACCAGCTTTATTATCGAGTCCTCTTGCAGATATATTATCCCCCATAAGCTCTACGTGCTCTCTCTTCACATATGCCACATCTCCAATTGACACAAGATCTTTTAATTTATCAAATTCATATCCTGTATCTATGTGAAGATCGGATATGGTCAAAATCTTATTTGGATCATCCTGTGAAGAAAGATGAGGAGGCTTAACTCCAATAATTCCAAATATCTTCTCTTTGCCCATTATTTCAATCTCTTGAGCTATTAGAGTAAAAGGATCCACTCCTCCTATTTTGGTAAAGCTTAAAAATCCGTCTTCATGAACATCTGTTATCATAAGGCCAATTTCATCCATATGAGCTGCAAGCATTATATTATGGTCCGTCTTTCCTTTTATAAAAAAGGAATGGCTCATGACATTATCATGAATATAAGAATCTGTTGTATCTTTAAATATTTCTTTTAGATTTTCCACCATAGCATCTTCAAATCCAGATATGCTAGGTATGCTGCATAGATTAAACAATATCTCTTTTACATCCATTTTTTCTTCCCCCTTAAAAAAACTTGAGCGCTCTAGTTACAATTATAACACAAAAAAGAACAGACTATAAATCATCTGTTCTTAAAGTTTTTTTAATTTTAAAATTCAATTTTTGAAATGGTGCTAAAATCATCTAGTGAACTTGCCATAATCACTTTATCAGATATGGTATAGAGAATATTGTCTATATAAATTCCTCGTTTTATATCAAAACCTATGCTGTCATAATATGTCTTCATATCTGTAAAATCATACTCTGGAAGCTTGTCATAATGAGTTACACTTCCCTTTAATGTAAATCCATTTACTTCATCTACGCTAAATACATAATACCCTATATATGTGTTAACTGTATTATCAAACAATCCTTCTGGTTTATCCTTAATACTTTCGTCCTTAATTTCCATCAAATACACAGGAAAAGCTAAAATATCCTTCTCTTTTGAAAATAACAAAGCTTTATGATTATACAGTACTTCTGAATAGGTTCCTTGATCTCCTATTACGTAATTTTGTATTTCCTTAGGATTCATAGGGTCTCTCACATCAAAGAGGGATAACTTTAAGCCTAATGTTAAATTTATCTCTCCTCCAGAGTCTTTAACAGTTTTAGTATCATTTCCTATTCCAATCAATATATCTTTAGAATAAGGATGCAGATAAGAGCTAAACCCAGGTATCTTCAGTTGCCCTAATACCTTTGGCTCCTGAGGATTGCTTAAATCTAAGGCAAACAGTGGATCTATATTTTTAAATGTAACTATATAACCTCTATCTTCCATAAATCTAACTGAATAAACTCTCTCTTTAGGAGCTAATCCTTCAACTTTACCTATGATTTCTAAATTAGCATTTAGTATATATATATTATTTTTGCTATCATCCTGAAATCCTTCCGTTGTAGCTACTCTAAAATTTCCTTCGTATTCATCCATTGAAAATTGATTTAAAATGCTCCCTGGAACCTTTCCTACTGCATATGCTTCAGGTTTGCCATCTTCCAATGTATATTTTATGATATTAGTACTTTTTACAGCAAGAGCTATCATCATATCTGATGCTATTTTACTGTTTGATGTCTCCTCTTCATACTCTGGATTTGTAATATATAAGGCATCTAAGGAAGAATATATATTTGTACTTCCGCCTAAACAAGCTTCAGTAGTAGCTTCTTTATCATTTTTAATGTTTAATCCCGTTACTATGAAAAAACTATAGGAGTTTGGATTTTTAAATAAAGTAATATTTTTTAAATCAATGGGTTCGTTCTTTCCTCCGTTTTTGCTATCATTTGTAAAAGGTACTATATAATTGATATCTACATCTTCTTTTGTATTGTATCTTATATCATAGTCATTTTTATTTGTAACAAAATACAAATTATCTCCTATAAGTCTTGAAGAAGAGTAATATCCTTCTTGTATAAATTCTCTTAAGAGCTTAGGATTCTTAACATCGCTCACATCATAAATTAAAACTTCAGTTCTAGTTTGATATTTATATCTATTAAAAAACTCTTCATTTACTCCTTCAGCAACAGCCATTTTATTATATTCATCCATAGAAATGGTTTTATTAGTTTTAAGATCTAAATATAAGTCCTCAGGTTGGTTTATAATTACTAACCTTTTATCTTTTAAATATACTTCATGAGGATATCCTTTAATTTCTAAATAGCCCTCTTTTTTCATTTCACCCTGCCTAAGAGTACTCACTATATTTATCAAAGCTATATTTTTATATTGAGCTTCTTTTTCTTTATTACCTTCTTCTACTAAAATATTTTTATTACTTAAATAATAAATATAATCTCCATCAGTTTTAACAATATCTCCTTCATCTACCCCTCTTGTCTGAATATTTGTATAAGATATATCGCTTGCTGTATCAGCTTGTATGCTTGCATCAGCAGACTCCTTCTGCATTGCTGAAAAAATAGAATCTCTTTGAATATTAGATGCAATTTGTTCTGTTTTATTTAAAGCAATAACATAAATATCCTTTAATTCATCATAACTCTTGATCTTAGAAGCTATACTAGGATTAATTTCTCTTACCCTCATCATGTTATTTATAAGGAATATGCTAGATAGAATGATTGCTAAAGAAGCTGCTACTGCTACAACTTTAGTAAAAATAAATATTCTCTTTGATTTCTTTTTCTTCATATTATCTAGTTTTAAATTCTCTGGTTTTATACTCTCTGGAATGATGAGATAATCGTTGAGTATATCCAGCTTTTGCTTAATTTTAGCGTGTTCCATGGAATCTCTCTCTTTTTCATTATCCATAAAAACTCACTCCTTATTAACTCTTTAGTTTCTGTGATGTTTAATAAATTTCATCATATACTTTATAATAAAGAGTCAATATATATAAATTTTGTTGCATTTTATTAATATTTTTTCCAAAAAATTTAATAATATAAATTTTAATTTTATAATATTTGTTTGTATCTATAATGTTTAAATGTATTTGGAGATTAAAGGGAAAATTTAGTCTATACCATTATAATTTTACAAAAATCGAATTTTTATGTACAAAATTAGAGTCAGCTAAGGTCCTCCTAGCTGACTTCTAATATTGCTTATTTTATAAAATTTAATTTTTTAATTCTATTTTTCCCATCATCCTAAAATCAGTCAATGAATTTGCCATGACAACTTTTTCAGATATAGTGTAGATGACATCATCTACATTGATTCCTCGATTTATTTCATATCCTATATTATCAAAAAAGCTAGTATCATCAGAATTAGTGTAATCTGGAAGCTTATCATAATGAGATATCCTTCCCTTTAAAGTAAATCCTTTATTCTCATCTATGCTAAACACATAATATCCAATAAATGCAACAGTCCCAGGAGCAAATGGGTCTGCATCATTATTTGTATTTTCATATAAAGTCACAGGGAAAGCTAAAAGTTTATCTTCTTTTGAACAAAGAAAAGCTTTGTGATTATATAAAACCTCAGATGATGTACCTCTTCCTCCAAATACATATCCTCCTATCTCTTTTGGTATATTTGAATCCCCTATATCAAAGAATGATAATTTAACTCCTTCTGTCAATGTCACGTTGCTACCATCTTCAGGTCTTACTACCTGCTGCGTTACCTTTCCTATTCCTATTAAATCAGTATTAGAATATGAATATAAGTATGAACTAAACCCATCTAAGTCTAATGGATTCGATAACTTAAGGTTTAAAGGATCAGAAAAATCTAAAGCAAACAGTGAATTCTTATCTCCATCAGTCACCAAATAACAATTATTATCTATTATTCTCACTGATTTTATTTGGTCTCCCTCTAACATACCTTCTATCTTTCCAGTTATCTTTAAATCATCATTTAATACATAAACATTGCTTTTAATATCTTTAACAGAAGGTACTCCATTTATTGTTGGCTTATCTATCGTAACTATCCTTAAATATCCATCATATTCACTGATGGAAAATTTATTAAAAATAACTCCTTGTATCTTTTCTGTAGAATGCATTCTAGGAACACCATCTTTTAAAACATATTTTATTATGTTTGTGCTTTTTAAATCTTGATTAGTGGTGCTATTTTGATCCTTTCTACCTAAATAATCTGTACTTGTAAAATACATCGAATTTAATGATGAATATATTGCATTGCTACCTCCAAGGCAAGCTACAGTTGAAATTTTATCATAGTTTTTAATATTTATTCCACTTAGTATGGTAAACTCATATGAATTTGGATTAGAAAATATATTTATTGACTTTAAATCAATGGGTTTATCACCTTTTTCACCACTTGCACTGTCATTTATAAAAGGTAATATGTTTTCATCTCTTATATCACCTATATTTTTGTAAAACCGTGAATAATCATATTTATTTGTTACAAGATATAAATCACCATCTACGAGTTTTGATGAAGAATAGTATCCATCTTGTACAACCTTTCTTACAAGTTTAGGATTTAATACATTGCTTACATCATATACCATAATTAAAGTTGTATTCTGATATTGATATCTTTCAGTAAATTTTTGATTTAATTCATCAGTGCTTGTTCCATTATTTTGCTTATAGAGCTCATCTAGTAAAACATTAAATTGATTTACAGTTATAGTTTTATTTTCTAATAAATCTTTGTAATACCCTTCAGGTCTTGTTATTATAACAAGCCTATCATCTTTTAAATACATTTCGAGAGCCTGACCATCTATCTGTATTGAATTTACTTTTGCCATCTCACCCTTTTTTAAAGTGCTTACAATGTCTACCTTTGCTTTACTTTTATCAAATGTAAAATTATTCTCATTGCTTCTTTCATATTCTGTAGATAAACAATATATATGTTCTCCTGTATTATCAGTTTTTACAATATCACCCTCATCAGTCTTTTCATTTAAATCAGGTGTCATTATAGTTTCATCCTTCAAACAACTACTATCATCGATAAAGTTTCCATTATTTATAAGTGATAAATATATATTTTTTAATTCATTTATATCCTGAACCTTATCTGGAATATCTTCGATACTTACAGTATTTCTTTCAGCTTCTTGTTTTTTAAGTGTAGTTGTGGGTACAAGCTTATTATTTTTATCGGTTATAACATACAAGGAAATCAAGCTTGATAAGATTATCACCATACAAGCAGCAGCTGCAACCATTTTCATATAATATTTCTTTCTTCGGGATTTAATAGAAATATTCTCAGGTCTTAGTCTATCTGGAATAATAAGATAATTATCTAATAGCTTCAATCTTTCCTGTATGTATTTTTGTTCTATG
This sequence comes from Clostridiaceae bacterium, assembly GCA_031549525.1. Taxonomy (GTDB): domain Bacteria; phylum Bacillota; class Clostridia; order Clostridiales; family Clostridiaceae; genus WQUF01. The sequence continues at coordinate 27,421 of JAVBPQ010000023.1, read as the reverse complement.
GCAATATCTTTATCATCAAATTTATTATCCATATTACTTCACTCTCCAATATTACCTTTTAATTTTTTCAATGCTCTATGCAGTTTTGACCTGACAGTACCTTCTGGAAAATTCAATATTTCAGAAATTTCATTACTTTTGTATCCTCCGAAAATGGATAAATTAAGTATCATGCGTTCATCACTTTTTAGTTTAGTTATTTCATTATATAAATCTAAGCTTTCCATCATTTGATCCGTCTTATCCTCTTCGCTCAAATCAAAAATATCATAGATAGGAGATGTCTTTCTATTCCATATAATTCCTCTTAACTTCTTCTTACAGCAATTTGATAATATCTTAAAAACCCAATATTTAAATGCTTCTTTATTTTTCAACTTTTCAAAATTATCATAAGCAAGTGCTACTGCATCTTGTACTGCATCTTCTGCTTCTTCATGGTTTCCAAGCGTATATACAGCATATTTATATAAGTCAAGCCACAACAAAGAATAAAGTTCATTAAAAACCTTTCCTTTATCATAATTCTCTTTTGAAAAAACCTCTTTTAGTTTTTCATCCATAGATGGCCACCCCAAAACTTTAGCTATATTGAGTTATGCACAATTAATTTATTATATTCTAAGCAAAATAAAGCACCAAATCAATTGTCAATAAAAGATTATAATGTTTTTAAAACAAATAGCTTAAATTAAATACTTGGTTTTAAAAACAAGACTTTTTAGTATTTCTTGTATATATAAAGTATACAGAAAAATATCTAATGTTTAAATAGTTTTTTATTAAAACCTAATATTTAAATAAAAGTTTAAAGTTTGGCATAAAGCTTAACTTTATAAAGTTATACTAAATATAGAATTAATTTTATAATATTTTTCTTATTATATAGTATATAAAAAATAATCTTTTTTAATATATTATTTGAAAAGTTTATCATCTCATCTTAAAATTAATAAAACACCACCTTACATTATAATTTATTATTTCCATAAAAAGGTTTTTATATTATAATTATAAAATATCAGATAGTTTTTTTGTTGTTATTGTTCAAATAAAAAAAACAATTTTTTTTTAAAATTTCAACTTTATTTTATTCTATATTTCAATTAATCATCCATTTTTATAATATTTGATAAAATATTATATATAAATATTTTATTCGATTATTATTTCACATAAATATAATCTATATTTTAAAAACAAATCAAATTTACAAAGTAAAGTTTTTTAATAAAAAAACCAAAAGTCTAATTAACTTTTGGTTTTTTGTTATCTAATTATGAGATCGGACATTATCTTATTTACAATCTTAGGATTAGCTTTTCCCTTCATCTCTTTCATCAAAAGTCCCACTGCAAATCCTAAAATCTTTGTCTTACCTATTTTATAATCTTCAATTATATGTGGATTTTCCTTTAATATCTTTATTGCTGCATCCTTAATCTCATCTTCATTGCTATTTTGCTTAAGGCCATTTTCATCTATTATCTTTTTAGGAGATTCTCCACTTCTAAACATATTTTCAAGTACAGATTTTCCAATTGCATTTGAAATTGTACCATTATGTATAAGACCTATTAAATCTGCAAGATCCTTTGGAGAAAACTTTATTTTTTCAATAGTCATGGCTTCTTCATTTAAAAGCCTTGATATATCTCCCATGAGCCAATTAGAAGATGCTTTTGCATCGCTGCCGTATTTTACTGTATCTTCAAAGAAATCTGCCATAGCCTTTGAAAGATTTAAAACTGATGCATCATATTTAGAAAGTTTATAGTCCTTTATAAACCTCTCTACCCTCTCATGGGGAAGTTCACAAATGGTCTCTCTTATGGATTCTACCCATTCTTTATCTATATTGAGCCATCCTAAATCTCCTTCAGGATAATATCTATAATCATTTGCACTTTGTTTTTCTCTCATGGATATTGAAACAAAATTTTTTTCATCCCATCTCCTGGTCTCTTGTATGAGCTTTTCATTATTCTCAATGGCTTTTACTTGCCTTTCAAATTCATAATCGATGGCCCTTTCAATTGCTTTAAATGAACTCATGTTTTTTAATTCACATCTTACTCCTAGTCCATTTAACCCTTTTGGTCTAACGGATATATTTAAATCACACCTAAGACCTCCTTCTTCCATCTTACATTCTGAAACCCCTATAGCAATCAATATAGATTTTATTCTCTCAAGATAGAGAATAACCTCCTCTTTACTTCTTAAATCTGGCTTTGATACAATTTCTATAAGCGGTACACCACATCTATTGAAATCCATAAGCGTTTTATCTTTAGAATGGAGAGCTTTTCCAGTATCTTCTTCTATATGTATTCTTTCAATCCTTATCCTCTTTATTTCGTTATTTGAAAGCTCAATATCTACAAATCCATCCTTACATAAAGGTGTAGGCGCTTGTGTAATTTGATAATTTTTAGTTATATCAGGATAAAAATAATTTTTTCTATCCATATGGCAAACCTCATTTATTGAACAATTAAGAGCAAGACCGGATTTTATTCCATAGTTTACAACTTCTTTATTTAAAACAGGAAGAGCACCAGGTAAGGCTAAGCATATAGGGCAGACATTTGTATTTGCTTTTCCTCCAAATTTAGTACTGCAAGCACAATAAATTTTAGTCTTTGTTGAAAGCTCAACGTGTATTTCAAGTCCAATAACTAATTCGTATTCCATAAATTACCTCCTATATCTCTTTCTCTATTTCTATTTTAGGAAATATTTGAGAAAGCTTAATAAGATCAGAATCAGAAAAGTAATTTCCTATAAATTGGATTCCAACAGGCATATCATCTAAAAATCCATAAGGAATAGATATAGCAGGAAGCCCTGTTAAATTTGCAAGTATAAGCTGAGGATTGCTAAAATAACTTTCTGCCTCAAAGTGCTTTTTATCAATATCACAAGCTACATCAACTGTAGAAGGTGATAATATATAATCATATTGTTTTAATACTTCTTTGATCTTCTCTATAACCTTATATCTTATCCTTAAAGCGTTGTTGTAGTATTTATCCATGTTCTCTTCTGAGATAAACAAATTCCCCATTATTATCCTTCTCTTTACTTCTTCGCCAAATCCCTTTGTCCTTGAGAGATAATAAATATCATCCGAAGTCTTTGCTTCTTTATCTCTATATCCATACCTTATACCATCAAACCTTGCTAAATTTGCAGCGCAATCTGCACATGTCATTATATGATATGTGCTCATAAATAGATCAAATATCTCATCCTTTAATTCAATCCTCTCAACTATTGCACCTTTATCACTAAGTTCTTTAGCAGCAGCATCTACAATTTCTAAGATTTTCAAATTCTCTTTCTCTCCATTTAAACCCTTTAAATATGCAAATTTCTTGCCTTTTATAAAATTATGATCATCTTCTATTTCTATGTTTATCTTGCATTCCTTTGATGTGGAATCTGATTTATCAAAGCCATAAATTACAGAAGAGAGGAGAGCCACATCTTCGTAACACCTTCCAAATACACCAACTTGATCTAAAGAACAGCATAAGGATGCTACCCCATATCTTGAAACAGCACCATATGTAGGTTTAGTGCCTATTACCCCACAATAAGAAGCTGGCTCTCTTATGGATCCTCCAGTATCTGAACCAAGTGCCATTGGTAATTCCATTGCAGCAACTGCTGCCGCAGATCCTCCTGATGAACCTCCTGGAATTTTATCTAAATTCCAAGGATTTCTTACATATCCAAAATAACTAGTCTTATTTGTAGAGCCAATAGCAAACTCATCCATATTTAATTTTCCAATTATTATACCATCTTCATTTAAAATTTTTTGAGCTATAGTAGCAGTATATGGAGATATAAAGTTTTCAAGGATTTTAGAGCCACAAGTTGTCTTTAAGCCCTTATAGTTTATATTGTCTTTAAGCCCAATGGGAATTCCACAAAGAGCTCCAAGTTTATCACCATTTGAAATCTTTTTATCTATTCTCCTTGCAGAATCTATAGCACCTTCCTCATCAAGGGTTATAAATGCATTTATTCTTCTATCTATGTTTTTTATTCTATTTATAAAATGATTTATAACCTCTTCGCAGGTTATCTCTTTATTTATTATTTTATCTCGTATTTCGCTTCCACAAAGCCTATGTATTTCCATGCAAAATCCTCCAGATTATTCAATTATTCTAGGAACAGCTATATATTCCTCGATACTTTCAGGTACGTTTAAAAGAACATCATCTAACTTAAAATATTTTGACTCAACATCTTCTCTCATAAAGTTTTCAATTGGAATTGGATTTATGCATATTGGGGTATCTTCTAAATTAAGATTCGATAATTTAACCATATATTTAAAATCTACGATTTTTTTTATCTGCTCATATAAATCATTTAACTCCTCTTTACTAAATTTAAGCTTAGAAAGTTCTGCAAGTTGTCTTACATCGTCTACTGATAAATTCAAAGTAAAACCTCCTTATTCATTAAATTTTCAAACTCATCTTCAGACAAGGTCTTTATACCTAATTTATTTGCTTTTTCAAGCTTAGAGCCTGCATCCTCACCAAAAATAACATAATCTGTTTTTTTGCTTACGCTCTCTGAAACATTGGCACCTATTGATTCCAATTTATCCTTTATATCTTGCCTCAAATATTTTTTAAATTTACCTGTTATAACCACAGTTTTATTTGTAAATATGCTCTCTGTAATTTCAAAATCATCTTCCTCAAATTCCATACCAATGTCTTTAAGCTCTTTTAAAATACATTTTACTTCAAAACTTGCAAAAAAGTCTACAATATTTTTTGATACAACCTCTCCAATATCGCTTGTGGTTTTAAGATCTTCTTCTCTAGCCTCTATGATATTGTTTAAATTTTTAAATTTTTTTACAAGGTCTTTTGATGTCTTAAAGCCAACATTTGGTATTCCAAGAGCATATATAAATGAATGAAGCTTTCTATTCTTTGATTCCTCTATAGCTCGTATAAGATTTTCAGCCTTTTTATCTGCAAATTTTTCTAAAGACAAAAGCTCTTCTTTCTTTATTTTATAAATATCTGCAATAGTCTTTATATTAAGCTGCTCAACTAGCTGAGCTGCAGTTTTATCATTTAATCCTTCGATGTTCATAGCATCTCTTGAAGCAAAATGAACTATGCTCTTTACAAGCTGAGGTGTGCAACTTAGAGAATTATCACAAAAATAATGAGCTCCATCCAATATGAGCTTTGTTCCACAAAATGGACATACTTCTGGAGGAATTATCTCCTTTATATCATCTAAGGAATCATCAGATACTCCCATTATTTCAGGTATGACATCATTGCTTCTCCTTATAAATACATTAGCTCCAATCTTTACACCCTTTCTTTTTATATCATCCATATTGTTTAAAGTTGCTCTCTTTACTAAAGCTCCTCCAAGATTTACAGGATCTAAGACAGCTGTAGGCGAAACCCTTCCACTCCTTCCAACATTCCATTCGATGGATAAGAGCTTTGTTGTAGTCTCTTCAGCTTTAAATTTATATGCTATAGCCCATTTTGGAAATTTAATGGTATATCCTAAGGCTTCTCTCGTTTTTATATCATCTACAGCGATTACAACTCCATCTATATCATAATTTAAATTAGGCTTATTAACCTCAATATATTTTAATTGTTCCTCTATTTTCTCAAAGCTTTCAGCATAATAAAAATAATCATCTGTCATAAATCCATTCTTCTGTATAAACTCCATCATTTCTCTATATGTATTAAAATTTATATTCTCCGTATATCCTACATCATAAAAATAAGCGCTTAGATTTCTTTTAGCAGTCTCTTTTAAATCTAAATTTCTCAAAGCGCCAGCAGCTCCATTTCTCATATTCTTCAATGGAACTTTAGCATCTTTATTATACTTTTCAAAAGCATCTTTTGTCATAACAGCTTCTCCATGGATTTCAAAAACTCTTTTCTCTAAAATCTTTATTGGAACAGATTTTATGGTCTTTACCTGATTTGTTATATCTTCTCCTACTTCTCCATTACCCCTTGATGCTGCTGTTTTTAAAAGGCCATTTTCATATGTTAAATTTATGGTCAAGCCATCAAACTTTTTAGTCAAAATATATGTAGGAATTGGAAGCTTATCTTCATTTAAACTATTATACTCGTCAATAAACTTTAAATTTTTTACATGCCAATCTTTTATTTCGTCTATGGTTTGACCTTTATCTAAACTCCATAACTTTCCAAAGTGGATATGCTTTTTAAATTTAGTCAATATATTATCTCCTACCCTCTGTGTAGGAGATTCTGGAAGTATATATTTATAAGCTTTTTCTTTTTCTAATAGCTCGTCATATAACTTATCATACTCTTTATCTGAAATAGAAGGGTTATCTAAAACATAATAACTGTAAGCATATTCATTTAACTTTTTTACTAAATCTTCAATGTCCTTTTTAAAATTCATCATAAATCCTCCAGGTTAAATTAACTTTACAGGAGCAGTTTTTATAGATAATACTTTGATACCCATATTGTCAAATACAACTGTCATCTTCTCCTCTTCTTTTGACACTGAAACTATGATACCAAGTCCAAATTTATCATGTTCTATCTTCTTACCTTGCGTAAAATCCTTTATAGAATATTTAATCTTAGGTTTATTTTCTATATTTTCATCTTTAAAATAAGAATAACTTTTAGTATTTAAGCTTTCATTTTTATGGTTGATAAAAATTTTATTTACCTTAGGTCTTGCATTTAAATCCTCAATTAGATCTTCTGATATTTCTGACAAAAAATCCGATGGAGGAAATGCTGTAGTTTCCCCAAAGTACATCCTACTTTCTGCTCTTGTAAGGTATAGCTTTTCCTTAGCACGAGTTATACCAACATAACATAGCCGTCTTGATTCTTCCATTTCCTTCTCATTTCTAAAGCTTTGAGAGCCTGGAAACATACCATTTTCCATGCCCACCATAAATACCACAGGAAACTCAAGGCCCTTTGCACTATGTATAGTCATAAGAGCAACTGCATTTGAATCTTCATTAAAACTATCTATATCAGATACTAAAGTTACACCCTCTAAAAATGCATTCAATGTCTTGTCTTCATTTAAATTTTCAAATTCTATAGCAGCAGAGAGCAATTCTTTTATATTCTCTAGCCTTGACATATCCTCTATAGATTTGCTTTTTTCTAGAAGCTCTAAATATCCTGTAGCTTCTAGAACCTCTACCATGATCTCATGGGCTTTTAAGCTGTTCTTTTTCCTTATAAAATTGTTCATAAGACCTGTAAACTTATCTAAACTAGATCTTGTCTTTGATGGCAATCCTAATGGATCAATATCTAAAAGTGCAGAATATATATTTTCTTCGATATACTCTGCATACTTTGCTATCTTTTGGATTGTTGAATCTCCAATTCCTCTCTTTGGAGTATTTATTATCCTAAGCAAGCTTAAGTCATCTAAAGGGTTTGCAATCACTTTTAAATAAGCAAGCACATCTTTTATTTCTTTTCTATCATAAAACTTTAAACCACCTACAACTTTATATGGCATCCCCCGCTTAACCATGGCATTTTCAAATAGCCTTGATTGAGCATTCGTTCTATATAAAACGGCAAAATCCTTATAGGTTTTATTTTCATGCTTAATTAAACTTTCTATCTCATCTACTAAAAAATTTGCCTCTTCTATATCTGAATGAGCTGCATAATATTTTATCTTATCACCACATGCTTTATCTGTTTTAAGTTCTTTCCCTTTTCTATATATATTATTCTCTATTACAGAATTTGCAGCATCTAGTATATTTTTGTAAGATCTATAATTTTTTTCAAGCTTTATGACTTTGCTATTTTTATAATCCTTCTCAAAATTCAATATATTTGAAATATCAGCTCCTCTCCATTGATAGATGCATTGATCATCATCGCCTACCACACATATGTTGTTGTGCTCTTTTGCAAGGAGATATATAAGCTCATATTGCGCTTTATTAGTATCTTGATATTCATCCACCATTATGTATTTAAATTTCCTTCTATAAAACTCCAATACATCTTCATGCTCTTTAAAGAGTTTAACAGTCATAAATATTAGATCGTCAAAATCCATAGCATTGTATTCCTTTAACCTTTTTTGATATAATTCATATACTTTAGCTATTAAATTCTCTCTGTAGTTTCCCTCTGTTTCTGTTAAATATTTTATTGGAGATATAAACTCGTCTTTTTTTCTTGAAATCTTGTTTATGGCTTCTTTTATAGTTATATCATCTTCATTTATATTTAATTCTTCCATACATTTTGTAAGTAAGCTTTTAGAATCATAGCTGTCATATATTGTAAAGCTCTTATTATAACCTAATTTATCAGCTTCTCTTCTTAAAATTCTAGAACATGTTGAATGAAATGTAGATATCCACATATTGTTAGCATCTTGTCCAATTAAGTTTATAATCCTAGTTCTCATCTCTTCTGCGGCTTTATTTGTAAATGTAATGGCCAAGATATTGTAAAATGGTATATTTGCATTTTGAATCATATAAGAAACTCTATATGTAAGGACAGTGGTCTTTCCTGATCCTGCACCAGCTAAAATTAATAATGGTCCTTCAATAGAAGTGACCGCTTCGTATTGTTCTTTATTTAAAACATCATTGAATTTCATTGTTTCCTCCAAAACGGGTTATAACATAAATAGAGCATTTAAATTTCTTATAAACTAATTAAATATTCTATTTATAAATAATAAACTTCCGGATTTAAAATTTCAATTTAATTATAGTTTAATTATTCACCCATAACAACATTTATATAACTAAAAGTAAAAACCTCAGGAAACACATCCTGAAGTTTTTTAATAATAAATATATTTTCCTAGACAACTTTATAGTCACAGGTTGCAATGCAATCGTAACTTACAATTCTAAGGCTATTTTTGCAAATGGCTAATAATTTGCAGTTGCCTTTTTCTACTGGAATATATGAAAAGCTATTATTTGTTGAAAAGTCTTGAACAATTCTCCAATTGCTCTCTTCTAGAATATAAAATTGATAAAGTGTATCATAATTATCCTCAGATTTAACTGTAAAGTTGATCTTTTCTCCTACACTTGCTGTAGCATTTGAGCATTCAATAGAAGCATTTTTAACTGGGAGAGCATTTTCAACCCTAAACGTTGCAATTTTTTTAGAGTCATACTCTTCCTTGCTCCTCGTATTTTTTGCAAATACCACAACTTTATATTCTCCTGTTATCTTTGGTATAAAGCTTATTGTATTCACCAGAGCATATTGTGACTCATCTAAGAAATGTCCATCTACTAAGATCTTATATTTTACATAAGTATCTTTTCCATCTTCAGTTATTACATTTATCTTAACAGTTCTATTTACTAAATTATTATCCTCATTAAAATTTATTAAGTAATCAATCCTTGAAGGTATATATTCGTAAACTTTAACTTCTACTGTATCCATAGCATCAAAGGGCTTTTTGGAATACTTATCTTTTGCATGTATTTCTATAGTGTAGCTGCCTTTTTCATCTGGCATAAAATTAACCCAGTTATTTTGGTTATAATCTATCATTTCAAGGATTTCATCTTCTTTTCTAACTATGAACTTATAACGCAAATTAGGACTTCCCTCAGCATTGATTTCAATCTTGTTTGGAACTCCCACTAAAGCCGTCTTGATATTTTCAACTTCAATGCTGTTTATTACAATATTTCTCTCTGGAGCAGGGTCTACAAAGTAATTAAAAGTTTGCTTATCTTCGTACTCTCCTCCAAAACTTTCGTCTTTTACAAACAATGTTAATTTATAATTTCCTTCCTCCTCTGGAAGCCACTTAAAATAATTTGCATTTATAAATCCTGAATCTATTTTTTCTGGCCCTTCAATTAAGAACCTATATTTAAGCAATATTCCACCTATTGCTTCAGAATTCAAGGTTATCGTAGTGCCAACATGCTGTGGTACTTTTAGATCTGATGTAAAGCTTTGAATGGATATCTTTTTGTATGGCATAACCTCATATTTAATCACAGCTCTATCATCAAATTTATTAGGAACTTTTACATCCTTTACCATGCACAATAGCTTAAATATTCCGCTCTTATTCTCTGTAATTGAAATGGTATTTTGCCTTGAAAAGTCTCGAATTGTAACCTGATTTCCGTCTTCATTTACCTTAACAAATTTATATAGAACTATTCTTTCTGGGGAAGCATTTGTCTTAACATCAAATATAATAGATTCATTTACAATTCGCTCTTTATTTAGACATTTAAAGGATGTAATATCTATTTTAGGTATATCTTTTACAATTAGTTCCCGTTCTCTTTCTTCATCAAATATGTTTGAAGAATCTAAATCCTTTATTTGAACCTTTATTGTAAATACACCTTCAGTTTCAATCATGTGATATAGTTTATTATCAGAGGAATAATCCCTTAGCATAGTCATATTTGAACCATTCATTAAGAAAAATCTATATACTTTGCTATCATCTTCTTCCCCTGCTGACACCGTTATCCTGTCACCAACTAGATAATCATTTTTCTTAGGCAATATGGTAAAATCATCATCACCATTTTCATCATATGTATTTTTTTTAATAGAATCCTTATTCTCTTTATCATTTTCCATATTCATATCTTCTTTAAAATCATCATAATCATATGTGCTTAAATCATTATTAAAACTATTGCTATGTATATTTGATTCATCCTCTTCGCTATTATCATATGTATTTAAATCACTTGATATAGTATCTTTGATATAATCATAGTCATATTGACCTTTATCATTAAAATTATCAGTACTATTATTATTTAAGCTAAAACTCTTTGTCTCAATATATGGTAATGTACTGCTTGAATTTACATTTTTCACCTCAATATCAGGTAAAACATTGTTATTTATAGAGCTAATATTTGGCACCAAATTATCATCATCATAATCTACAATATTTTCGCTAAAATCATTAAACAACTGAAAATTTGGGGTTATATTATTTATATTAACATCATCATATTTTTGCATATTATCATTTAGTTTAATATTTGATTCATTTATTCCATAAGGTGAATTCATCATCGCTGGATTTGTTGGTGTTGTGAAAATCGGAGCAACTGAATTAAAATCAATTATATTTTCATCACTTCTATTCATAGAATTAGGAGCATATTTGAATGAGTACTCACTTTTAGAAATATAACTAAATGGTTTTTTGCTGCCTTTATGTTTTGCTTGCATCATAATAGTATATAACCCGTCCTCTACAACGTTCCAGCCTATTTGCCGTTCTTCTTGAAAATCACATAATGATGTCCATACTCCCTTATTTGAAATCATAAACTTAAATAACAAATCTTCATCAGGTACATCTTCTAACTTAATATTTATAGTATTTTTATCATTTATATCTTGCTCAAATACTATTCTTATCTCATTCATATGTTTTCCTCCAAATATAAAATTACACTTTTGTTTAAAATTTATAATTATTTATCAAAAATAACTTCAGTTACATCTAATTTTTCATAACCAGGTTTTTCCAAAAGAGCAAACATATTATTTTTATACTCTTCTACCCCAGGTTGATCAAAAGGATTTACACCTAAAAGATAACCACTCATAGCACACGCTTTTTCAAAAAAATATATAAGGTATCCAAACTCTTTTTCTGAAAATTTTGGAGCCTTTAAGACTATACATGGAACATTTCCTTTATAATGAGCATGCAAAGTTCCTAAAAATGCTCTGTTATTTATATGGTTTAATGTGTTTTTGCATAAAAAATTAAGGCCATCTCCATCATCTTCTGATTCATAAATTTTAATAGTTTCATTTGATTCATCTATATTTATAAATGTTTCAAAAATATTCCTATAACCATCTTGTATGTATTGACCCATAGAGTGCAAATCAGTAGAAAAATTACAGCTTGCAGGAAATATTCCCTTTCCATCTTTTCCTTCGCTCTCTCCAAATAGTTGCTTCCACCATTCACCAAAATATTGAAAGGATGGTTCAAAACTTGATAATATTTCTACTATCTTTCCTCTTCTATATAAACAATTTCTTACTGCTGCATATTCATAACAAATATTCAGTGCAGAATTTTCATCATATAATTTATCAAATTCATTGTACGCATTCCTTGCTCCATCCATTACATTATCAATGTCAATTCCTGCAACTGCCATAGGCAAAAGTCCAACAGGAGTAAGCACAGAAAACCTTCCCCCTACATCGTCTGGAATTATAAAGGTCTCATAGCCTTTTTTATCTGCAAGTGATTTTAGAGTTCCTTTTGCTCTATCTGTTGTAACAAATATTCTGTTTTTTGATTCCTCTATTCCGTATTTATTTTCTAAAAAATCCTTTAAAATTCTAAATGCTATAGCAGGCTCTGTTGTAGTTCCTGATTTTGAAATAACATTTAAACAAACATCTTTATCTTCTAAAGCTTCTAAAAGATTGCTTAAATATTTTGAACTCATATTATTTCCCGCAAATAAAATTTTAGGATATTTTTTCTTATCATTTTTCAAAAGGTCATAAAAACTATGAGAAAAAAGCTCAATAGCAGCTTTGGCTCCTAAATACGAACCACCTATACCTATATTTACTAAAATATCACATTTATTCTTTATTTTGTCTGCTATTATCTTTATTCTTTCAAATTCATTCTTATTATATTCAATTGGTAATTTAACCCATCCTAAATAATTATTCCCTATACCTGTTTTATTTTTTATAGATTCATGGTATATCTTTATTTGAGGCTCTAAATTCTTTATTTCCGCCCTATTTATAATGTTAAAGGTCTTAGATAAATCTAAACTAAACATTTATATCTCCTTAAATGTAAATTTGTAAATATTTTATTAACCTTTTATTTATATTATAATAATATAAACCATACATTTAGTTTTATCAAGATTTAAATCTTATCATGTGCAAGTTATATACTTAATTTCAAAAAAAAGTATTTTAATCAAGATATGATTTATATTATCATAAAAAAATTAAAAACTGCTCATAGAGCAGTTTTTAATTTTTACTATCTTCTAGAATTTCTTTGATTCTTTCTTGCTTTTCTGCACTCTGGGCATCTTAATGGATCGTTTTCAAATCCTTTCTCTTTATAAAAGGCCTGCTCCCCTTCAGTGAAAACAAAATCCTTACCACAGTCTTTGCAAACTAAAGTTTTGTCTGACATTTTTTTTAACCTCCTAATTTGGGGATTTAAATTATTAAAAACTAGTTCCCAAATTAGGGGTATAGGTTTTTAATATCTAAATCTCTATTATCTCAATACTAAAGTAACACAATTTAAATTTCATGTCAATATTTTAAATATATGTTCTATTAATAAATTATTAAAAAAGCACTATTTTATTTTTTTTTATAGTTTTTCTTCTCTATAATCATTAGTTTTTTGTTATTTTTTGAAAATATATCAAAATTAAATCCACTTTCATGCATAAACCACAAAGCGAAAAATAAAAATAAAACAGCATGTAAATATTGCCAAATAGAATTTAATATATATATTTTTCCTATAACTGGAATAACAAGTATCACTATAGTTATTAATAATAACATCCATTTATTAATATTTATACTTTTTAATAAAGTATATTTAAACAGTATAAATAGTAAAATTGCAATAGAAATAGAAAATATATATCCAATAACCACTGATAACATAATAAATCCTCCAAAAAAATTCTCATTATTAATATATTTTTATATAATGAAATAAATTCTCAATTTATAATTAAACCTATTAGAATAAAAAAATAAAAATAGTACATACTAATTTTTGAAACACAGCAAAAGGAGTTGAGCATATGAAATATTTAAATATTACAGCTTTAGTCCTAGTGATTATTGGAGCTATAAATTGGGGTCTCATAGGATTCTTTGAATTCGACCTAATCTCAGCTATCTTTGGAACATTAACAGCATTTACCAGAGTTATATTTGCTTTAGTTGGACTCGCCGGCTTGTATTCATTTGTTTTCTTCGGCAGAGAAGAATATCATGAGCATGACAGACATGTTGGTAGAATAGATTAAATTATTTCATGTTAAAATTTCCTTTCGTTGATTTTATACTATTTATACCTCTAAACAATAATATTAAAATCACATTTTAAATACATTTAAATTCATTTTGCAAATAATCACTATAAATAAAGGCAGCGAAAGCTGCCTTTATTTAATGCTTAAAAAAATTTTTAAATTATTTTTCAAATATCTTATATCATCAGTATTTTCTGCCATAATATAGATTGCCCCATCGGCATCTGATTTTAATATCTTAAAATTATTAAAGCCAGACTTTCTTAAATAATTTCTTATATCATATTGTTCATTTTTTGAAGGTGATACTAAACTATCTCCTATATAATCTCCATTTAAATATACTGGAACAAAATTATGTTCTTCATTTTGTGCATCTTCTGCAACAGATCCTTCTTTGAAAGCATTTGAACTAAATGGCGGAATTATAAAACCACCTATACCAAACTCAGATTTCAGTTGCACTTTATTTAAATTATTAAAATCAAATGGATGCATAAAAAAACCCCTTTTATCAATATAGTATATATAGTATTTACAAAAGGATATTTTTTATTATAATCCTTAGAAATAATGAATTTTTCATTTATTTTTTATGATTATTAAATATATTATATTTATTCAAATAGAATTCATGATATTATTAATTTATATATTTTAGTTAACATTCTATATATAGGAGGATATTCAATTGAAGAAAAAAACTAAGAGAAGAATATTAGATATCATATTTTTGGTTCTCATTGCAGCAATATATTTATATTTATACAGAAATGATTATTTTAATTTTTCAAACAACAACGAAACTGTAATGAATGACGGCAAGGAAGGTAATTTAGAAATTCATTATATAGATGTTGGGCAAGGCGATGCAGCATTAGTGCGCTTTAATAACAAAAATATGCTCATAGATTCTGGTCCTAGAGAATCTCAAGATAAGATCTTAAAATATCTTGATAGTTTAAACATCAAAACTATTAATATAATTATAGGAAGTCATCCTCATGAAGATCATATGGGAAATATGGCATCTATTGTAAAAAAATATTCAATAGGTTCATTTTATGCACCAAAAGCAATTGCGACTCAGTATTTCTTTGAAAACTTAGTAAAAGAATTAAATAATAAAAATTTAAAAATAACCCCAGTTCATTCTGATATGGTAATTTCTTTTGATCCTAAAATTGAAATAAACGTATATTGGCCAGAGGAAAATGAGGAATATGATAATTTAAATAACTACTCTATTGTGATGTCTTTAAAGTACCAAAATAATTCTTTTTTATTTACTGGAGATGTAGAGAGTAATTGCGAAAAAAAGATAGTAGAAAATGGCAGTGACATTAGCTGTGATGTGTTAAAAGTAGCTCATCATGGTTCAAAAACATCATCTTCTAAAAAGTTCTTAGATGCTTGTAATGGAAAATATGCAATAATAGAATGCGGTGTAGATAATCAATATTCACATCCTGATAAATCTATTGTTAATGAACTTACAAAAAGAAATTATGAAATATATAGGACTGATTTAGACGGAAATATATTTGTTAAATCAGACGGAAATAAAATAACCATAGAAACAAATAAGTAATACAATATTTATATGTCATTCAAAAATTTAGTAATTTTATCAGAAAAAATTATTTTTTAAAAAAATATTATTAAAAATTAATAACAAAATTTTGAAAAAAGCTTGACAGACTATCGAACGATAGCTATAATGAAGCTATCAATTGATAACTGAATAATTTTACAATTGATACAATCTTAACAGGGATTCATATAATTCCACTTTATCTGAAGCTTTTAGTAAAACTGCCTTATAGTGTTTTGATAAAACATAAGCAAAATAAATATGGGTCTTTCCAGATTTATGGGGAGAACATATATATTATTTGAAAAGAAAGCCTCATTCTATTAATCCAGATAATATGAATTTTATAATATTATTTGTAAACCTCATATTTACAGAAATACCTTAATCAATCAAAAGATTATATACCTACATTAAATCAAATTACTATAACTTCTCAAAAAGTGGCAATGTATATGAAATTGCTGTTTACAATTACAATACAATTATGATTTTAAAAATTTTGCTTCAACTAAAAATTTTTTGAAACATATGCATTATAATCCACCAAGTACTTTAGTGCCAGTTGCCACAACTTTTTCTGTCAGTAACTGTAAAAATATATGCATTATGATCCATCAAGTACTTTAGTGCCAGTTGCCACAACTTTTTCTGTCAATAATTTTATAAAACAGCTTACTGGGTACTATCCTATAATGGGATAGTACCCAGTAAATTTTTATCTTAAAGCTATAATTTTTTCTTGACTTTTATACTTTTATATGATAAACTCTCACAATATATAAATGCATTGATGAAGAGTAGTAGCTTGATATCTTTTTAAAGAGAGTTACAGTTTGGTGTGATGTAATATAAAGAATCATGTGAACTCACTTTCTGAGCTTGTTTGGCAAAACCAAACACGGTTAAAACCGTTATATTATAAAGTGAAACCTATCTTTAGGTTTAATTTGAGTGGTACCACGGAAATATAGCCTTTCGTCTCTTCGTTAGACGAGGGCTTTTTTATATTTTAAAAAAGGGGTGTTTTAAGTGTCATTTTACAATACAGACATCGATAGAAAATGGCAGAAAAAATGGAAGGAAAATAATATTTATAAATTTGATGAAAATAATTTAAAAGATAAATTATATCTTCTTATGATGCTTCCTTACCCTTCAGGAGCAAATCTTCATACAGGTCATTGGTTTAATTACAGTATAGGAGATGCTTGGGGAAGATTTAAAAAAATGCAAGGATACAATATATTTGAACCAATAGGTTATGATGCCTTTGGTCTTCCTGCTGAAAATTACGCAATTAAGACTAAGATTCATCCACAAGATTCCACAAGGGATAATATTGTAAAGATGAGAGAACAGCTTAAAGAAATGGGCGCTATGTTCAATTTTGAAAATGAAATAACAAGCTGTGAGCCTGATTATTATAAATGGACTGAGTGGATATTTTTAAAATTTTATGAAAAAGGCTTAGCTTATAAGAAAAAAGCTCCAGTTAACTGGTGCCCAAGCTGCAATACAGTACTTGCAAATGAACAGGTTAAAGAGGGTCTTTGTGAAAGATGTGAATCTGAGGTCACTAAAAAAGAATTGTCACAATGGTTTTTTAAGATCACAGAATATTCAGAAGAACTCCTTCAAATGCTTGATGAATTAGATTGGCCTGAAAAGACAAAAGCTATGCAGCGCCACTGGATAGGAAAGTCAACAGGTGCTGAAGCGACTTTTAAAATAAAGGATTCTAATGGCTCCTTTGATGTATTTACAACAAGATTAGATACTCTCTTTGGTGCAACTTATGCAGTTCTTGCACCAGAACACCCTTTGGTGGATAAGATTACAACTTTTGAAAACAAGCAGGTTGTAGATGAATACAAGGAAATCTCAAAGAAGAAAACAGAGATCGAAAGACAATCTATAGGCAAGGAAAAAACAGGGGTGTTTACTGGAGCTTATGCTGTAAATCCTATAAACAATAGAGAGGTTCCAATTTGGATATCTGATTATGTGCTTGGAAGCTATGGTACAGGTGCCGTGATGGCAGTTCCTGCACACGATGAAAGAGATTTTGAATTTGCAACAAAATACTCCCTTCCAATTGAAAGAGTAATAGAAAGCGATACAGATTTGCCATTTTGTGAAGATGGTATGATGATAAATAGCGGAGAATTCTCAGGTCTTTCTTCTGAAAGAGGAAGAGAAGAAATTTCTAAAAGGCTTGAATCCTTTAATGCAGGTCATCTTACAGTTAAATATAGGCTTAGAGACTGGCTAGTTTCTCGTCAAAGATATTGGGGATGTCCTATACCAATTGTATATTGCGAAAAATGCGGTGAGACTCCTGTACCTGAAAAAGATCTTCCTGTGCTTCTTCCCTATGATGTAGAATTCACACCAGATGGAAAATCTCCACTTGAAAAATCTGAAGAATTTATGCATACTACATGTCCAAAATGTGGTGGTAAAGCTCTAAGAGAACCAGATACCTTAGATACATTTATATGCTCCTCCTGGTATTTTTTAAGATATGTTGACAGCAAAAACGAACAAGAAGCTTTTAATAAGGATAAAGTAAACAATATGCTTCCAGTGGATATGTATATAGGTGGTATAGAGCATGCGTGTATGCACCTTTTATATGCTAGATTTTTTATTAAAGCTTTAAGAGATATAGGGTATCTTAACTTTGATGAACCATTTTTAAAATTAAGACATCAAGGAATGATACTTGGGGCAGATAGCCAAAAGATGAGTAAATCTAAGGGAAACACCATAAATCCTGATGATTATATAAAGGAATTTGGTTCTGATGTATTTAGACTTTACCTCATGTTTGGGTTTGAATTTTCAGAGGGCGGACCATGGAGCGATGAAGGAATAAAGTCTATGGCTAGATTTGTAGATAGAGCAGAGAGAATATTAGATGGACTCATCAATCTTGTAAACTCTCCAGAAAAAGGGAAAGATTCCATAGATGAAGCTGAGAAAGAGCTTAATTTTATAAGGCACAACTCGATTAAATCTTGCATAGAAGATGCAGAAAGGCTTCAATTTAACACTGTAGTTGCAAGGATAATGGAGTTTACCAATGGATTTTCTAAATATAAAAATGAAAAGATTAAAAATAAGAAGTTTTTAAAGGAATGTTTAATAGATTATATTAAGCTTTTAGCTCCTTTAGCTCCTCATTTTTCAGAAGAGGTTTGGGAAAAACTTCATATGAATTTCTCTGTATTTAATGAAAAATATCCTGAGTTTGATCCTAAGGCTTTAATAAAAGATGAAGTTGAAATTGCTGTGCAAATAAATGGAAAGATAAAGGATAAGATAATAGTGGCATCAGATTTAACAGATGAAGAGATAAAGAAGGCTTCCTTAAATTCTGAAAATATTAAAAAAGCTTTAGAAGGAAAGAATATTGTAAAAGTCATCGTTATAAAAGGTAGACTTGTAAATATAGTTGTAAAATAATTTTAAGAGTCAGATTTTTAAGCCTGACTCTTAAATTTTGCATTAATTATGATAGATAATTAATTTAAATATATATAAACATATTTAAATATGATATAATATTCTTATGAGGAGGGATCTTGATGAGTAATTATAAACCAAAGGAATTTGCTCAAATGTTAGGTGTTTCAGTTATTACTCTTCAAAGGTGGGATAGAGAAGGTAAGCTAAAAGCATATAGGACACCAACTGACAGACGATATTATACTCACAAGCAATATGTTGATTATATGGGTGAAGGAAGCCCTACAAAAGGTAAAACAATAATTTATACGAGAGTATATACAACAAGTGAAAAAGATAATCTAAAAAACCAAGGGGAATTTTTAAAACAATATGCAAATGCAAAAGGTTTAATTGTAGATGAGATTTTTGAAGATATAGGAAGTGGTCTTAATTATAATCGTAAAAAATGGAATAAGTTAATGGAAGATTGTATGCTAGGACATATAAAAACCATTATAGTATCAAATAAAGATAGATTTATCAGATTTGGCTATGAATGGTTTGAAGGATTTTTAAAATCAAATGGAGTGGAAATAATTGTGGTAAATAATGAAGCTCTTTCCCCAAATGATGAATTAGTACACGACTTAATCAGCATAATAGATGAATTTTCATGCAAAATTTATGGATTAAAAAAATATAAAAAGAAAATCATGGAAGATAAAGAAGTATGCCCAGGTCTTTCAAAATAAGTAAAATTAGGAGGTATAGTTTATATGTATCCCATTGATGAAGTAAGGAAACAATTTCCTGCCCTAAAGAGAGAATATAATGGAAAGCAGGTTGTATATTTTGATGGTCCTGGAGGGTCTCAGGCAGTACAATCAGCAATTGATGCTATTTGTGCTTATATGACTTTAGGCGGTGCAAATTTGCATGGAAGCTTTCCATCAAGCCGTGAAACTGAAAAATTAATTTTAGAAGCAAGAGAAGCTGTAGCTGCCCTTTTTAATGCAAATCCTCGTGAAGTAGCCTTTGGAGCAAATGCTACATCTTTGATGTTTCAAGTGAGCAGAGCTATTTCAAAGACCTGGAATAAGGGAGATGAAATAATATTAACTGAACTTGATCATCATTCTAATATAGATACATGGAGGATTTGTGCAGAAGAAAGAGAAGTTATAGTAAAATACATACCCCTTGATATAAATAATCTTACTTTAGATTTAAATTCACTTCCTTCATTATTGTCAGATAAAACTAAGCTTATTGCCGTTGGAGCAGCATCAAACTGCATTGGTACAGTCACAGATATAAGAATTATTTCTAGGGAAGCTAAAAAGTATGGAGCAATTGTATCAGTAGATGCTGTTCATGCAGCACCACATTTCTATGTGGACATGAAGGAACAAGGCATTGATATATTATTTGCATCATCTTATAAATTCTTTGGTCCTCATATAGGCATGGCTGTTATAAGACAAGGTTTGTTTGAAAATTTAGATGTATATAAAATAGCCCCTTCTCCAGCTTATATTCCAGATAAGATTGAAACAGGCACTCAAAATCACGAAGGAATACCTGCAATAACTGCTGCAATAAATTTTATAGCTTCATTTGGAAAAGGAGATACCCTTTCAGATAGGATAAAAAGCGGTTATGATGTTATAGAAGAGTATGAAAGTGCACTTTCTAATATTATAAGAGAAGAGTTTAAAAAAATTGATAAAATAACATTATACCAAGCAGAGGATAATGTGAAGAAAACTCCTACTATTGCCTTTAGAGTATGGGGCATAGCTCCAGAAGATTTTTGCAGGCGCATGTGTGAAGAGCACAGTATTTTTATTGCAGAGGGACATTTTTATGCCATGACTTTAGCTAAAAGACTTGGCATATTAGAAAACGGATCATTTATACGGGCAGGACTTGCCCCATATAACACCATAGATGAAGTAAATAGGTTTATAGATGGTGTTAAAAATATAATAGGATCATTAGACAAATAAATCTAGTCTAATAGCATTATAGTCTAAAAAAAGGAAAACTTTGAAAGCCTAAGGTGTCAATCTATTGCAGAGCTTTTCAAAGTTTTCCTTAAACTTAGAATCATCTTCTATTGTTCTTTTTCGTATATGCCCAGTTCTATTTCTATTTTTCCTCTCTTTTTTAGAAAGATATCTTTCAAACAAAAGTTTATCCATATTTTGATTTGTATACAGCATGCCATTCTGACTTATAGCATGAGCACCTTTTCCAATAGCCATAGCTGCAACTCCAAAATCTTGAGTAACCACTATATCAGAAGGACTAGTCATATTTATGACCACAATATCAGCGCTATCCCTTCCTTTATCTACTGTTATAACTTTAGAATAATATGAACAAAGTACATGGCTTGTATCGATCACCATTATAACTTCCAAAGAATATTTTTTTGCAACACTCTCAATTATATCTTTTACTGGACATGCATCTGCATCCACTACAATTTTCAAAATATCACCTCTTCGCTTATATTATACTAAATTTTAAAATTTATAAAAGGTAAGTACTTGAAATTTTTATATGAAAACCATATATTTATTTTTATGACTATCAAATGATAAATACTTGAATTATATGTTAGAATTTAGCATAATAGATATATAAATTTACTTTTTAAGGTGGGAAACTTATTAATGGACGTAAAAATTTTAGTCATTGAAGATGATGAAGAGATAAATAAGATGATATGTGATTTTTTTATTGATATAGGTTATCATGTTGATACAGCATATACAGGACTTGATGGATTGATAGAAACCCAAAAAAAGAAATATGATATAATTTTACTCGACCTCATGCTTCCAAAAATAAGTGGGGAAGAGTTTTTAAAAAAAATAAAATTTAATAATATAAATATGAATACTCCCATAATAATACTGTCTGGCAAAGAAAGGATACCAACTTTAGTCAATACCATGACTATGGGAGCAGATGATTACATTTCAAAACCTTTTGATTGGGACGAGCTTTTAGCAAGAGTTTGTGCACAACTTAGGAATTCAAAAAAATTATCAAGAGATCAAAAAGCTATCTTACAAGTCAGTGATCTTTTATTGAACGAAGATACAAAAGAGGTATTATGCAATGGATCTATTTTAAATTTAACAAATATTGAATTTAAAATACTCAGCATCTTGATGAAAAATCCTAGAAAGATATACGATCATTATGAAATTCTAAATAAGATATGGAATGAAAACAGTGAAAATATAATTGATAACACTCTAAGCGTTCATATAAGCAATTTACGCAAAAAATTAAAAGATGCTCATAAAGAAAAAAAATATATTAAAACACATCATGGTAAAGGTTTTTCTATGATTTTATAATAGACATAAAAAATTTGTATGATGGAGGTATTAAAATATTTAATTTATTGCAAGCTGAACTTAAAATGTTCAAAAATAATCAAATATTTTGGGGATTAGTTATATTTCTTTTCTTAATTTACGTTTTTGGCAGATATAACAATATATATTACAATCAACATGATGAAATAAAACCATTAGCACAGAGCATAATTAGTTTTACCTATAGTGTTGCTATGTCTATTATAGTTTTAAGTATATTTACTAAAGATATTAAAAATAGGACAATAAATAACATCATAATTACAGGAAAACATAAATGGCAGATCTATTTTAGCAAAGTCATTATCTTATTAATTGCTGTTATAGTATTTCAAGTTATAACTCAAATTATTTCAAGATTTACATATTATGTATCTCAATCTGATTTTTCAGAGGATGGGCTTTATGTTCAGTTATTACTTACATTATGCGATTGCCTATATGCAATTATGATTCTCGGAGTTTGCATATTGATAAATGTTATAACCTATAACTTTATAGCAACTATAGTGTTAAGTTGTGTAATTTTTGCAATAATAAGTATCATTGAAGCAATACCAAACAATACAGATATTTTTAAAAATGTTATTAAATTTTTACCAAACCATTTGTATATTTCTGTTTTTGTAAACCCCTTTACAAAAGAAAGCATATTAAGATTGATTTATGTTAGTATACTTGTATTTATAATTACATCTTTATTAGGGTATCTGATATTTAAGATAAGGGATTTTAGATAAAATGTTAATTTAATTTTCACGTTTTATAATCTTTATGATTTCTTCAAGATTTTTGTTAAACGTATTATTATAATTAATATAATCTTTAAAGGTGGTGATAATATGGGGAGGAAATACTAAAAACAGTAGGATTATCTAAACGATATAAAGATAAATATGTTGTTTTTAATGTTGACATGACAATAAAAAAAAGAGCTATTTATGGTCTTGTGGGCGAAAATGGCTCAGGTAAAACAACACTAATGCGTATGATAACAGGTTTAGCAAAAATTTCAGAAGGAAAGCTTGAGTTGTTTGGGTATTCTGACAAAAATAATCTTGTATCATCTAGAATAAGAATGGGAGCTTTAATAGAAGAACCAGCTCTCCACCCTAATTTATCAGCAAAAGATAATCTTGAATATCACAGACTTGTCACTGGAGTACCAGATAAAAATTGCATTAAGAACGTTTTATCATTAGTTAATATAGATTATAAGGATAACAAAAAGGTAAAGAATTTTTCATTAGGAATGAAGCAGAGGCTTGGAATTGCACTTGCTCTGCTTACCAATCCTGAATTTTTAGTTTTAGATGAACCTATAAATGGGTTGGATTTAAAATCTATCTATGAACTTCAGGAGACTTTAAAGAATCTTAATAAAGAAAGAAATGTAACCATGTTAATATCATCTAATCATGTGTTATCCTTGCTCTCCCCTATTGCAACTCATTATGGTGTTATGCATAGCGGAAGGTTAATTTATCAATTAACCCCCTCTGAAATTGATAAAATGCGCAACGATCATTTTGTAATAAAAGTAAAGGATACAGCAAAAGCTGCTATAGTTATTGAAGAAAAATTAAAAACTGACAAATATAAGATTTATCCTGATAATCATATTTATCTTTATGATTTTTTAGACAGTCGTGAATTGGTACAAGCTACGTTTAATGAATGTAAAGTTTTATATGATAATATACGTTTAGAAGGCGATGATATAGAAAGGTTTCTAGCTAAACTCATGGGGCAAGGAATAGGAGTTAGGGAAAATGTTTAATTTATTGCAAGCTGATATAAAGATGTTTAAAAATAATCAGATGTTTTGGGGATTAATAATATTTTCTTTTTTGTTTTATCTTTTTGGTAAATTAAATTATATAAATTATAATCAACAAGATCAGATAAGGCTTTTAGCAAAAAATATAATAAGTTTAAAATATTTTGCTGTTTCTTGTGTAATAGTTAATAGCATATTTACAAACGACATTAAAAACAGAGTAATTAATAATACCATATCTACAGGAAAATACATATGGCAAATTTATTTTGGTAAAGTTATCACTCTAATGGTTGCTGTAGTGGTGTTTCAAATTACATCATATTTTATTTCAAGACTTACATATTATATAATTCAAACTGATTTTTCAGATTATAGTATTTTTATTCAATTATTAATAGTTGTATGTGACTGTTTGTATATGTTTATGTTTCTAGGAATTTGCATTTTAATAAACATTATAACTTTCAGCTTTTCAAAGACTATTGTATTTAGTGGTGGAATCTTTGCAATAATAAGTACTGTTGAAACATTTCTAAATCATATGGGTGTTTCTAAAAATATTATGAATTTTTTCCCTAATTACTTATATGCTTCTGTTTTTATAAATCCCTTTACAAAAGAAAGTATATTAAATTTATTTTTTGTTTGCCTGCTAGTTTTTACTATTACAGTTTTAACAGGATATTTTATATTTAGAATGAAGGATTTTCAATGAAATATAAAGATGCATTTTCCAAAACAGAAGCAATTCAAAATTTTCATATTTTTATTATAATTTTATTTATTATTATTTTAATATATATTTTATGGAAGATTTATTCTATAAGAAAGGAATTAATGAGATTATCAACTGAGCTTGACAAAATAGATATAACTGGAAATTCATTATTAAAACTTAATTATAACATTAGACCCATAGCATCTATTACAAATGCTATAAATAGTGCATTAGAAGCCTTTCGCATTGATAGGATTGAAAATATTCGCATAGAAGAAATATTAAGAGAAGAGATGGCAAGTATTACTCATGATTTACGGACTCCATTAACTCTTATACATGGATATGCACAACAGATGCAAAATTCTAAGAATATGTCTGATAAAGAGATAGAAAAAATACTTATAATCTTTGTCCAGTCAAAGTTACTAAAAAAGCTTACAGATGATTTATTCTTACTCTCAAAGTTAGAGATTGGAAAATATGAGATAATATTCGAAAAAATAAATTTAATCAGTGAATTAAATGATTTATTAAAAGGCTTTAAAACAGAATTTGAGATAAAGAAAATAAAAACAGAAATTTTATTGCCAGAAGAAGACATTTTTATAAAAACTGGAAAATATGAAATTAGAAGAATAATTATGAATCTTCTTCAAAATGCATCAAAGTATAGTTTAGGTGATTTTAAAATAGAAGTAAGCAATGTTGATGATTTTGTAACTTTAACATTTTCAAATTATGCTGAAAATATTTCTGATGAAGATATTTTAAGGTTGTTTGATAAATTTTATACTGTTGATAGATCAAGAACATATAAAAGCACAGGGATTGGATTATATATCGCAAGAGAACTCTCTATAAAAATGGATGCAAATTTATCAGTAGAATATAATAAAAATATATTACAATTTATTTTTAAAATTAAAAAATTTCAGTAAAACTTTAGAGATATTAGCTTATATTAGCTGATATCTTTTTTTATAATCTCTATATGAGAAGATTCACCACCTAAAAATTTACAGAGAAAAAAACAAAAAAAATTAAAGACAAAGATCCCCCTTTGTTGTTAAAATAATATGCAAACCCCAAACAACAGGAGTGATAATATGTCTTATAAAAGTATTTTAACAAATAAAACACCAATTAATCAATTTTTTTTAAAACTTAGTTTCTTTCTTTATTTTTCCAAACCTGTTTTAAAACATATAGAACAGTTTATTAATGCTTCTGTTTGTAAGGGTTACAATGGAACTGTTACTGATATAGTAGGGTTGAGTCTTGCTAATTGCCATAGAACTACTTATGGCAAATTCCTTAGTGAAAGTGTTTTTAAAACTGAAGTTGCTTGGAAAGCTCTTAAAAAGTTTCAAATAGATTTGATTTATAATAATTCCTCATCTAGTGAACCTGTTTTTGTCATTTATGATGATACTATTGCTGAAAAAACTAAGCCTTCGTCACAGGCTAAAAATACAATTCAGCAAGCAGACTTTCATTATTCACACTTAGATCGTAAAAAAGTTTTTGGACATCAATTATTTACTACAGTACTTTCATGCAAAGGCATGGTTTTACCTTATTCAGTTGAGCGTTATGAAAAAGGTAAAAGAAGTAAAATACAAATGTTATGTGATGTAGTAAAGGAACTTCCTAAACCTAAAACCATTGGTTATGGTCTTTGTGATTCATGGTTTACAAATAAAAAAGTAATAAATGCTCACTTTGAAAAAGGTTATCACTTAATTGGTGCATTAAAAACTAACAGAGTTATCTATCCAAAAGGTATTGGTATCCAAATAAAAGATTTTGCTAAGTATATAAAAGAAGAAGATTGTTGCTTGGTTACAGTAAACAAATCTAAATACTTAGTCTATCGATATGAAGGAAAATTAAATGGGATAGATAATGCAGTAGTTTTATTGTGCTACAAAGAAGATCAATTTAAAGTTAATGGTGCATTGCATGCATTTCTATGCACTGATACTGAACTTGATACTAAGACAATTCTTGAGTATTATAGCAAAAGATGGCCAATAGAAATATTTTTCAAACAAACAAAAGGAAACCTTGGACTTAACAGTTATCAAGTAAGATCTAAAAAGGCTATTGATAGAATACTTTTATTGATTTGCCTTAGTTACACTTATTGTGTAACTTTAGAAGGTTCAAATAATTCATTTTCAAAAGGATTAAATGTTTCTAGGAACAATATTAAGAAAGATCATATTCAAATGATTTATGATTATGCTAAAAATGGTCTTCCTATTGAAACTATTTTTAAAATTATGAAGGTTGCTTAGGGGTGTAGTGTTTCTATAGTATGGTAAAATTTGTATGCGAAAGTTCTCATATAGAG
>JAVBPQ010000155.1:0-34617 GCA_031549525.1 Clostridiaceae bacterium | reverse complement strand
CTTTAAATTCTTCAAATGGCAAAGCACCTGAATTAAAGCCTTTAATATAGCTCCTCACGCTATATCTAAGTGAAACAGGGAAGTCCTCTCCACACACTTTCTTAATACCTTGCAATATTTCAACTGCAAACCTCGCTCT
The DNA here is from genome assembly GCA_031549525.1 of Clostridiaceae bacterium. GTDB lineage: Bacteria > Bacillota > Clostridia > Clostridiales > Clostridiaceae > WQUF01. The sequence goes on along the minus strand of JAVBPQ010000155.1, from coordinate 34,478 downwards.
ATTTTCAAGTGTACCTCCATATTGATCATCTCTTCTATTAAAAAATCCAATGGCAAATTGATCAAGCAAGTACCCTTCATGAACAGCATGAATTTCAACACCATCATATCCTGCTTGTTTACTTAGTGCTGCTGCTTTAACAAAGGACTTTACATAAAACTGTATTTCTTCAACAGTCATTTCTCTTGTTTTAACATTTGGATTCCAAACATTTGGATTGTCTGAAGCGCTGATACCTTGTTCTGTTTGATAAGCAGGTGGAGTGCAACGACCTGTACCTGCACTTAATTGCTTGAACATCTTTGTTCCATATGCATGTATTTTTTCAAGCATAGCTCCATGTTTTGACAAAAATTCCATGGGATCATCGAATTCAATAGGCATGTTAATGTCATATTTACTTTGGACAATAGTAGACCCATAATCAAGAAGTCCAGTTCCGCCTTTTGCTTTTTCAACAAAATATGCTTCTTCATCGATGGCATGAACCCCAAGAGCAGCTAAAGCAATCCTGTTTTTGATTTCTACTTTGCCAATTGTAAAAGGTTTAAAAAGATTAGAGTACTTAGTTTCCATAAAAACCATCATTCCTTTCGCTGTGCTCAAGGCACAAAAATAAATGAAAATTGAATATTTTCCAACAAATCAGTAAATAATTAGGACAAGTATACAGAAAACTTCAAAGCACGGCGGAGTAAGTGAGCTTTCACTTTTTAGAAAAGCCGTATAAAAACATGTGTAGAATACTTTTTTACAAGTACAAATAATTGTGACTTTGATCACGTAAGTTAATCTTTGTTTAAACAAAGACCGTTTAAGACTTTAAGTATTCAGTTTATCTGTATGCTTTATTTTTTTTATAAAGGTGTTTTAAATGTTAAAAATTGTTTTTCCTGTGTGCTGTGGTATAGATGTACACAAAAAATTTGTTGTTGCTACTATTGCAACTACTGATCAAAATAATATTACCACTTATAAAACTAGAGAATTTCTAACTTTTACTCAAGATCTTCTCAAACTTTCCAATTGGTTAAAAGAAAATAATTGTTACTTTGTTTGTATGGAATCCACTGGCAAGTATTGGATTCCTGTTTATTCTATTTTAGAAAAATCTTGTGATATTACTCTTGCTAATCCAAAATTTATTAGAAATATCCCAGGTAAAAAAACTGATAAACGTGATTCTATTTGGATTGCTGATTTACACAAACATGGTTTAGTTATGGGTAGCTTTATTCCTCCAGAAAATATACGTGCCTTAAGGGATTTATTTAGATATCGCTTTAAGCTTGTCAATATGCGTTCTGGTGAAAAAAATAGATTTCAAAACTCCTTAACTATGTCTAATATTATGATTTCAAGTGTTGTTTCTGATACTTTTGGTAAATCTGCTCAAGCTATTATAAAATTTATGCTTGATAATCCTAATATTAAGGATTTTGATTTTATTTCTATGCTTCATACCAAATTAATCCCTAAAGCTGAACTTATCAAGAAATCTATTGATGGTAATATCTCAAGTACTCAATCTGTTAAAATGACTACTTGCTTAAATCATTTTAATGCTCTTAACCAATGTATTGCTCAAATTGATGAGACTATTTCCTTATTAACTGCTCAATTTAAACCTCAAATTGATTTACTTTCTACTATTCCTGGCATTACTGAGAAATCAGCTTCTTCTATTATTTCAGAAATTGGAGTAGATATGTCTTTATTTTCTACTTCTAAAAAAATTTGTTCTTGGGCTGGTCTTTCTCCTCAAAATAATGAAAGTGCAGGAAAAAAGAAAAATGTTCATATTAGCCGTGCTGGTGATTATATAAAGCCTCTTCTTGTTCAATGTGCTAATGCTGCTATAAAAGATAAATCATGTCCTTATTTTCGTTTTAGATATGAGCAGATCAAAAAACGTAGAGGTCACAAGCGTGCTATCATTGCTATTGCACGTATGCTTCTGACTTGTATTTATAACATGCTTATTAAAAATGAGGTATTTAATACTGAACTATACCATCAGTATTTATTAGACTTTAAGAAACCTCAGGTTAATAATAATGTTCAAGCTGCTATTAAGTTTTTGTCAACTAAAGGATTTATCATTGAATCAGTTCAACCTATAGGAGAAACTAAAACTCACCTTAACTTGGATTAAATAATTCTTAATTAATTTCTTTTATATGATGATTTTATCTAAATTCTTATCCTATAATTATTTAATCTAGTTTTTTAATTGAATATTTTATATTATTTTATCAAACTGTGTCTTTTGATTCGGTTTTTTTGCTATGCCTTTTATTTGACTTTTCTTTTTCAAGTTATCACTCCTTTTAGCTCTAGTATATCATAAGCAATCAATTATTTTATAGGATAAATAATAAATAAAAATATAAAACAATGCAAATACTAACCCAAGAAAATTGTTATGTTTACAAATTATTACTTGTGTAAAATATATAAAAACTATAAAATAGTTATAATGATAAAATTTAATTATATTTTTTCAAAAAATTTCATAGTTTCATGAATGGGGTGATTATATGGAATCAATTAAGGAAGATAGCGAACAACGAGGTAATACCGAGATAAAGCAAGAAAATGAAGCGTTTGATAATGCTGACACTGATTCGGACATAGAGATGGAAAGTGTAGAAGAAGTAAATAATTTATCAGATTTTACAGAAATATATGATAAAGGAAACAAGAAAAATAAGAAAACTAAATTAATTATTTCTGGTATAATAAGTGGTATAATTATATCAACACTTGTAGTATTTGGTGGAATTTTTTATTATGTATATGATACTTTGAAAAGTTGGGATAACTATGTGTACCCTGGTGTATTTGTGAATGGAATAGAGCGCTCTAGGATGACAGAGGAAGAACTTTCAAATAAGCTAGTAGAAGAAAATTTAGATCCTATTGCACAAAAAACCATTCATATAAAAGCTTTAGATAAAGATTATGAGATGAAATTTTCTGAACTTAATCCGCAGTACAATATAGATGAAGTGACTAAGGAAGCGTTTAGTTATAAGAAAGATGATACTCTTATAAATAGATTTTTACATATAAAAGATCTGTTTTCAAAAGAGGAAAAGCAAGAATTTCAATTGGAATATAGCTTCGATGATTCTGCTATTTTAAGCCTTTGTAATAAAATTGAGGAAGAAATTAAAAGAGAGCCTGTAGATGCAACAGTAAAATTTGAAGATGGGGTATTTTTGGTAGAAGATGATGCAAAAGGTTATGCTTTAAAAAAAGATGAACTTATTTCAGCTCTTAAGGATATTGCAATGAACCCTAAAAAAGGAGATGTAAATATTGAAGCTCCACTGGATACAAAAGTAGCAAATGTTACAGGAGATTTACTTAAAAGATTAAATGGAGTTATGTCTTCATTTACAACAAGTGATAGTAACTCTGTGAGGCTCACAAATATGGGAGTTGCTGCAAGAGATTTAAATGGTACTTTAATCTTACCTGGTGAGACATTCAGTTTTAATGATGTTGTTGGAGATTCCCTCCCTGAAAAAGGATATGTACTTTCATATTCTTATGTAGATAACAAATCTGTGTTAGATTATGGTGGTGGTGTATGCCAGGTTTCTACTACCCTCTATGGAACTCTCTTAAGGGCTAATATAATGCCACTAGAGCGAGGACCTCATATGATGCCAATATGGTATGTTCCTATGGGTTTAGATGCTGCAGTATTTTATGGAGTGATGGATATAAAGTTTAAAAATGAATCAGATGCACCACTTTATATAGAATCATATTTATATGGTCAAAACTTGACTATAACTCTTTATGGAGATACTAACCTTATGAATGGTTTAACATATAGACCTTATTCAGTTCAAACTGGACCTCTAAGTGCAAATGCTTATTTACAAACTATTGATGCTTCAGGAAATGTACTTGAAGAGATATATTTGCATTCGGATACATACAATTCACATTAATTCAATATAATATATTATATTAATTCAAGAAGTGAGGTGAATATATGAAAAGCGAAGAAAATATAAATACAAATGCTGATTTATATGAAAATTCTAAAATGATCCAGGGGGATGATGCATATTTGCAAAATAATATCAGTGACTATGCTGATGTTAAAGTGAAAAATATAGAAGAAGTTGTAGGAAATGTGCCATCTCCTATTGAAGAATTGAAAAAAGATAGCAACAAAGGTAATAAAGAAAAGAGTAAATTACTTGCTTTTGCTGTTATAACTGCTGTAATTATATTCACAATTACCATTTTTAGTTATTATGCTCATTACACCATAAAAAATTGGGAAAATTTAGTATATCCTGGAGTAATCATCAATGGCATAGAACGTTCTAAAATGACAAGAGATGAACTTGCAAATAAATTAAAACAGGAATATCTAATTCCAGTTTCACAAAAGATCATCACTATTAAAGCTTTAGATAAAGAGTATAAATTGAATTTTTCTGATTTAAAGCCTCAATATAATATTGATGAAGTATCTCAACAAGCTTTTAGTTATAAAAAAAATGAGACATTTTTTAACAAATTTTTTCAAATTACAAATGTATTATCAAAAACAGATAAACAAGATTACGAATTGAAATATGACTTTAATGATGCTATAATTATTGAACTTGCAAATAAGATCGAGAATGAGATTAAAAAGGAGCCTGTAAATGCTACATTAAAACTTGAAAATGGTGTAGCTTCTGTCATTGACGATATAAAAGGAGTGACTTTAAAAAAGGATGAATTAATTTCTAAGTTAAACGATATTGCATCAAATCCTCATACTGAAAATATGAATATTGAAGTTCCTATTGATACTCAATCTGCAAGTATAACTGGAGATCTTTTAAGAAAAATAAATGGAGTAATATCCACATTTACTACAAATGATTCAAGTTATGTAAGGCTTGTAAATATGGGTATTGCTGCAAAAGATTTAAATGAAACTCTTGTTTTGCCAGGTGAAACATTTAGCTTTAACGATGTTGTTGGAGATTCCTTGCCTGAGAAAGGATATTTGCTTTCCCACTCCTATGTAGATGGTAAATCTGTAGAAGATTACGGCGGTGGTGTATGTCAAGTTTCTACAACACTTTATGGCACCTTAATGAGAGCTAATATAAGGCCAATTGAAAGAGGACCTCATATGATGCCAATATGGTATGTTCCAAAAGGGCTTGATGCTGCAGTCTTTTATGGATCAATGGATTTGAAGTTTAAGAATGAATTTGATTGCCCTATTTATATTTATGCAAATTTGGATGGCGAATATTTAACAATATCTTTTTATGGAGATACAAATGTTATGAAGGGATTAAAATATAATCCATATTCTGTTGAAGTATCATCCTGGGCACCAGGAGCTCCTAATTATATCAATGATCCTACAAAACCCATAGGTTGGACTAAAGTTGATCAAGCGCCTACTTATGGGTATAAAGTGGATGTTTTTATGCAAACTATTGATACTTCTGGCGATGTTATAAAAGATGAATATCTCTATACTGACATATATAATGCAAACCCAGGATATGTAGTGAGAGGAACAAAAAAATAGATTTCATTTAAAATTGTTTAATAATATATTAGCCGCATTATTTCTAATCTTTTAAGATAAATTTTGTTGAAATTATGAAACAATAATTATAAAATAAATTATAAAAGCGAGGAGGGGAAAGGATTTGTCAGAAACTAATAATCAATTCAATAGCTATTTAGAAGACGAAAAACCCACAATTATTGGTAATATGAATATTCATAGTGCTGGTGTGGAAACTGATATAGAGCAAATACGATCTAGTGAATATTACTCTATAAAAAGACATCAATCAAATGACAAACCTCCTTTAGACCCTTTTATAGATGAAATAAATGATGTAAAAAATTCTAAAAAAACTCCGGAGGTTGTTGTAAAACTGCCAGAGGATGTAGTTTTAGATAAATCTAAAGCTTCATTTTTTAAACATAAATATTTGTTTTTAGGTGTTGTGTCTTTAATAATCATAGTAGTTGTAACTATAATGTATTTTAACAGTCAATATGAACTAGTTAAGAAATGGGATGAATTGGTATATCCTGGTGTTACCATAAATGGCAGAAGCTATTCGAGTATTACTGAAGATGATTTAATTAGTGCATTAGAAGAAGATTTTGGAAGAGAGATGAACTCAAAGACTATTACTATAAAGAGCAGTATTGGAAAAGACAACATCATATCTTTTGATAAACTAAAACCTGAATTTAATATAAAAGAGGTTGCTGATGAAGCATTTAATTTTATGAAGAATAAGGATTTTTTTAGCAAAGTGAATCAAATATTGGGTAAAGGACGAGCGACACTACCTTTAGTGCTAAAATGTAAATTTAGTGAAACTGAGCTTGAAAAATTCGTAGAAGCTACTGCAAAAGATTTGAAAAAAGATGCAGTGGATGCTTCTATTAAAATTGAAGATAATACTATTAAAAGATCAGATGAAATAAATGGTCAGACTCTTAAAAATGATGAAATGCTCAAAGTTTTAAAGGAGAAAGTTGAGGAATTTAATTACAACAATATTGAAGTAGATGCAATCGTAGATACAATTCTTCCAAAAGTAACACGTACAAGCTTAATAAAAATAAATGGAATATTATCAAGTTCTTCTTTTTATAAGTATCAGTATAATTATAATACTAATATTTTTTCAAATATTGAAATTGTATCTAATAGACTAAATGGAAAATTGATTTATCCAGGAGATGAGTTTAGTTTTAATGAAACAATTGGAGATCCTGCTTTTAGTGAAACAATAGAAGGCTTTTCTGATGGAAAATTTAAACTTGTCAAAAAGATGGTAAATGGCATTGAAGTTGAGGATTATTTCGGAATATCAGAAGCTGCAACAGTTTTATTTGATTCTCTTTTAAAAGCAGGTATTGTTCCAACAGAAAGGTGTAAAGCTGATGAACCTATTGATTATACTATGTTTGGATTAGAAGCAATTATAAAATACGGTATAGCTGATTTAAAATTTAAAAATAATTTCGAATCTCCAATATATATTCAAAGTGAAACTGAAAATGGAAAATTAGCTATAAATATTTATTCGAATGTATCAGAGCTTAAGAATAGCATATATACACCAGTTGTAAAATCTGAAAAGGGTCAGAATTTAGAAACTATCTATATAGAAGATGAATCTCTCGATGCTGGAGCAAGTAATGTAATTCAAACTGGATTACCTTCACAAGAAGTTACTGTATTTTTAAAAATACAAGATGCAAGTGGTAACATTACTGAAAAAGAGTTGTACAAGCAATATTATACAGGAAGACCAGAAAAAATAAGAAGAGGAATAAAACAATCTCAAATTCAAATTGAAAATTCTACATCAAATAGTACTAATGGCACTACTGTTAAAACTACTACAACAAGAAGTACTACTACAACTACAACGCGAAAGACAAATGTAAAAAGAGCTATAGATCAACTTACAACTAAGGTTCAAGATTTATCACTTGCTGATTTTGACTATCCAGGGAATAGAGTTTTACAAGAGTAAATTTTTATAAGTTAATTCTAATGAGTTTTAAAAAATGTCTAGTTTAAAGACAGTTCATAAAAGGCTGTGAGAAGTTAAGTATTTCTCATAGCCTTTTTGTGTTTCAAAATAAACCTTAAAGTTTTAGATTTTATGATCTAATAGACAATAACAAACATATGATAGCATGAATACAATAATTCATAATGGTTACAATCTTAAAATTAAAAAGGGTGATATAACATGAATGATGACTATTGTAACTATTCAAAGTATAAAACAGAAGATGAAGAATCCTTTGAATGTTCTAAAAGACAGTATAAACGCAGATGTTATGAACATAGAGGAGAGAGATATGAAGAATCCAATGAATGTTGTTGTGTAGATCAATGCCTTAAACCTTGTCCGCAAGGTCCACCAGGTCCACCAGGTCCGCAGGGAATGCGTGGAGATGTTGGTCCTCAGGGTGATCCAGGATGTGAAGGTTCACGAGGTCCTAAAGGTCCACCAGGTCCACAAGGTCCGCAAGGTCCGCAAGGCCTATTAGGACCTAAAGGCGATATTGGTCCAAGAGGGTGTCGTGGGCCAGGTGGGCCTGAAGGGCCACCAGGTCCTAAAGGTTGTCCAGGGCCGCAAGGAGAAGTTGGTCCACAGGGACCGCAAGGAGTTGAAGGTCCACAAGGTCCACGAGGCCCTATGGGTTGTCAAGGACGTGATGGTCCGCAAGGTCCACAAGGTCCGTCAGGAGCACAAGGACCACAAGGGCCACCAGGTAACTGCAGTAATAAGTATGTTGCTTTTGTGGGTATTGATCCAGTATTAAGTGAATGTGAGTTTATAAGGTTTAAATGCAAGATAGATAAAAGTTTGGATATATTATTGAAAAATCCTGACGTAATTGAATTAAATGCAGGAAATTACTTTATTACTTTTAATTTTTGTGCAAAATTAATTCCTTGTGGATATTTTAATATTATACCTTATGCAAATGATTGCCCCCAAGAAAATTATATAGCAGCTTCACATATACATCAAAGGGATGAAATAGCATGGATTTCTAACTCATTTTTATTGGAAGTTGAGGAAAATACAATTTTACAATTTGGTTTTAAAAGTGAGGGAAAGGCTTTGGATGCACAAATCCAAGTTATTATACAAAAGATGTAATGTAAAAATCTTCCGCTTATAGAGGTTAAAGCTTCATATAAGTGGAAGTCTTTTTTGGTGGGTTTTTCATAATTTTGTCTAAGTATGATTATAAAACCATTCAATATGGTGACAAACATGATATATTCTGCATATTCTATACAAGGATAATAACAGATATTTTTTCCTAAGTACAAATGAGATTAACATGAATAGCAAATACTTTGTAATTATAAAATGCGAATAGGAAAAGAATGATTGTTTAGAAATATTTGATCATTAAAAGAAAATATGGTGTTTATCATTATAATCTTTTTCTCTTTGCTTTTCTTGCCTTTCATGTTCTTACTTAAATTCTTTGTGCTTATATCTTACTCAATAGCTTCAAATAAATTGATTTATTGGTTAATTTAAGCATTAAACATAACTAAGGCTCCGGAGAATACTTATCTGATGGGACCAACTAGTAGTTTGAAAGTATGAAAATTTATATATTTAGTGTTATTGGAATATAATGTGGAAAATATTTCTAGAGTAACAGAAGATAAATGAAGAAGCTAATGATTTTCTAGAAAACAATAACTATAAGGAGATGATTTTATGTCACGCAAAAGAAATTGCTGTTCTTGTGGCAGTGACAGCGATGAATGTTCAAGTGGAGCTTATATTCCAAGATACCCAGGACCTAAAAGATTGCAAGGTCCACAGGGTGAACAAGGACCACAGGGTCCAAGAGGTATGAAAGGTGATATTGGATGTCCAGGACCAAAAGGCGATCCTGGTGATCCTGGTCCTATGGGCCCATGTGGTGAGCGAGGTGAACCTGGTCAGAGAGGACCGCAGGGTAATCCTGGTCAACCAGGACCTAAGGGGGATATTGGGCCTAGAGGACCAGAAGGACCTAAAGGGAATATGGGACCACAAGGAGTTCCTGGTCCCCAAGGTGTTCGTGGTGATGTTGGTCCTCAAGGTGATCCTGGTTGTGAAGGTCCACGGGGGTCACAAGGTATACAGGGGCCAAAGGGTGATCCTGGTCCTCAAGGCTCAATAGGACCACAGGGAGATATTGGACCTGTCGGAGCAAGAGGCCCACAGGGTATTCCAGGGCCACAGGGTGAAATGGGTCTACAAGGACCACAAGGTGAAATAGGTCCACAAGGTCCACAAGGTGAGATGGGCCCACAGGGACCTATAGGGCCTAGAGGTTGTCAAGGTATACCAGGTACTATAGCAATGGGTGCAACAGGAGCAACGGGAGCAACAGGTTCTAATTTTGATGCAACAGCATTAAGAGTTTTGAGCTATACCTTCACTGCTTCACAAGAGGGAGTAGAGGTACCATTTTATAATAGTTCATTTGAACAGAATGTAGAAAAAGTAGATGACACAAAATTTAAAATCTTAAAAACAGGCTTATATTTAGTGAATTATTTCATCAACGGACACGCAAATGCTCCTTCAACAGTTACAGTTAGTATATATTGTAATGGAGAAGAAATTTTCCAATCAGTAGGTATAATTTTTCTTGATGGAACTGGATATGCTCCACCATGTAGGAATACAACTATATGTAATATAATTGAAGGTGATATCATTTCAATGGTCATAGTTCCTGCTGAGAATGATAGCAAGTTTATGTGTGATGATAAACAAGTACAATTGGTGATAGCTCGCCTGGCATAAAACATACAAAATCTACAATATAATTGTAGATTTTGTTGAATTTTTTTAAAATTGAATTTTAGTAGGATAGAAGATGAGAAGTTTATATTTTTATCATAAATTAAATAAAATTACAAAAGAATTTAGGGAGGATAGTATGATTACAATAAGTTTGTGTATGATTGTAAAAAATGAAGAGAGAATGCTTGGACGTTGTTTAGAAAGTGTTGGAGAAATTGCAGATGAAATAATAATTGTGGATACTGGATCTACTGATGATACTATATCTGTTGCTAAAAAGTATACTGATAAAATCTTTTTTTTTAAGTGGTGTGATGATTTTTCTGCTGCTCGAAACTTTTCTTTTTCTAGTGCAAGTAAAGATTATATCCTATGGCTAGATGCAGATGATATAATTAGTGAAGAAGATAAGAAAAAATTTTTAGCATTAAAAGAAACATTGCCTCCTGATATCGATACTGTCATGTTACCCTATAATGTAGCTTTTAATTCCTTAGGTAAATCAGTTTTTAGTTATTATCGGGAGAGGATTGTTCGTCGTGCTAGCAAATTAGCTTGGAATGAACCTGTACATGAGCATTTGACCATTGGTAAAAAAGTTGTACAACTTGATGCTGCAGTATCACATATGCCTGGACAACGTCAGGAAGGGCATTCAGACCGCAACCTGCTTATTTATCAAAAACTCATTAATGAAGGGCGCGAGCTTTCTTCTAGGGGACTATTTTATTATGCACGTGAGTTGAAATCACATGGGTTAAATGATAAGGCGATTGAACAGTATGAAAAATTTATTATAAGAGATGGTATATGGAAAGAAGATGCTATATCAGCAGCTATAGATCTATCTGATTGTTATATGAGTAAAAAGGATTTTGAAAAAGCTTTGCAAGTTCTCTCTCTAAGTTTAATACGAGATATACCACGTGCAGAAGTCCTGTGTAGGATAGGGTTTATTTACTTTCAGCAAGGTGATATCCTTAAATCAATTTTTTGGTACAACCTAGCTTTAAATGTGCCAAAGCCTATTAGCTGGGGCTTTGTTTCACATGACTATTATGGTTATATTCCACATATGCAGCTATGTATGCTGCATGATTGTATTGGTGATCATGATGAAGCTTATTCTCATCATAAAGCGGCAAAAGCTTTGCAACCAAATAGCGATGCTGTTGCTTATAATGAGGCGTATTTTAACAAAAAACTTAAGTTAGCATGAATATAGTAAAGGTGATTTTAAAAAAGGCTATGGAAAATTAGTAATTCATAGCCTTTTTGTATTTATTTCCAATTTTTACAAACATCCACCCATTTTTCTGCATGTGAATGATAAAATAGTTCATCGCATGTCAAACCTATTGCACTTTTATCATCACCACAGGATGGAAATACAATTTCAAATCTCTTTAATGACTCATCTAAATATATTGGTATATTTTCGTTTATAATAAATGGGCATACTCCTCCAGGTTCATATCCAGTTAAGGAAAATACTCTATCTGCATCTAACATTTTTGCTTTCATTTTAAATTCTGAAATAAATTTATTATTGTCGATCTTTGCATCGCCAGCTGTTACCACTAATATACAACTTTCTTTATCCTTAAAAGCTAGTGTCTTTGCTATTTTTCCAGGGATGACATTTACTGCTTTAGCAGCAAGCTCTACAGTTGCACTCGAAATTTCAAATTCCATTATCCTATCTTCTAATCCCAAATTTTTAAAAAAATATTTTACAGCTTCTATAGACATGCTACACCTCTATATTAATTTAAATTTAATTTCCCTAAAAGCTTAAAATCTTCTATAGAATGGGCTTGAATCATTTTATTGGATATAGTATACAAAATATTGTCAGAAAGTATACTTAGCCTTATTCTATAATCTTCATCCATTAAACTATTATTAGAAGAATCATCTACATGACTTATTTGGGTCTGTAATATAAGCCCTTTTTTATCATCCATGCTATATACATTGTATCCAGCAAATACTGTCTCTGAATAAGAGAATTCATTTTCAAAACCAGGAACGCTCTTTTGAACGGAAACAGGGAAGCCTATTATATTTTTATCCTTAGAATATAAAAGGTACTTTGGATCTTGTAGTGCAGTACTTACTGAAGGATAAGATCCTATAATTAGTTTTTGTGATTCTGCTATCTTATTTAAATTAGAAATATCATATAAAGATATCTTTAAATTAATGCTATCTAAGGTATTTTGAGTTATATTGATTTTTTTATCCCTGCCGAGTCCGAATAACAGGTTATTTGAATATAAGTTAAGATATGAAGTAAATCCTGTATTTATTAACTCAGTATGTTGGATAGAAGATAAATTTTTTAAATCAACACCATATATAGGATTTAAAATCATAGGTGAGAAAATAAATGCCTTTTCACCCATAAAACGTACATAGCTTACTTCATTTTTAAGATTTAAATCTTGAAGCTTGCCTATCATATTTAAGCTTTTACTTAAAACAAATATGTTATGCTTACCATTTAATTCTGTAGCTATTCTAAGATTTCCATTATATTCATCTAGGGAAAATTTATTTATGTAATTTCCAGATATAACGCCTATTAAGCTTGTTTTAGGGTTAGCATCGGTGAGTGTATGCTTTATGATAGTAGTTTTTTTGCTTTCGTCATCATAACACAGATCATATAGGGTATTTATGCCTAAATAAGCATCATTATTATAAATATTACTACTTCCAAGGCAAGCTTCAGTTGCTGTCTTTTTAGCATTTTTTATATTTAATCCGCTTATTATTGTAAAATTATATTGCATAGGGTTTGGAAAACAGCTTATCTGCTTAGGTTGAATGAATTTTAATGTTAATCTATCTGCGCTATCTATGATAAATGGTGTGATTGATTTTAAATTTATTTCATCCTTGCTTGAATAATAATGGTATTCATTAAAATCATTTGTATGAGTTATTAAATACAAATTATCCTCTATAAGTTTTGAAGATTTAAAGCTGCCTGCTTGTTTAAATACTCTTTCTTGTTTTACATCTTTAGGATTTGATATATCAAAGAAAAAAACTGATACTACTTTCTGAAATGAGTACAGGTTATCAAATAAAGCAGCTTTTTCAAGAGCATTTGGATCTTTAAAAAACTCTTCTCGCCTTTTATTATATTGAGGAATTGTTATGAGTGTATTTGCGTTTATATCTAAAATTAAGTCTTCAGGACGTGTTATCAATATTATCTTCTTATTTGCAATATGCATTCCTAAAATTTCACCGTTTATTTTGATAGAATTTATATTGCTCATAGTTTGGTTAAATGTACTTGTTATATTTAATTTATCACCTTTTATAAAATAAATATAATTTCCATCAGTTTTAATAAAGTCAGCATCATCAACACTTGAAGATTCATTGCTTTCAAAATATGGAGGCTCCATAGGCATAACTTCTGGAACTGGTAGGTTTGGCATATAAGGGCGATTTGGATCTAAAGCAAAGATTTTATTGTTTTTTTCCTTTATTTTAAAGAATGCTGATTTAAGTTCATCATAAGATTTAAATCTTATTATTGGGCCAGCAGCTGACACTTTTACAAGAGAAAAAGTGAACATCATCCATATGAAACAAGTTACCAATGCAGATATTTTAGTGATATTTTTAATCTTCATAATCTTCCCCCTTTTTAAGGTAAATAATAACACGAGCTTACACTAATTGTAAATTGTAATTTAGAATAAAAAAATGTTATAATTACATAATAAACTAAATAAAGGTTAATAGCATATTTTAAATATATTTTATATTAAAATTTTTAGTTAATTGTAGGTTTTATAATAAATTTATTCTTTAAAGTAAAATGTGTATTTTAGAGTACTAAAAAGCGAGCCTTTTTACAGACTCGCTTTCTTTTAAGTTATTTTTGCTTTGTAACAGAGTGGTTCTTGTAGCTTAAAAAATCAACTTTTGTTTAAACATTTTTTACAAGTTCCAAATAAATATACATTGCAAGTATCAATTTTATTTTTTGTTTCTTTTTCTACAACTGTTCTTATAGCTTGCAATGAGGATAATTCTATATCTTCAATCTTGTTGCATTTATTACAGAAAAAGTGAGAATGAGGTGTATCACTGCAATCATATCTAAAATTTCCCTCACCTAAATTTAACTCATCTACTAATCTCACATCAACTAGGGTTTTAAGGGTTTTATAGACAGTTGCTAAACTCATTGTGGGATAATCATTATAGATCGATTTATATATTTCATCTGCAGATGGATGGGTTTTTGTGCTTTTTAGAAAATTATAAATAGCAAGTCTTTGAGGTGTGAGCTTTAATTTATTTTTTTTAAATAGAGTTGCCATTTCCATCATAGAAATTCCTCCTAACATTTTATTACAACACTGGCTTTAAACATCTCTCTCAAATAATAATTGTTGTAATAATTATATAATAATTATTATCAATTGTAAAATATTTTTAAAAAATTACTATTTATAATACTTTTATAATATTTGAAGTATAATAATAGAGAAGTGCAAGAATTCATAAATATAGTAGTTTAAATTTGATGATAGTGGAGGTTTTTTATGGATAAAACTGTGTTGATAACTGGTGGAGCTGGTTTTATAGGGTCGCATTTAGTTGAAAATTATTATAAATCTGGTTATACAGTAGTTATAGTGGATGATTTATCATCTGGAAATAAGAAAAATATTGAGCATCTTATAGATAATAAAAAGGTCTATTTTTATAAACAAGATATAAGTGATTATGAGGGATTAAAAAAAGTATTTGAACTGCATAAGCCAGCTATTATTAATCATCATGCAGCACAAAAATCTGTACCAGCATCAGTAGAAGATCCCATTAAGGATTTAGATATCAATCTTAAAGCTCTTTTAATTATTTTAGACTTAATTAAAATATATAAAATAGAGAATTTTATATATATTTCCTCAGGTGGAGCTTTGTCAAAAGAAATAATTGGAGAAGATAAATCTCGTGAGACTGATTTTCCACAGCTTAAGTCCCCATATGCAATAAACAAGTTTGCAGGAGAAAATTATATTAAAGTTTATTCAGAAATTTATGGTTTCGGATACACTATACTTAGATATTCAAATGTATATGGACCAAGGCAGGTTGCAGCTGGTGAATGCGGTGTTATTCCTATTTTTGTAAATAATATTTTAAATCAAAAGGAATCAGTGCTTATGACTTATGATGATATGCCAAGAGGGTGTACTAGGGATTATATCTATGTACAAGATGTTGTGGATATTAATTTAATCGTAAGTAAAACCATCACTAATGAAATACTCAATATAGGAAATGGGAAGGAGATTCCTATATTAGATATATACAATGAAGTAAAAAGCGTGTTCAATAGCAGTTTAGACATAACTATAAAAGGTCCAAGAATTGGAGATGTTAAGAGATCTGTTTTAGATATTTCAAAGGTAAAATCATTATTAGGATGGGAGCCTAAAATATCTTTAAGAAAAGGATTGGAATTGTTATGTAATTATATAGAGGATGGTGAGCTTTCACATCATCCAAAGCGATGCGGTCATCGTTAAGCTTTTATAAATTGGCTTATTAACTTAAAAAGGTGATTTTTATGTTAAATGAAGAGAGTAAAGTTTTATTGATAATCAATCCTACGGCAGGTAAAAAAAAGAGCAAAAATAATATAGAAGAGATAGTAACTTTACTTAAAAAATACTATCACAATGTTACACCACTTATTACAAATGCAAAAGGTGATGCTACAAATTTTGTAAATAGTGAAGCAAGAAATTATGATATGATGATATGCTGTGGAGGAGATGGAACTTTAAATGAAGTTGTATCAGGGCTTATGTCCATAAACTATGACATTCCTATTGGATATATCCCTGCTGGTACAACTAATGATCTTGCAAGGACGTTTAATATTCCAAAGGATATTAAAAAATCTATAAAATTTATTTACAATGGAAAATTGACTTATCATGATATTGGAATTATAAATGATAAAAATTATTTTTCGTATGTATCTTCATTTGGCGCATTTACAAAGGTATCTTATGCTACACCTCAATGGCTTAAAAATAGATTAGGGCATTTTGCTTATATTTTAGATGGTATAAAAAGTGTTGGTGATATAAAACCATATAAAGTTAAAATTAAAACTGAAGAATTTGAAATAGAAGATGAATTTATATTTGGGAGCATATCAAATAGTTTATCTATTGGAGGTATTCTACAGCTAAATAAGGATGAAGTTTCTTTAAATGATGGTAAATTTGAGGTTTTATTAATTCGCAATCCACATAATCCACTAGAGCTTAGAGGAATATTGTATGGGCTCATTCATAAAAAGTATGATAAAAAGTATATATTATTTTCTAAGGTAAAACATATTTTTTTTGAATTTGAAAGAGATACAGATTGGTCTTGTGATGGAGAATATGTTAATTTAAGTAAGGTTATAGAAATTAAAAATTGTAAAAATGCAATTCAGTTTATCAGGTAATTGGGACTCTTTTTAAAGTTATGCATAGAATATATTACTAATTTAGTTTAAAAGAGGAGATTAAATATGGAAGTATATTCTAAATTCATCATATTGGCTTTACTTGCTGAATCTATTGTGGAAAAATTGAAGATTATATATGAGAATGGAAAATTCAATATTAATAAGATGTTAGCTTTAGCAATTTGTTGTGCAATTACTGTATTTACTGGAAGTGATTTGTTTGGTCTTCTTGGAATAAATTTTAATATGCCTATAATAGGGCAATTGTTTACAGGAGTACTCATATCAAGAGGAGCAGGCACTTTTCACGATTTAGTAAAGAGGCTTGAAGAATAATTTTTTAAAGTTATAGGTTGTCAGCAGGCAATCTATTTTTGTTTTAGTATTTACTAAAATCTATTATGGTCTTATAATCGAATTATTAAGTTTTTGGAGGGTAGAATGAAAAACTATAGAAAAGTTCTTAATATGCATATCAACAGGAGGAGAGATTTTGTTAATATCACTAAAAAAGTAGAGGAGTGTTTAGTGGAAAGTGGTATTAAAGAAGGGATTTTATTGTGTAATGCAATGAATATAACCTCAAGTGTATTTATTAATGATGATGAAAGCGGTTTGCATCATGATTTTGAAGTTTGGCTTGAGAAGCTTGCTCCTGAAAAACCTCATTCACAGTATAAACATAATGGGTTTGAAGATAATGGTGATGCTCATTTAAAGAGAACTATAATGGGAAGGGAAGTTGTGGTTGCCATAACAAATGGGAAGCTTGATTTTGGAACATGGGAGCAGATTTTTTATGGTGAATTTGATGGGATGAGGGATAAAAGGGTTCTTGTAAAAATAATTGGAGAATAAATAATAGATTTGAGGTATTAAAATGAATAATGAATTTACTATGCGCTTTGCATTAGAAAAAGATATAAGAGTTGTTTTAGATTTAATAAAAGAATTATCAGTTTATGAAAAATTAGAAGATCAGGTGGTTGCAACTGAAGGATTGCTTAAAGAGTGGATTTTTACAAAGCAAAAAGCTGAAGTTATACTTGCTGAATTAGATGGTATACCAATAGGTTATGCTCTATTTTTTTATAATTTTTCTACATTTCAAGGGCGCTCAGGTATTTATCTAGAAGATATTTACATAAGACCAGAAAATAGAGGAAATGGGTATGGGAAGGCACTCTTTAAAAAGGTTGCATCATTGACTGTTGAAAGAAAATGTGGGCGTATGGAATGGTTTGTTTTGGATTGGAATAAACCAAGCATAGATTTTTATCTTTCAATGGGAGCAAAGCCTATGGATGGTTGGACTATATATAGGCTTGAAGGAGAAACTTTAGATAATGCTGCTAAGTAACAAAAGAGCTGGTGAATGTGATACCAGCTTTTTATCTTTTATAAAACTCATTTAAGGTTTTTAATTCGTCATATTCATATTTTGTTATGATATTAAACATTTCCTGTATACCTTTATTTTTTGATATATCATATTGTCTAAAGCATCTATAGTATTTGCCTACATCATTAAATTTAATATTTATAGGAAGATAACCGTTTTTAAGGAGTTCTAAATTTATGAGCATTCTACCACTTCGACCATTTCCATCTATAAAGGGATGAATATTTTCAAATCTAAGGTGAAATTCAGAAATATATTCAAAAATACCGCTATTTCCTTTAAATTCTAAAAGTCTATAAATGCTTTCTTCTATTTTTTCGAAAGGAAGCATCTGTTTATCTCCGATTTTTACAGGCGAATTTCTAAAAACTCCAGCATTTTCTATGT
Source organism: Clostridiaceae bacterium (assembly GCA_031549525.1). GTDB lineage: Bacteria > Bacillota > Clostridia > Clostridiales > Clostridiaceae > WQUF01. The sequence goes on along the minus strand of JAVBPQ010000155.1, from coordinate 15,817 downwards.
CAAAAAATAAAATGTTCTTATGTATTTTTAATATTGTATCTAAATTAATTTTTGGAAGGGTTAATATATAATTCCATGCTCTATTGCTTCCTAAGACTTCCATGTTTTCTTTCATTGAGTAGTTTTCTAAAAATGTATTTGAATTTATTATATAAGCTGTATCATATTCTGTTATTCTATTTCCTTCTATTGCATTTGTATTATAGATAAAACTTGATCTAAATTCATCGTAAAACCTTTTAACTATAGAAGAATTAGGGTTTTTCGTAAGATGATTTAAATATTCTTTTTTAAAACTCTCTAAAACCTCAATGGTTATATATTTATACCATGTGTTTTCCATAGCTCATCCTCTTAATAAAAATCAATGTCTATTGATATTGGACAGTGATCACTTCCATAGATATCAGTATATATACTTGTTTTTCTTATAAATTCTTTAAGCTTATTTGAACCTATAAAATAATCTATTCTCCAACCCGTATTTTTTTCTCTTGCCTGCCTCATATATGACCACCAAGTATAGACCTCCTCTTTATCAGGGTTAAGATAGCGATAAAAATCTGTAAATCCTGAGTTTAAAAGGAGCGTCATCTTATCTCTTTCTTCAATTGTAAATCCTGCATTTTTTACATTTGCCTTTGGATTTTTAAGATCTATTTCTTTATGAGCAACATTGAGGTCTCCACATATTATTACAGGTTTATTATTATCTAAATTTAAAACATAATTTCTAAAATCATCTTCCCATTTCATTCTATAATCAAGCCTTGTAAGCTCTCGCTGAGTATTTGGAACATATACATTTACTAGATAGAATTTTTCAAATTCAAGTGTTATAATTCTGCCTTCCTTATCATGCTCTTCTATATTCATTCCATATAAAACAGAGAGTGGTTTAACTTTTGTAAATATTGCAGTGCCAGAATAACCTTTTTTTTCAGCACTATTCCAGTATTCAATATAATCTTTAAGGTCTATTTCAGTTTGACCTTGTTCCATTTTAGTCTCTTGGAGACAGAATATATCTGCATTTATTTTATAAAATGATTCCATGAAATCTTTTTTTAAACAAGCCCTTAATCCATTAACATTCCAGGATGCAAGTCTCATAATTTCCCCCCTTAATCTGTTATAATATTATTATCCCATCAATTATATCAAAATAACAGATATAAATGCAGAAAGACTATCATAGATTATTTGTGAGGGGTCAAATCATTGACAACAAAAATTATGTAACTTATAATGAACATAAATTTTGAGGGTAAATTATTGTTAAAGGGGATGGCTTGATGAAGGTTGAAGTTAGGTACTATTCAAGGTCAGGAAACACAAAAAAACTTGCAGATGCTATTGCAAGTTCATTAAAAACTGTAGCTAAAACCACTGATGAAGCTATGAAAAATACTATAGATATATTATTTCTAGGTGGATCTGTCTATGCTGGAAATATGGATAAAAAACTCAAAGATTTTCTTGAAACCCTTGATAATACTAAGGTAAAAAAGGTTGCAGTTTTTAGCACATCAGCTAGTGGAAAATCTATTTATCAAAAGGTTAAGGATATCCTTGATAAGAAGAATATTGAGGTTTTAGAGAAGTCGTTTAGTTGCAAAGGGAAATTTCTATTTTCAAATAGAAATCGACCAAATGATCAGGATATGAAAGATGTGGTGGCATTTGCAAAGGAAGTTTTAAAATAATAATAAAGTGTGGAGCAGAGAATTCATCAATCTGCTCCACACTTTTATATATTCTTTACAATACTTTCTTCTCTTATAAGTATTCTTTTTAGTCTTTCAAAAGGCATAAAGTATAATATAGACACAGTGAGTATTAATTCTACTCCTAAATAACTTCCATTATACAAAATTGAATAAAGAAGAGGGTTTGTATCACCTGCATAAGAGGAAAAGAATATGACCCCAGCTAGCACATGACAGATAAACCTTCCACCTATTCCCACAATACATGCTAGAAGCTTATTTTTTCTAAACATTCCACTAAGCCCTAAGAACATAAAAGCAAATATATAATCTAGCAATAATTGAACAGGGTGTACAATGAATGGATTTAAGATTAAATCTGTAATTCCAACTAAAAGACCAGTTAATATACCATAAGGCCATCCTAATACCATAGATAAAAAAATCACAGGGACCATGCTTCCTAAAGTTACGCTTCCGCCTTGAGGAAGAGTAACGATTTTAACCATTTTAAGAACTGTAGATAAAGCAACTACAGCTCCAACTTGGCATATTATCCTTACAGTAAGTTTAACTTTTTTTACTTTAAACACAAAAAGCATCACAGCAAACATGGCAAAAATCAATAGTAAAGAGTACAGTAAATCAATCATAATGCGCCTCCTAAACTTAAGAGCTCACCTGATGATTACAATTAAAAAAGCACATTCAAAGAGAATGTGCTATAATTCTTAATTTGCTTTCCTACGCTGGTATTATCCAGATCAGGTCAAGGGTTAATGATATCTCATTTCTCAGCTTATAGCACCCCTAGCTCTTTTTTATTTAATTTAATTATATTTTAAAAGTTTACATTTTTCAAGGGTATGGCTAAAACTTTCTATTTCCAGGTTTTATATAATTCTGATATAACTTGCTCAATAGGGGCTTTTTTAATTTCCACATCTTTTACATGATTAAGAAGTGATATTTTATAAAACAACTCTTTAATAGGAACCTTTGTAAGGTCTACTTCCCATTCAGAAATATATCCTTTTTTTGATATAAGTTTGCATCCATCAATAGAGAGGGATTCTATATTGTTTGTCTCAATCCTCACTCTTGATAAATTTCCTGTTAAGCTTCTAAGTCCATTAAAATCTCCATCAAAGACTATCTTTCCTTTTGAAATCATTAAAATTCTCTGTGCCATCTCTTCTAAATCATCCATATCATGGCTTGTTACTATTATTGTAACTTTATTCTCTTTGTTTATTCTTTTTAAAAAATCTATCATCTGTCTTTTTGCAACAACATCAAGGCCTAAAGTAGGTTCATCTAATAAAATTAATTCAGGATCGTGTAAAAGCATAAGCCCTACATCAGCCTTCATGCGTTGACCAAGGCTTAATTCTCTTGCAAATGTCTTCATGATATCCTTGATATCTAGAAGCTCTATTACAAGGTTAAGGTTTTTATTGTATATATCATCTGGTATATTCCAAACTACTTTCTTCCACTCAAAGCTTTGGATTATTGGGTGATCCCACCAAAGTTCAGTTCTATTGCCAAATAACACACCAACTTTATCCATAAGCTTTATCCTATTTTCTTTAGGAGACATGCCTAAGACAGATATTTCACCTTCTTTAGGTAATAGCATACCGCATAGAAGCTTCATTGTAGTACTCTTTCCAGCTCCATTTGGACCAGCGTAAGCAACAAATTCACCCTTTTTAATTTTAAAAGATACATCATCTAATGCTATTATCGTCTTTTTCTCAGGTTTTAATAGATTTTTTATTATGCTTTTTGTTGTATTTTCTCTTTGCCACTGCAAAAATGTCTTTGTGACTTTATTCATATTAACGGCGGTATCCATATGGTACATATCTATTTGCCCCTCTTTTAATATAATGATTTAATCCTCTTCTAAAGAAAAAACTAGCTAAGATCATAAAAATAGCAGCTATGAGAAGAGGGTAGGTATTTGGGAGATTAAGCGGTGTCTTTTTTAAAAGCACAAGGGATGGAAACCATGCCATAAGTCCTGTGGGCATTATGGTCATAAGCGGAATCTGCAAGTAAAAGGGCATACCTGAAAGAGGAAATGTGCTTATATATCCTGTGGAATCTATTATATAGCTTGATATTTCTTCAGCTTGAACAGGAGCATAAAAGGCTATGGATGAAAATAAATAAGATAGTGCAACTATTATTATCATTGTGATTAAAATTTGGGCTATTAAAGATAATATCCACCACCATGTAATGGAAATTGTTAAATTTTTAATGGAAATTATCATTATTCCAATCCCTGCAATTAAATTGCTGCTGCCTGAAAAAGGGATAAAGCCTGAGGTAAGTAGCTGCACTTTTAGAGGAAGAGGTTGTATAAACATATGGTCAAGCTGTCCTCTTCCAATTATACGGCTTATATGACCATTGTTTCCTGCACAAAAGAGTATAAAAGCTCCAGTTATGATGGTGACATAGGAAAGCATAAAGAGCACTTCATATTTATTCATATCTCCGATTCCATCAAATCTAACAGCTATTAAAAATATTCCTGTAACCATTGATATATTAAGCAAAATATCTGCACAAAATGCTAAAAGTGCATATTTTGTATCTCTTAAGATCCAAGCTAAATCCATCTTGGCAGCTATTAAATATAGTTTTATTATTCTTTTAAACATAAATTAACCTCCAAAACTTACCATTATTTCTTGAGATTTTTTAAAAATTAAAATTGCTAAAGGCCATAAGATCATATTCCAAAGCACTTGGATAAATATAATATCAAAAGGTCTTGCTGTCCCTGTAAAAATTGAAAGAGGTGCTCCACCTAAGCTTCCAAAGGGTTGATAGGTTAAAATATGAGAAAGCCCAAAGGGCATCAATTTAAAAGGTATAACAGTTCCTGAAAAAAATGATACTATAGCCATCCTTATTACATTTGAAATCCAGGTCATCCCTCGAAGTCTTATGGTCAAAGAAGCAAATAAAAAATCTATAGAAAATCCTAAGGAGATGCACAGGATCATGCTTATAAAAAACCATGGAGAATGGGGGATTATATTTATTTTAAATATAGGAGCCATTATTGCCATAGGCAGAGAAAATGCCAAAAGCATAGGTATCCAGCTTCCTATTGTTTGAGCGATGATTTGTCCAAAAACTGATATAGGTCTTGAGTACAGTTTTGATAAAATTCCTTCGGATAACCAACCTGATGCCACTGTCTTAACTACTAGCTGCTCAGAGAAAAGTGAGCTTATATAAGTATAGGTGAGCATTTGATCTATATTCATACCTACATCTATACCTTTATTCATCACGACTCTCCATAAAAATAGCAGTGGGATTAGATAAAAGATTTGAATTAAAATATTAGGGAATAAATAGAATAAACCTCCATTAGTTTTTTCTTTTAATGCCATATCTGCGGTCTTGATATATTTTTTAATTTTAAAATTCATAAATATCCCTCTTTCATTTGAACTTTTATAAGCCCTAGCTTTAGCTATTGGGCTATTGACCTTTTGAATTTGGGCATAAAAAATACCCATAGGCTCATTAAATGCCTTGGGCAATAATACATATCTAGAAATTAGATTAAGATACGTTTGCAGCAAGAGGCATTCAAATGGGCAGACTTATCCTGTATATAGGAAGAAGATGCCATGAGGACTTGAAAAAGGGCAGAATTGTACCCTAAAAGTGCTCCATTGGATGCAATACCTCTATATATATAATTTATCATACCTCTCACCACCTTTTTTATAATTTGATTAATTTTAACATATGAGATGAAGAAAATCAATTATATTGGTAAACTTAAATTAATAGACAGGTTTTTTATTTTAAAAGGGGTGAATGCTATGGTTTATGTTGTTGATTTTTCACAGATTAAAAATAATGATTTAAATAAAAATGATGATCTAAAGCTTGTAGGTGGAAAAGCGTTAAATTTAGGGTATCTTTATAATAATTCATTTAATGTACCTTTAGGTTTTGTAGTTACAACTCATGGATTTAAAAAATTCATACAAAAGAGTATGGAATTTTCATTGTTGACAGAACAGTTATCAAATGCAAAAGATTCTAAACAAATTGTTCAGATTGCAGCTTTAATACGTGAAAATCTAGATAAAATATACATGCCAGAGGAAATTATAGAAAGCGTTACAAATAAGCTTAAGCAATATGGAGAAGAGAATGCATATGCTATTCGTTCTAGTGCTACCGCAGAAGATCTTCCAAATGCATCTTTTGCAGGACAGCAGGAAACTTTTATAAATATCATTGGTGTAAATAATGTAATAAATGCAATAAAAAAATGTTTCATATCCTTATATACAGATAGAGCTTGTATATATCGAAATGCTCAAGGATTTAAAGATGCAGAGCTTGCTGTGATTATTCAAAAAATGGTGTTTCCTCAGAAAAGTGGTATTCTTTTTACAGCTGACCCTATCACAGGACATCGCATGACAGTATCTATTGAAGCAGGATTTGGTCTTGGTGAAGCATTAGTATCTGGAATTACAAAAGCTGATTTATTTAAAGTAAGAAATAAAAAAATTATTGAAAAAAAAATTTCTTCTAAAGAAAAGAGTATAATGCCTCTTGAAAGAGGAGGCACTGAAGTTGTTGAGATTTCTTCATCTGAAAAAATGATCCCTTCTCTTACAGATGAAGAAGTTTTAGAGCTTTCTGAGATTTCAAAGAAAATTGAAAATATGTTTAAAAGCCCTCAAGATATAGAATGGGCTGTTAAAGATGAAAATATCTATATACTTCAAAGCCGCCCTATAACAAGTCTATATCCATGCCCTAGTTCTAATCTTAAAGATGATAAGGTTCATTTATATTGTTCTTTTGGTCATATGCAGATGATGTTATCCTCTATGCCTAAAATGTCAAACAGCATTTGGATGACTTTAATACCTTTTTTAAAACAAAAACCTAAAGATAAATCTGCTATTTTTGCTGAAGGTGGAGCTAATATGTTTTTTGATTTTACATCCATGATGTACAATAAAACTATTAGGAAGTATTTTGTAAATCAGATGAAAACAATGGATGAAAAGATGGGCGATGCCATGGAGAAATTCTTTAAAACTGAAGAATATTTAAAAGATAAGGCTAGATCAAGTAAAGGATTTTATCCAGTATTTAAGGCATTTAAACCTGTACTGCCTTATTACTTAAGAGGCACACCTATATTAATTCATACGATATATTTTAAAAATCCTGAATTAATAATAGATGAAGTATTTAAATTTATGAAGGAGTTTTTAAAGAAAGAAGAGAAAAAATTTAATGAACTAAAAGGAAGCAAGCGTATTCATGAAATAAGAGTGAGTATTGGGAATTCTATTTTCTCTATTTTTAAAACTATGATCAATGTGCCAATTTCTTTTTTTATTTTGCCTTCCATTCAAAAGCAGGTATATAAAATATTAAAAGAGGAGTTAAATGAAAGCTTGCTAAGCCGTTCTGTACATGGAAATGTAACAAGTGAAATGGGTCTTAAAATAGGAGATCTTGCAGACAAAGTGCGAGGGAATGATGCACTTATTGATTATTTGCAGTCAGCTAAAGATGAAGATTTTTATGAAAAACTAAAATCAATTCCTGATTCTTGTGCATTTTTGAAGGAGTTAAATGAATTTATGGAAGAATATGGTGCCCGTGCTCCTGGTGAGATAGATATATCAAACCCTCGTTATGAGGATAAACCATCTATGCTGATGCCATCCATATTAAGTCACTTAAATTCTAACAAATACCAGGAACATCGCCTTCGAAACCATGAAGGAGAAAAAGAAGCAAGGGATTATATAGATGACTTAATAAACCGCATAAAACGTACTCCTTTTGGAAATTTACATGCTAAAAGTATTAAAAAACAGATACAATTATTTCGAAATACTGTTGGACTTCGTGAGTTTCCTAAATATTTAATCATAAGGCTTACATTTTTATGTAGAAAATTTATATTAGAGGAAAGCAAAGAATTGTGCCATAAAGGAATTCTTGATGACATTTATGATGTATTTTTTTTAGATATTGAAGAGCTCGAAATTTTAATAGATAACAATGGAGCTTTTGATGCAAAACAGCTTATAAAAAGGCGTAAAGAAGAGTTTAGGCGATTTAAAGATATACCTCCTCCAAGGGTTATAACGAGCAATGGAGAGATAATTGAAGGGGAGATTCATAGGGAAAATATACCTAAGGATGCATTGATAGGTACTGCTGTATCTGCAGGGGTGGTAGAAGGTATTGTATCCATAGTAATGCATCCAAAAGATGCAAACCTTAAAAAAGGTGATATATTGGTCGCTCCATTTACTGATCCTGGTTGGACACCTTTATTTCAATCGATTACAGGGCTTGTTGTGGAAATTGGAGGAGTTATGACTCATGGCTCTGTTATAGCACGAGAGTATGGTATTCCTGCTGTAGTTGGCGTTGATAATGTGACTAAAAAACTTAAAAATGGTCAACATGTTCGTATAAATGGTACTTTAGGTTATATTGAGATACTTGATTAAAATAAAAAAAGGAGAGAATCATGCAAGATAAAGTTTTAAAAGTAAAAGGCACATGAATAATAAAGCATCAGCAGCTTCGTAATCATTAATAAAAGGATAAATGATGAGAACAGAAACTGCTGTTTTTGTTTTAAATTTAATTTAATATGAGTATCTAAGGTATGTTATAATAATTTGAGGGATTAAAAGTTTATGGAGAATATCATTATAAAAACTTTTTTAGAAGAAGAAGCAAAGGAAGTGTGTTCGTGGAAATACCCTGAAGAATACTCTGTATATAATTTACCAAATTGGAATAAAGCATTGGAGCTAAATATTGGCATTACCAATGAACTAAGAAGAAATAAGGAATTTTATTCTTTGTATGAATTAGACAAGTTAATTGGGTATTTTAGATTTATAGAAAAAGATGAGTTTTTGAAATTTGGGATAGGTTTAAAACCTGATTATTGCGGCATAGGCTATAGTTATAAAGCTATGCCTATTATATTAAATTTTGCTAAAATGAATTATTTAAAAAAACCAATCATGCTTGAAGTTAGATGTTTTAACATAAGAGCTATACGAGCATATAAGAGTTTTGGATTTAAAGAGTTAAGAGAGATCTTAAATGAAGATGTTAAATTTTTAGTTATGGTAAATGATAGTTATTTTATCTAAGTAGATTATGTCCTATATAAAATGAACTGACCAATCTATTTTAGAAGCTGTTTAATGTATAAAGAATATCACATAGTATAGCTTTTATTGACAATTATTTCGTATTTAAGTATATTATTTATAAAAACATTAATATTTAAGGTTTAGATTTACAATTAGATGTAATATTTTTGTTTACTTTTGAAAGGATATGATATTTTGAATTATGTCTTTAATAAGTTATCTAAACTTAGATCTATACATATAAACAAGCCTTTATTTCTTTTAATAGTCGCATTTTTATTCATATCTATTTATATGTATATAAATAGGCACATTGATTTTTACACAAATTTAATAAACGGAATTTTTTTAATGGGCCTTATTTATTTGTCAATGGGTCTTTCTACCTATATTCATAATATTGGATTGTTCAAGACTTTCAGGTATTTTAGTTATAAATTAAAATCAGGTGCATATAGCAAGCGTTATAAAGAAGTTGAGACTATGAGCTTTGCTGAATTTACGCTTTTAATTACTTCAGAAAAATATAAAAAGTCTGGAAAATATTATTATATATTTGGTTTTATCTTTTTATTTCTTTCTTACTTGATGGTTTTAGCAATATTAAACTAAGATTTAGGAGGAACAATTATGAAGCGTTTTAGTTCAAAAAGCATTGCACTAATACTTGTAACTTTATTTACATTTGCATCTTGTGGTCAGCCATCTACATCTAATGGCAATACTCAAAATGCTACTTCTCAAGATACTACATCTGCATCAGCTGAAAATACTACAAGCTCCCAAGACACAACATCTGCACAATCCACTGGAGGGGAAGCTATTTTAAAGATAGCTGAATCAACATCTTGTACCACATACAACCCTCATAGAGCTGAATCAGCCCTTGAGTATGCAGAACTTCTTTGGGTAAATGTAAATCTATATAAGAGGATTTACTCGGAAGAAAAACAAACATGGATATGGGCTCCTGAACTTGCAGATGGTATGCCAGAAAACACTGACGGAAAGAATAAGGTTTGGAAGATAAAGATCCAAGAAGGTTATACATTTGAGGATGGAAGCCCAATAAATGCACAAACCTTTGTATATTCTTGGAAGATGCTCCTTGATCCAAAGCTTGCAAACAGGAATTATAATTCTATGTATTTACTTCAAGGAGCTGAAAAATATTATACAGGTGAAGAGACAAATTGGGATAATGTAGGTATAAAAGCTACTGGAGAGTATGAATTAGAGCTTACCTGTGAAGATATTTATATACCAGAGTTTGTAGACGAAATATTGGAGACATTAGCTTTTGTTGGATGCAGTGCTGTCAATGAGAAGATGTACGAAAGTTGCTTTAATGCAGATAAGACAGAGAATTCTTATGGCACAACTCCTGAAAAATTTGTATCATCAGGTGCATATAGGCTTGCGAAATTCATCGATGGGCAATATATGGAATATGAAAAGAGAAAAGGCGGATCTCCTTACGCTGAGGGATTATATACTCCTGACAGGATTCAAGTAAGTGTTGCTACAGAATCTGCTACAAAGATTCAGATGTATGAAAAGGGAGAGATAGACGCAGTTATAGCTAATACTAAAGAGTATGAAGAATATCCTGATGTATATTATTCCTATACACCTGATAACTTTGGAATATTTATTAACTCACAATCTACGACAAATCCAATCTTAGCAAACTATAACTTTAGATATGCTATGTATTGGGGATTTGATAGGGCAAGTTTGGTAAAAGTAGCTTTTTCAACTAACAAACCAAATCCATATCATTACTCAGATATGGCTACAATACTTGATCCTAAGAACCCAGAAAACAGGCTTAAGTTTAGGGATTTACCAGAAGCTAAAGCGATAAAGATGGATGGTCATGAATTAACTGATACTGGATTTGATCCTGAACTTGCAAAATCATATTTTGATAAGGCATATGAAGAAAATGGAAGCAAGTCTATATCTGTTGAAATGCAATATAGTGAAGGAGATGATGCAAGGAAGACATGGGCAGAAGCTATACAGCATCATTTTCAAGAGTTATTTGGAAAAGATAGATTTACCATGACGTTAAGAGCTGTACCTCATGCTTCTATTTATGAAAATATGGCTAGAACTTCTTTAAAATATGATATGTCTTGTACAGCAGGAATATATCAGAATATTTTAAAACCTTGGCAAAACAGCAACTATGTATATTCAGGACCTGATGTTTATAGCACACAATACACTGTTTTATCTCCTGAAGCTGCAAAAGAATGGGATGAACTATACTATAGATGCCAAACTGGAGATTATAAATTAAATCCTCAAGGAAGGATAGAAGCTTCTGCAAGGATGGAAGAGATAATTTATAATGAAGCTACATTTATTCCTGCATATACAAGAGGAAATCGCTGGCTCATATCTGATAAGCTTGAAATACTTATGAAAGATGGAGTAGGGGACCCATTCCTTGAGTTTGCATTTTTGCAGGCAAGATTTAAATAGTGTTAAAAAATACTGCTAGGTAAACTATTGAAATCAGATTACCTAGCGGTGAGCTTAAGGTTTTGGAGGTGCTTATGCTTAGATATATAATTCAAAGGTTAATTGGTGTTGTTTTTACAGTTGCTATCATCGTAATTATTTGTTTTTTCGTGTTGTATTCCATGCCTGGAAATATAATTTCAGATCCAAATATAAAAGAAACTACAAGAAAGGTTATAGAAGCAAAGTATCATTTAAAAGAACCTCTTCCTGTTCAGTTTGTTTATTTTGTGAAAAATTACTTAAATATGGATTTTGGAACTTCTCTTGTTGTAAGACCAGGTATAAGTGTAATGGATTTAATCATTGAAAGGCTTCCTATCACTATTCAGTTAAACCTATTTGCAGCCATGTTTACATTGCCATTTGGTTTATTTTTTGGAATAACTATGGCTATAAAGAAGGATAGGTTTTATGATCATTTTATGTCAAGCCTTGTGATATTGTTTATTTCTGTACCTTCATTTGTAATAGCTGCTCTTTTGCAATATTTCCTTGGGTTTAAATTAGGGTGGCTTCCTATGCTCCTTGCTCCTGAAGCAAAGCTTACATTTTCAAAATTTATTTCCATGATAATGCCTATTATGGCGTTAAGTTTTGGAAATATAGCTTCAATTTCAAGGATGTTAAGGGCTGAACTATCTGAAGCTTTAACATCTGATTATATGCTCCTTGCAAAGACAAAGGGATTGACATATGGTCAGACCATAACTAGGCATGCTCTTAGAAATGCTTGCGTTCCTATGGCTGCACAATTTTTATATCTATGTATTTATTTATTAAATGGATCTATTGTCATTGAAAACATATTTGGAGTACCTGGTCTTAGTAAAATCATGCTAGATGCTATAAATTCAAAAGATCATCAATTGACTTTAGGAGTTATATATTTTTATGTGGTAATTGGACTTACTATGGCAATTGCAGGAGATCTATCTTATGGATTTTTAGATCCTCGTATAAGGATGGGAGGTGGAAAAGATGCATGATAAAGTTTATTTAGAAAACGGTGAAGAATTAAGCTTGGATATATTGAATTTAAAAGAAGATGAGTTTAAAAGGGTAGAAAAGAAGGAATTGATTAAAGATGAAGGGTTTAAGACGGAATCTATAAGCTATTCAAAGGATGTTTTAAATAGATTTGTTAGAAAAAAGGTTTCAGTTGTAGCAGCTTGTATAATATCATTTATAATCATAATGGCTATAATAGGACCATACTTGAGCGGATATGATTATTTAAAGCAAAATCATGCTCTTATAAATATGCCTCCAAGGATTAAAGGACTTGAAAGCATTGGTTTATTTGATGGGTCTTTGACTATAAAGATTCAAAAGGCTAATTTGGAAAAGTACAAGGATTTTTTAATCAAAATAGTGGAAGAATATAAGTTTGTTTCAAAGGGCAGAACTACTGATATGCTTAGGATAAAGATAAATTATTATAAATACATGGATGCGGAGAATGTATATCATTGGTTTGGAACTGATATGCTAGGAAGAGATATATTTTCAAGGGTATGGATGGGAACAAGGATATCACTTATACTTGCGGTATTTGTTGTTATTATAAATTTATCTATTGGGCTTATTGTAGGATCTATTGCAGGTTACTATGGAGGATGGATAGATTATTTTATCCAAAGAGCTATGGAGATAATAAATTCTATTCCAACTTTACCTCTTACTATTTTGATAATAATGTTCTTAGGAGCAAGTTTAAGTTCCTTAATGTTCTGTTTTATTTTAACTGGTTGGATAGGCATGGCTTATTCAGTTAGGATACAGTTTTATAGATATAAAGGTATGGAATATGTTTTAGCATCTAGAACTATGGGAGCAAAAGACAGGCGTATAATGTATAAATATATACTGCCAAATGCTATTGGCACTTTGATTACAGTCTGTGCGCTTACTGTACCTTCTGTAATATTTCAAGAGGCTGGATTATCTTATTTAGGACTTGGAATACAAGCACCAGAGCCTTCCATAGGAACTCTCTTACTAGATGGACAAAAACAACTTATAGATTTTCCATTTATGATAATATCTCCTGGTATTATAATAGTGCTATTAATGCTTTCCTTTAACCTTTTAGGAAATGGATTAAGAGATGCTTTTAACCCCGCTTTAAGGCAATAGGATAGAGGTGAATTATGGATAATAAAGAGAAAATCTTACAAGTAAAAGATCTAACAGTTTCATTTAATACCTATGCTGGAAAGGTTCAGGCTGTGAGGGGAGTGAATTTTGATTTATATAAGGGGGAAACCCTTGCAATAGTTGGAGAATCAGGTTCAGGTAAATCAGTTACAAATAGGGCTATAATGGGAATACTTGCAAATACTGCATCTATAGAAAAAGGAGAGGCTATTTATAAGGGAAAAAATCTTTTTTCCTTAAGTGAGAAGGAGTGGGAAAAGGTAAGAGGAAAGGAAATTTCTATGATATTTCAAGATCCTCTTTCTGCTCTAAATCCTGTTGTAAAGGTTGGAAAGCAGATTGCTGAGATATTTTTGTTAAAGCATAAACTAAACAAAAAAGATGCAAAGGAAAAATCCTTGGAGCTGATGAAAAGTGTTGGTATTATAAATGCTGAAAAAAGATATGAACAATATCCTTTTCAATTTTCTGGAGGGATGAGACAGCGCATAGTCATAGCTATTGCACTTGCTTCAAACCCTGAGATTTTAATATGTGATGAACCTACTACAGCATTGGATGTGACTATTCAAGCGCAAGTTTTAAAGCTCATTGAAAAGATGCAAGAGGAAAGAGGGCTTTCTACTATTTTTATAACTCATGATTTAGGAGTTGTTGCCCATATAGCGGATAGGGTAGCAGTTATGTATGCAGGAAAGTTAGTTGAATATGGAAAGTCTGAGGAGATTTTCTTCGATCCAAGGCATCCATATACTTGGAGCCTCATGTCTTCTATGCCTGATATGGATATAGAAGAGGGAGAAGAGCTTCCTGTGATTCAAGGTACTCCGCCAAATATGTTGATACCTCCGAAAGGAGATGCCTTTGCAGAGAGAAATCCTTATGCTATTGAGATAGATTATAAGATGGAACCTCCAATGTTTAAAATCACTGATACTCATTTTGCAGCAACTTGGCTTTTACATCCAAAAGCACCTATAATGAAAATGCCCTCTTCTCTCATAAGGAGAATCGAAAATAGCAAGAAGCGTAAGGGGGAAGTTCTATGAATGAAGTAGTATTAGATGTGAAGGATTTAAAACAACATTTTAAAAGTGGCTTTGGGCGGAACAAGGTCATAGTAAAAGCTGTGGATGGCATATCATTTCAGATTAAAAAAGGTCAAACATTTGGACTTGTTGGAGAATCAGGATGTGGAAAGACTACAACAGGAAGATCGATTATAAGACTCTATAAACCAACTTCTGGAGAGGTATATTTTAATGACGAATTGATTTCAGGAAAATTAACTTCTGAACTTAGAAAAAAGGTTACTCAAGGTATACAGATGATATTTCAAGATCCTATTTCTTCTTTAAATCCAAGGATGACGATTAAGGAGATCATAGGAGAAGGGCTTATTATAAACGGGATTTTAAAAGATGATAATGAGCTTACAAAGAAAGTCATTGAAATGTTAAATTTAGTTGGTCTTTCAAAGGATCATTTGACAAGATATCCTCATGAATTTTCAGGAGGTCAGAGGCAAAGAATAGGCATAGCAAGGGTACTGATATCAAGCCCTAAGATAATAATTGCAGATGAACCTATATCAGCTCTTGATGTATCCATTCAAGCTCAAGTTTTAAATCTTTTAAATAGGCTTAAGAAGATGTTTGGCTTAACTATTTTATTTATAGCCCATGATCTATCTGTTGTAAAATATTTTTCAGATTATGTAGCAGTTATGTATGGAGGAAAGATTGTTGAAACTGGATCTCCAGATGAAATATTTAAAAATCCAATTCATCCATATACAAAAGCTCTTCTCTCTGCTATTCCTGTCCCTGACCCATATTATGAAAAGCACAGAGGTTATTTAACCTATGATGAAAGTGAGTTTAATAAAGAAAATGAGCCATATGAGATTAGGGAAATAACAAAGGATCACAGTGTATATTGTACTAAATCAGAATTTGAGGGTTATAAAAGAGAATTCAAATTGTAAAATGATCTTTTTTAAGAAATTATTAGATTTTTACTCAGTAAATAGAAATGATACAAAAAAGTAATAAGTTTCCTTTACTTTTTTATATTATATTTAGAAAAATTAATAAAAAATGCACTTAAACTTATAGTAAGTGCATTTTTTATTTTTATCATAATTCTCTAATCTTTAAAATACTCATTTAATAATAGACTAAATTTTAAATTAAGGGAGCGTAGCAA